>NZ_JBKJAD010000022.1:0-74321 GCF_048146105.1 Azonexus caeni
CTCTGTCTGTGGCCTTCCCAGGCAGAAAATCCGCTATGCGTGACCACTGGTCATCGGTGAGCATTCGGCGATCCATGTCTTGTATCCAAAAGACAGGATGTAAACACAATTCCGCAAATGTGAACAGACCCTAGTGGCAGACCGCAGAATCGCGGGTACTTGAGCGACTCGAATCGACCCAGAGCGGTAGTTGGCGGGTTGGGGCAATCTGTCGTTCAGGAATGTTCGAGTTCAGGGGCGCGCGCCCTGCAACGAAGGGTCAGCCACCACGGCCGCTCCTTCCATCAAGAATTTCTCCCGGCTTGAATCGCTCACAGTAGACCTCGATCCCAAGCTTCATTAGAAGCGCGGTTGCGGGCACTGCTACGACCTTAGCAGCGAAGCCGATGTCTACGAGAGCAGCTGTAACGGCCATCGCATAGTATTTCTTGCTCAGGATGTGTGCCATCCCGTTTGTATACCATGCCTTGTATATTTCGCTCTGTGGGTCGCACAACGCCTTCCAAATGACCAGTTTTAACGATGCAAAGAAACTGCGACCGTGTTCAACCTTCTTTTCAATAGCAGCCGGCGATGGAAGAAAACGAACTTCTTTCATCGTAAGTTGCTTCCGGGCCGCGCGATCTACGCGATAGACGACCTCAATAACTTCTCTTGGAATCGCAGAGGCAATCTGGGTATAGAGTTCATCGTCGGATTTTGTCTTTACTGCTTCAATTGCAGCGGCATCGATTTCGTCAACGTCCAGTGACTCGTGAGCGAGATCGCGCACGGAGGATATATAGCTTTCGAGTTGATACCTGGCCGCAACGCTTTCAATGAAGTGACGTCGACGGTCGGCATCCTTGATGGCTTTGCCTTCGAGAACCTTGGCAATTAGAGGTTCTGCTTCAGAAACCTTTTGTTGTCGCAGAAGACAGACAGCAAGTAATGCAGTCGCTTCAAGGTGCACGCGGGTACTTACCGCTGTTTTGGAACGCACACCGCGAAACCCAAGCTCTGCTGTATTTAACTCACCAGCGTTTAAGGCTGCTTCAAACAGCCAGTTCTTTGAGCGCATAAGGCGCGTTTCGTGGCCTGTCGAACGAAGCAGAGATTGGATGTCGGTAGCAAAAGCTTTCGCACGTCGGTAGTCCGCAGCGTAAACGGCTGCTCTCAACGCCGGCTCCAGAACGGCTAACCGATTCTTCTGTGCTTGCGTCAGTGGTGGGGGCGTCGACATTTGTAGTGGTGGCTAGCAGTTATTCACGAGCAGAAACGTTCGGGTCATTGCTAATAATACGGACACGATTGGATCACTCGTAAGGTTCTGAATGACATCGAGATTATCTGATGCCGGTCTCCTTATCAATCAGCAATCATACGGACAGAGCCAACGTCCGCTATGCGACGCTTTCTTGAGAGACCGCTTCTGGCCGATTGCTACCAGCCGCCTCCTGGGCAACACGTCGATATCGTCTGGTCAGATGAAATGGGATTCCGTGGTCAAGGCAAGGCTGGCGGCGGTCGATGCCCAGACCTGGCGCCAGGCGCTGCGTCTGGCGGAAATGTTCCATACCCGGATTGGCGAATGCAGCAGCTTTCCCGCCCGTTTTTCTCCCTGCATCGTGGCGTTGCGCCGGCACATCGACGAGGCAAGCGCGCGCATCGCCCGTCTCACGGATTGGCCAGCGCGGCCAGGAAACGTTCGGCGGCAACGCTGGCCGGCCAGGGTTCCCAGGGTGTGCCGCCGTATTCGGCGAGCAGCGGGTCGGTGGCGAGCGGCCGGCTGGTAATACCGAGTACCGCGCGCACTTCTTCGGGCGACCAACCGGCGACGTGCACCGCTTCGCTGGCGGCGGCGAGGCGGTCGGCTTCCTTGTGGCGGCGCTTTTCCTCGTCGCTCCAGGCGGGCAGGCCGTAGCGCAGGAAGACCGCCTGCGTCAGGCGTTCGGTCAGCGCCGCGAAGGCGTCGCCGAGGATGGGTTTGAGCGGCGAGATGGGGTCGAAGCCGATCAAGCCTTCTTCGGCGTCGTGCAGCAGTTCGCGCAGGGCGACGGCGGGGGCGAGCGGTTCGGGCGACATCTGGCGGCGCAGCGTCAGGACCAGGATGCTGTGCTGGGCGACCGACAGGGGGCGCGGCCAGACCGAATGGCCGCCCCAGCGGAAGGTCCGCGCCAGGCCGATGGCCAGGTCGCGGTCGTCCCAGTCGAAGGGCGTGGGGTCGAGCAGGTCGAGCCGCTTTCCGGAGGGTTGGCGGACCCAGGCGCGGGGGGCTTGCTGACGGCTCATCTCGATGCGTACGGCGGGGCGGTTTTTACGTTGGAGCAGCGACTTTAACACCGGCCGCGCCGACTTCACCCTCGCTTCATGCTCTGCTCACCCGGCCGGTCGACAGTGGTGGCGTGTTCTTCAGGAGACCGCCATGAACCGCAACGCCAAGATTCTGCTGCTCAATCCGCCGCATACCGCCATCGGTAGCCGCGTTCCCGACGACCATCTGCCGCCGCTCGGCCTGCTCGCCATCGGCGGGCCGCTGATTGATGCCGGCTTTGCAGTCGAACTGCTCGATGCCGATTACGACCCGCTTTCGCCGGAAGAGATCGTCCGCCGCGTGCGGGCGGCGGCGCCGCGCATCGTCATGGTCGGCCACGCCGGCTCGTCGACCGCGCACGCGACCATTCTTGAACTGGCGACCCGCATCAAGGCGGCGCTGCCCGAGGTCTGCATCGTCTATGGCGGTGTCCATCCGACCTATCACTGGCGCGAGACGCTGACCCAGTGCCCGGCCATCGACCTGGTCGTGCGCGGCGAGGGCGAGCGCACGGCGCTGCTGCTGGCGCAGGCCATCGTCAGCCACGGCCTGGTCGCCACCGTGCCCGGCGTCGCTTTCCGCCAGGACGGGCGGGTGTGGGCGACGCGGCAGGCGAAGCCGATAGCGAATCTGGACGATTACCGCGTCGGCTGGGAGTTGATCGACTTTGCCCGCTATTCCTACTGGGGCGGCCGCCGGGCGGTGGTCGTACAGTTCTCGCGCGGCTGTCCCTACCTGTGCAGCTACTGCGGCCAGCGCGGCTTCTGGCGCAGCTGGCGGCATCGCGATCCGCTCCGTTTTGCCCGCGAACTGGCCTGGCTGCACCGCGAACACGGCGTCGAGGTGATCAACTTCGCCGACGAACTGCCGACCGCTTCGCGCGCCGCCTGGCAGGCCTTCCTCGAAGCGCTGATCGCCGAGAACGTCAATTTGACCCTGGTTGGCTCGACGCGCGCCGGCGACATCGTGCGCGATGCCGACATCCTGCATCTCTACCGCCGCGCCGGCGTCATCCGCTTCCTGCTCGGTATCGAGAGCTACGATCCGGCGACACTGGAAGCCATCCGCAAGGACGCGACGCCGCGCGAGGACACCGAGGCGATTCGCCTGCTGCGCCGGCACGGCATCGTTTCGATGGCGACCTACGTGGTCGGCTTCGGCGCCGAGACCGACCACGATTACTGGCAGTCGTTGAAACACCTGCTGCGCTACGACCCCGACCAGATCCAGTTGCTCTACGCGACGCCGCACCAATGGACGCGTTTCTTCGAGACGGTCGCCCAGCGCGAGGTGGTGCAGACCGATACGCGCCTGTGGGATTACAAGCATCAAGTGCTGGCGACGCCGGGCATGCCGCCCTGGCGCCTGCTGCTCTGGGTCAAGGGCATCGAGGTGGCGCTGCAGTTACGGCCGCGTGCCTTGCTGCGTACTTACTTCAGCCGCGACCCGGAGTTCCGCCACGCGATGCGCTGGTATGTGCAGATGGGGCGGCGCGTCTGGTTGCGCGAGGTCGGCGAATTCCTGTTCGGCAAGCGGCCGCGGCCGAGCGGTCTGAGTCTGGCCGAGTTTGCGCGGCAGCAGCGCGAATCGGTGCAAGGCTTGGCTCAGGGTTTGGCTCGGGCACCGGCGCAAGTGGTGCTGCCGGCAGCCGTGAGGGGGCGTTTGTCGGGTACTTGAACGGGGCCGCCCGTCGGTCTAGGCGCGCGGGAAACGGACGGGCTGCGGCCCGCGCGTTTTGGCTCGGACTACCACCGTACTCGCCAGCTTGTCGTGCCAGCCCTGTTTCCGGCTGTCGAAGCCGACCCAGAACAGGCCGAGTCCGAAGGGAATCGTCGAAACGAAATAGGCCAGGTAACGCCCGATGCTCTGGGCGAGCGACAGCGGGCTGCCGCTCTCGGCGTCGACCACGCGCAGCGCCAGCGCCGCCTTGCCTGGTGTGGCCTGGCGTTGCATCCAGAACCAGATCACGGCGACGGCCGGCAGCACCCAGGTGATCAGGAAGTCGGCCGGTCCGGCGAGCAGTTCTTCGGAATCGAAGTATTCCCAGCCGTAGAGGGAAACGAGCAAGGGGAAGGTGATGATCACGATCAATAGCGAGTCGATCAGGCTGGCGCCGACCCTGACCCAGAAACCCGCGTATTCGACATCCGATTCGTCCATGGCAACCCCCCTGAGATTGGCGACAGCGCCGCAATGGCTTTGTCATGGCGTGATCCTGCCCGCATTCGCCGGTCGCGGCAAGCCGCCCGCTGCCTTTGCGGCAGCGGGCGGTGGGGGGGGGAGGCTCAGCCCAGGTCGAAGCGGTCGGCGTTCATCACCTTGCTCCAGGCGGCGACGAAATCGCGCACGAACTTCTCGCGGTTGTCGTCCTGCGCGTAGTGCTCGGCGTAGGCGCGCAGCACCGAGTTGGAACCGAAGACGAGATCGACGCGGGTCGCAGTCCACTTGGTCGCGCCGCTCTGCCGGTCGACGATGGCGTAGCTGTTGCGGCCGGTCGGCTGCCAGGCGTAGGCCATGTCGGTCAGGTTGACGAAGAAGTCGTTGGAGAGGACGCCGACGCGCTCGGTGAATACGCCGTGCGCGCTGCCGCCGTGGTTGGTGCCGAGGACGCGCAGGCCGCCGATGAGCACGGTCATTTCGCGGGCGGTGAGGCGCATCAGCTGGGCGCGGTCGAGCAGCATTTCCTCCGGCGTGACGACGTAAGCCTGCTTCTGCCAGTTGCGGAAGCCGTCAGCCAGCGGTTCGAGGACTTCGAAAGATTCAACGTCGGTCATTTCCTGGCTGGCATCGCCGCGTCCCGGGGCAAAGGGCACCGCGATGTCGAGCCCGGCGGCCTTGATCGCCTGTTCGATGCCGAGGTTGCCGGCGAGCACGATGACGTCGGCGACGCTGGCGCCGGTTTCGCCGGCGATCCGCTCATAGACCGCCAGTACCTTGGCCAGCCGGGCCGGCTCGTTGCCTGCCCAGTCCTTTTGCGGGGCGAGGCGGATGCGGGCGCCGTTGGCGCCGCCGCGCTTGTCCGAACCGCGGAAGGTGCGGGCGCTGTCCCAGGCGGTGGCGACCATCTCGGCCAGCGGCAGGCCGCTGGCGGCGATCTGCGCCTTGACGGCGGCGACGTCGTAGTCGCTGCGGCCGGCCGGCACCGGGTCCTGCCAGATGAGGTCTTCGGCCGGCACGTCGGGGCCGATGTAGCGCGCCTTCGGGCCCATGTCGCGGTGCGTCAGCTTGAACCAGGCGCGGGCGAAGGTTTCCGAGAAGTAGGCCGGGTCGGCGCGGAAGCGTTCGGCGATCTTGCGGTACTCGGGGTCGAACTTGAGCGCCATGTCGGCGTCGGTCATGATCGGCTTGCGACGGATGCTCGGATCTTCGACGTCGACCGGCATGTCTTCCTCGGCGATGTTGATCGGTTCCCACTGGTGGGCGCCGGCCGGCGACTTCTGCAGCCACCAGTCGTACTTGAACAGCAGGTCGAAGTAGCCGTTGTCCCATTTTGTCGGGTGCGTCGTCCACGCGCCTTCGATGCCGCTGGTCACGGTGTCGCGGCCGATGCCGCGGCTCGTGTGGTTGTTCCAGCCGAGGCCCTGCTCGTCGACGTCGGCGGCTTCCGGCGCGGCGCCCAGGTTGGCGGCGCTGCCGTTGCCGTGCGCCTTGCCGACGGTGTGACCGCCGGCCGTGAGGGCGACGGTTTCCTCGTCGTCCATCGCCATGCGGGCGAAGGTGACGCGCATGTCCTGCGCCGTCTTCAGCGGGTCGGGCTGGCCGTCGACGCCTTCCGGGTTGACGTAGATGAGGCCCATCATCACCGCGGCGAGCGGGTTTTCCAGGTCGCGTTCGCCGGAATAGCGGCTGCCTTCGCTGCCGGTCGGGGCCAGCCACTGCTTTTCCGAACCCCAGTAGATGTCCTTTTCCGGATGCCAGATGTCCTCGCGGCCGAAGGCGAAGCCAAAGGTCTTCAGGCCCATCGACTCGTAGGCCACGTTGCCGGCGAGGATCATCAGGTCGGCCCAGCTGAGCTTGTTGCCGTATTTTTTCTTGATCGGCCACAGCAGGCGGCGCGCCTTGTCGAGGTTGACGTTATCCGGCCACGAGTTGAGCGGGGCGAAGCGCTGGTTGCCGGTGCCGCCGCCGCCGCGCCCGTCGGCGATGCGGTAGGTGCCGGCCGAGTGCCAGGCCATGCGGATCATCAGGCCGCCGTAGTGGCCCCAGTCGGCCGGCCACCAGGGCTGGCTGTCGGTCATCAGCGCCTTGAGGTCGGCCTTCAGGGCTTCGACGTCGAGCGTCTTCACTTCCTCGCGGTAGTTGAACCCGGCGCCCAGCGGGTCGGTCTTGCTGTCGTGCTGGTGCAGGATGTCGAGGTTGAGCGCCTGCGGCCACCAGGCCATGTTCGAATTGCCGCTGGCGGTGTTGCCGCCGTGCATTACCGGGCACTGGCCGGTGGATTTCGGGGAATTACCTTCCATGGTCGTCTCTCCTGTCAGGGTGAATTGTCGATCGCCGGTGGGTGTCGGCGATCTGCTGTGAACTCAGGTTAGCACCGGATTTGTTAATTGAAAGTTTTGTGGCAATGACTTTTCGCTATCGACTGTATTGGTTTTTCCCGCTTGCGCGTGTCGTCGCGCCGGGAGAACGCCCTTCGCCAGCCGGGAGTTTCGGGAAGTCGCTGCGTTTCGGGTAAAATCCGGTTTTTTCAGCAATTTGCCTCTGCCTACCATGACCCAGAATACCCCGCTTTCCTACCGCGACGCCGGTGTCGACATCGATGCCGGCGATGCGCTTGTCGACCGCATCAAGCCGCTGGCCAAGAAGACGCTGCGCGATGGCGTGCTCGGCGGCATCGGCGGTTTCGGCGCGCTGTTCGAAGTGCCGAAGCGCTACCAGGAACCGGTGCTGGTGTCCGGTACCGACGGCGTCGGCACCAAGCTCAAGCTGGCCTTCCAGCTGAACCGCCACGATACCGTCGGCCAGGATCTGGTGGCGATGAGCGTCAACGACATCCTGGTGCAGGGCGCCGAATCGCTGTTCTTCCTCGACTACTTCGCCTGCGGCAAGCTCGATGTCGACACTGCCGCGTCCGTCGTCGGCGGCATCGCCAGGGGTTGCGAACTGGCCGGCTGCGCGCTGATCGGCGGCGAAACCGCCGAGATGCCGGGCATGTACCCGGCCGGCGAATACGACCTGGCCGGTTTCGCGGTCGGCGTTGCCGAGAAGTCGAAGCTGATCGACGGCAAGTCGATTGGCGAAGGCGACGTGGTGCTCGGCCTGGCGTCGTCAGGCGCGCACTCCAATGGTTATTCGCTGGTGCGCAAGATCATCGAGCGCTCGAACCCGGACATGAACGCGCCGTTCGATGGCGAACGTAGCCTCGCCGACGTGGTCATGGCGCCGACCCGCATCTACGTCAAGCAGGTGCTGGCGACGATGCAGAAGGTGACGATCAAGGGCATGGCCCACATTACCGGCGGCGGTCTGCTGGAAAACGTGCCGCGCGTGCTGCCGGAGAACACCGTCGCCGAACTGCAGAAGGCCGCCTGGCCGCGGCCGAAGCTGTTCGACTGGATGCAGAAGGAAGGCCAGGTCGACGAGAAGGAAATGCACCGCACCTTCAACTGCGGCATCGGCATGGTCGTCATCGTCTCGGCCGCCGAGGCGGATGCCGCCGAGGCCGAACTGAAGGCACAGGGCGAGGCGGTTTACCGCATCGGCCGGATTCGGGCACGGCAGGGTGACGAAGCGCAGACCCTGGTGGTCTGAGCGCCTGCGCCAGGCCGCGCTGTTCGGCGCCGGCCTCGGCCTGGCGGGGGCGGCGCTGGCGCTCGAGTTGCCGGCGGCGAGCAGCAACTCGATCGTCGACGGCCTGGCCAGCTTCTACAGCAGCCGCTTCCACGGTCGCAAGACGGCGACCGGCGAACGTTTCGACAAGAAGCAGTTCACCGCCGCCAGCAACCATTTCCCGCTCGGCAGCCACGTCGCGGTGCTGCGGCCGGCAAGCGGGCTATGCGTCATCGTTCGCATCAACGACCGCATGCACCACCGGCAACGCGGCGGGCGGGTCATCGACCTGTCGGCCGCCGCCGCCGATTATCTCGAAATGTTGAAGGAAGGCATCGTCCAGGTGCGCCTGGCGCATTTGCCGGACAACTGGCGCGAACGCGGGCCGCAGGCTTGCGGCGAAGCTTTCACCGCCGCCAACCCGGCGCCGCGCGGCGAACCCGGTTTGCTGGAACAGCTCGAGAACGGCATTTCCCAAGGAATCACCCAACCATGAAGCAGATGAAGCGGCGCGGCATTGTCGCGCTTTCCCTGGCCGGCCTGATCGGGCTCGGCTACTTCGCCTGGTCGGCCAACCGCGCTGGGCAGGCGGTTGCCGCGCCGGAGCCGGCGGCCAAGGCGGCGCCGGCCGCCGGCCCGGCAAAGCCGGTGGCGGTCGAACTGGCCAAGGTAAAGGCGATCGATTTCGCCGACGAGACGAGCGCGGTCGGCACGCTGAAGGCGGCGGAATCGGTCGTGCTGCGCCCCGAAGTGAGCGGGCGCATCGCCCGCATCGGTTTCCGCGACGGCGCGCTGGTGCGGCGCGGCGACCTGCTGATCGGCCTCGACGCGACGATCCAGGAAGCCGAGCTGGCGCAGGCCAAGGCCAACGTCGAACTGGCACGGACGAGTTTCCGGCGCAACGAGGAACTGCTGGCCAAGAAATTCATCAGCCCGCAGGCGCTCGACGCCTCGGCGGCGACGCTCAAGGTGCAGGAAGCGGCGCTCCAGCTGGCCGTCGCCAAGGCCGCCAAGATGCGGTTGGTGGCGCCGTTTGCCGGCATCGTCGGGCTGCGCGACGTGAGCGTCGGCGGCTACGTCAAGGAAGGCGAGGAACTGGTCAATGTCGATGACATCTCCAGCCTGCGCGTCGATTTCCGGCTCGCCGAAGCCTATTTCGGTCGCCTGCGGCCGGGCCTGGCGCTCGAACTTTCGAGCGACGCGCTGCCCGGCCAGACCTTTACCGCGACGGTCGAGGCGATCGACCCGCAGCTCGATCCGGCGGCGCGCTCGATCGCCGTCCGCGCCCGTCTCGACAACCGCCAGGGCAAGCTGCGCCCGGGCATGTTCGTGCGCGTCCGCGTCGCCTTCGGCGAGCGCAAGGGCGTCTTGATGATTCCCGAGGAAGCGGTGCAACCGGGCGCCAAGCCGTCGGTGTTCCGCGTCGTCGACGGCAAGGCGGAGGTGGCGCCGGTCAGGCTCGGCCTGCGCCGCGACGCTCAGGTCGAGGTGGTCGAGGGACTGGCTGCCGGCGACCTGATCGTCACCGCCGGCCAGTTGAAGCTGCGCCCCGGCGCCCCGGTGAAGATGCCGCAAGCGGCACAACCATGAGAATTTCCGAAATCTGTATCGAGCGGCCGGTTTTCGCGACCGTGCTGTCGCTCGTCATCATGCTGCTCGGCATCGTTTCCTACGACCGGCTGTCGGTGCGCGAATACCCGAAGATCGACGAGCCGGTGGTCACCGTATCGACCGATTACCGGGGCGCTTCCGCCGACATCATCGAATCGCAGGTGACCAAGCCGCTGGAGGATTCGCTGGCCGGCATCGAGGGGGTCGAGGTCATCACCTCGATTTCGCGCGCCGAACGCAGCCAGATTTCGGTCCGCTTCAAGCTCGAACGCGAGCCCGATTCGGCCGCCGCCGATGTCCGCGACCGCGTTTCGCGGGTGCGCAACCGGCTCCCCGACGAGGTCGATGAGCCGGTCATCGCCAAGGTCGAGGCCGACGCCAACCCGGTCATCTGGCTGGCCTTTTCCTCCGACCAGCATTCGCCGCTGGAAGTCACCGACGTCGCCAACCGCTTCGTCAAGCCGCGCCTGCAGACGCTGCCCGGCGCCGCCGATGTGCGCGTCTTCGGCGAGCGCAAGTTCGCCATGCGCATCTGGCTCGACAAGCAGCGCCTAGCCGCCTACCGGGTTACCGCCGCCGACGTTGAGGACGCGCTGCGCAAGCAGAATGTCGAGGTGCCAGCCGGCCGCATCGAGAGCCGCGAGCGCGAATTCTCGGTGGTCGCCAGCACCGACCTGCAGACGCCGGCACAGTTCGCTGCGGTGGTTTTGCGCACCGTGGACGGTTACCCGGTGCGCCTGGGCGACGTCGCGCGGGTCGAAATCGGTGCCGCTGCCGAGCGTACCTCGGTGCGGTTCAAGGGGCGTTCTGCGGTGTCGCTTGGTGTCATCAAGCAGGCTACCGCCAACCCGCTCGAACTGTCCAAGGCCCTGCGCGCCGAGATGCCGCGTATCGCCAGCGAGTTGCCGGAAGGGATGAGCGTCAATATCTCCTACGATTCCTCTGTCTTCATCGACCGCTCGATCAAGTCGGTGTTTACCACCATCGGCGAGGCCATCGTGCTGGTCCTGGCGATCATCTTCTTCTTCCTGCGCAACCTGCGGGCGACGCTGATTCCGCTGGTGACCATCCCGGTCTCGCTGGTTGGCGCCTTCGCCATCATGTTCACGCTCGGCTTCTCGATCAACACGCTGACGCTGCTGGCGCTGGTGCTGGCCATCGGCCTTGTCGTCGACGACGCGATCGTCGTGCTGGAGAACATCTTCCGCCACATCGAGGAAGGCATGCCGCGCCGCGAGGCGGCGTTCAAGGGGGCGAAGGAAATCGGTTTTGCGGTGGTGGCGATGACGCTGACCCTGGCCGCCGTCTACGCGCCGGTTGCCTTCATGACCGGGCGCACCGGCAAGCTGTTCATCGAGTTCGCGCTGACCCTGGCCGGCGCCGTGCTGGTTTCCGGCTTCGTTGCGCTGACGCTGTCGCCGATGATGTGTTCGCTGCTTCTGCGCCATGAGGAAAAGCACTCGAAGGGCTTTGTCCTGGTCGAGAACTTCCTCAACTGGCTGAACGCCGGTTATCGGCGCGTGCTGAGCGCGGCCCTGCAGCGGCGCTGGGTCGTCTTCGCCGCCTTCATCGCCGTCGCCGTCGCCTGCGGCGTCCTGCTCAAGGCGCTGAAATCCGAGCTGGCTCCGGTCGAGGACCGCGGCGTCATCCTCGGCGTGTTCAACGGGCCGGACGGTGCGACGCTCGACTACACCGAAAAGTACGCCCGGCAGATCGAGGACATCTACAGCCAGACCCAGGACATCGAGCGCTATTTCGTCGTCTCGGGCAACCCGGTGGTCAACCAGGGGATCTCCTTCGTCGGCCTGACCGACTGGAGCGAGCGTCAGCGCAGTTCGTCCGACATCGCCAAGGAACTGTTCCCGAAATTCGGCGCCGTGCCCGGCGTCATGGCCTTCCCGGTGACGCCGCCGTCGCTTGGCCAGAGCCCGCGCGAGCGGCCGATCAATTTCGTCATCGTCACCAGCGCGCCCTACGCCGAACTGCAGAAGGTGACCCAGGAGTTCCTCGGCGAACTGGCCAGGAACCCCGGGCTGACCAACGTCGATACCGACCTCAAGCTGAACAAGCCGGAACTCTCGGTCGCCGTGCGCCGCGACAAGGCGGCCGACATCGGCGTGCCGGTCGAGACCATCGGCCGCACCCTGGAAACCTTCCTCGGCGGCCGCCAGGTCACCCGCTTCAAGCGCGACGGCGAGCAGTACGACGTGATCGTCCAGGTCGCCGACGCCGACCGCGCCAACCCGGCCGACATCCGCGACATCTACGTGCGTGGCGGCGACGGCAGCATGCTCTCGCTCGACAACCTGCTCGACGTCGGCGAAACCGTGGCGCCGCGCGAACTCAACCACTTCGGGCAGCGCCGGGCGGTCACCATCACCGCCAACCTGGCGCCCGGCTACACCATGGGCGAAGCGCTGACGGCGATGGACCAGCTCGCTGCGCAGGTCCTGAAGCCGGGCCACACCGTCGATTACAACGGCCAGTCGCGCGAGTTCCGGCAGTCGTCGGCGTCGCTGGCGCTGACCTTCGCGCTCGCCCTGGCCTTCATCTACCTGGTGCTGGCGGCGCAGTTCGAGAGCTTCCGCGATCCCTTCATCATCCTGCTCACCGTGCCGCTGTCGATGGCCGGCGCGCTGTTTGCGCTGTGGGCGACCAACGGCACGCTCAACGTCTACAGCCAGATCGGCCTGGTCACGCTGGTTGGCCTGATCACCAAGCACGGCATCCTGATCGTCGAATTCGCCAACCAGTTGCAGGAACAGGGGCGCGAACTGCACGCGGCGGTGATCGAGGCCGCCGAGCTGCGCCTGCGGCCGATCCTGATGACCACCGGCGCCATGGTGCTGGGCGCCGTACCGCTGGCGCTGGCCAGCGGTGCCGGCGCCGAGTCGCGGCAGCAGATCGGCTGGGTGATCGTCGGCGGCCTGCTGCTCGGCACCTTCCTGACGCTGTTCGTGGTGCCCGCCGTCTATACCCTGCTGGCGGCGCGCAAGGCCGCCTTGGCAAGCCCGGAGTAAGCATGGAAGAAAAACCGCTGGTCTTCATCGTCGACGACGATCAGGTCCTCCTCGACGTGGTCGATGCGGCGCTCGCCGACGACTTCCGCCGCGAATCCTTCAGCGCCGGCGAGGCCTGTCTGGCGCGGCTCGCCGAATGTCGGCCGGACATCGTCCTGCTCGATCTCAGCCTGCCCGGCATCGGCGGTTTCGAAATCTGCCAGCGCCTGAAGGGCGACTGGGAGAGCCGCGACATCCCGATCCTCTTCATTTCCGCCAGCGACGACATCGACACCCGGCTGCTCTGCTACGAAGCGGGCGGCGAGGATTTCATCACCAAGCCCTTCGATCCCGCCGAGCTGCTGCGCAAGGTGCGCGTCGCCGCCCGCATTCTCGACGAGAAGCGCGCTCTCCACGAACAGGCCGGTTACGCGCAACGCACGGCGATGTCGGCGATGGTCAGCATGGGCGAGCTGGGCGTCGTCCTGCAGTTTCTCAGCAAGTCCTTTGCCTGCGGCACCCAGGAAGAACTCGGCGCGGCGCTGCTCGACGCGCTGCGCCAGTACGAGCTGAACGCCGCGCTGCAGTTGCGCCTCGGCGACGGCGCGCTGACCGTCAGCGACAACGGCCGCGAATTGCCGCTCGAAGTCTCGGTGCTCAACCATGTTCGCCACGCCGGTCGCATTTTCCAGTTCCGCAGCCGCTGTGTTTTCAACTACGGTCGGGTGACGGTGCTGATCAACGACATGCCGCTGGCCGATCCCGATCGCTGCGGCCGCATCCGCGACAACGTCGCGCTGCTCGCCGAGGGGGCGGACGCCCGCATGCAGGCGATCGAGGCCGAGGAACTGGCGCGCCACCGCCGCGCCGGTATCGAGGCGGCGCTGCCGCGCGTGCAGTGCACGCTGGAATCGGTACAGGCCAACTACCGGCGCAATTCGCTGGAACTGACGCAATCGATGATCGAGTTCCAGGAAGCGCTCGGCAAATCCTTCATTTCGCTCGGTCTGAGCGAAGCACAGGAAAACTCGCTGACGACGCTGGCCGACGACTACATGCAGCGCATGGTTGCCAGCCAGGACGCCAGCCTGCAGACGATCGGCGAACTGCAGGCGCTCGCCGCCAGCCTGCAGGACGTGCTCAAGCGCTGAGGAAGCGGGCGACGCGGTCGACGACGCGTTCGCTCAGTTGCGGGGCGACGCAGTCGAGGCTTTCCGCGGCGAACGAGTTGCCGAGCCAGGTGATTTGCCGCTTGGCCAATTGGCGGGTGGCGAAGATGCCGCGGTCGCGCATCTCGCGGCGCGTGATCAGGCCGTCCTGGGCCTCCCAGACCTGGCGGTAGCCAACGCAACGCATCGACGGCAGGTCGGCGCTGAGCCGGTATTTGCGGCGTAGCGCGGCGAGTTCGTCGTCGAGACCGGCGAGCAGCATCTCGTCGAAACGGCGGGCGATGCGCTCGTGCAGCACGGCGCGCTCGGACGGCAGCAGCGCCAGTTGCAGGAAGTCGTAGGGCGGCGTTTCGGCGGCGCTCTCCTGCAGCAGTTCGGACATCGGCCGGCCGCTCGTCAGGCAGACTTCGAGCGCGCGCTGGATGCGCTGGCTGTCGTTCGGCGGCAGGCGGGCGGCGGTGACCGGGTCGAGCGCGGCGAGCCGGGCATGCATCGCCGGCCAGCCGGCACGCGCCGCCTCGGCGTCGAGTTCGGCGCGCAGCGCGGCGTCGGCCTGCGGCAGTTCGGCCAGGCCGTGGAGCAGGGCGCGGCAGTAGAGCATGGTGCCGCCGACCAGCACCGGCACGCGGCCGGCGGCGGTGATAGCGGCCATTGCGGCAAGCGCGTCGGCGCGGAAGCGGGCGGCGGAATAGCGTTCTTCCGGCGTGATCAGGTCGATCAGGCGGTGCGGGTAGCGGGCCAGCGTCGCGGCGTCCGGCTTGGCGGTGCCGATGTCCATGTCGATGAAGACCTGCGCCGAATCGACGCTGATCAGTTCGACCGGGAAGCGGTCGGCGAGCGCCATCGCGGCGGCGGTCTTGCCCGAGGCGGTCGGGCCCATGATCAGGATGGCGGGCGGCAGATTCATGGCGGCGAATGCTAGCACGGCAGAGGGCTATAATTCTTTGACCATGCCTTCTCATCTCTCCCGTCGCCGCCTGCTCGCCGGCGGTCTGCTCGCCCCGACGCTCTGCCTGCCCGCGCTGGCCGGGGCGACCGCGGCCGACCGCCTGCCCGGGCTGAGCGCCCGCCACGCCTACGTCGGCAGCCTCGACGACACGCTGCTGGCGATCGACGCCGAGCGTCCGGTACAGATTGCCTCGATCAGCAAGCTGATCACCGCCTGGGTCGTGCTCAGTGCCGAACTGCCGCTGGGCGAGAGCATCCGCATCGAGCAGGACGACGTCGTGCGTTCCGAATACACGCGCTCCAGCCTGGAGGTCGGGACGCGCTGGCGGCGTGAGCAACTGCTCGAATGGCTGGTGGTGACTTCCGACAACCGGGCGGCGGCGGCGCTGGCGCGCAGCTTTCCCGGCGGCTGGGAGGAGTTTCGTTACTCGATGCGGGCGCTGATGACGCAGATGCAGTTGTTCAGCTTCGATTTCGGCGACGCTGCCGGCCTCTCGTCGACCAACCGCGCCAGCGCCCGCGATCTCGGCGTGCTGCTGGTGACCCTGGCGCAGATTCCCTATTTCCAGGATTTGTCGCGCAAGACGGCGGTGGGCGGCAAGCTGAACGTCAACCGTTTCGCCCACGACCGTTCGGTGGCGCTGCTCGCCGGCAAGACCGGCTTCACCTCGGCGGCCGGCTTCTGCCTGGCCGAGGCCGAGCAGTTCGGCGGCCGGGTCGTCGCCCTGGTCGTCCTCAACGCGGCGGATCGCGAGGCGCGCGCCCGCGACATGGCTCGCCTGCGCAGTTACGCCCGGGAAAGACTGGGTACTGCCTGAATCAAGCCTGCTGCGCCATGCCGCGCAACAGGGCTTCGGCGCTGGCGGCGCTGGCCGGCTTGCCGAAATGGTAGCCCTGCATCAACTCGCAGCCGAGCTGCAGCAGGAATTCGCTCTGCGCTTCCTGTTCGACGCCTTCGGCAATGACTTCCTTCTGCAGGCTGGCGGCGATGGCGATGATGGCGCGGACGATGGCGACGTCGTCGCTGCCGTCCGGCAGATCGCGGACGAAGGACTGGTCGATCTTGATCCGGTCGAAGGGCAGGCGCTTCAGGTAGCCGAGGCTGGAATAGCCGGTGCCGAAGTCATCGACCGACAGCTTGATGCCGATCGCCCGCAACTGCTGGAGGACGTCGATGATGCGCTCGGTGTCGTGGATGAACGCGCTCTCGGTGATCTCCAGTTCCAGCCAGCGCGCGTCGAGGCCGGTTTCGGCAAGGATGCGGGCGACCCGCTGCGGCAGGTCGGGCAGGCGTAGCTGTACCGCCGACAGGTTGACGGCGACCACCACCGGCGGCAAGCCCAGGTCCTGCCAGTGGCGGTTCTGCTGGCAGGCTTCGCGCAGGACGCGCTCGCCGACCTGATAGATCAGGCTGCTTTCCTCGGCCACCGGGATGAAACGCGTCGGCGGAATGTTGCCGAGTTCGGGGTGCTGCCAGCGGACCAGAGCTTCGAAGCCGATCAGGCGGCCGTTGCGGACGTCGGTCTGGGGCTGGTAATGGACAAAGATCTCGTCGCCGTAGAGGGCGCGGCGCAGGTTGTTCTCCAGCGTCACCCGTTCCGAAATGCGCAGGTTCATTTCCGGCGTGAAGAAGCGGTAGGTGTTGCCGCCTGCCGCCTTGGCCTGGTACATCGCGGTGTCGGCGTTCTTCAGCAGGCTGCCGATGTCGTTGCCGTCGTGCGGGTAGGTGCAGATGCCGATGCTGGCGCCGACGCGCAATTCGTGACCGGCGACGACGAAGGGATGGCTGATGGCGTTGATCAGGCGCTGGGCGATCGTCGCCAGGCGCGCCGGCGCGCCGTGGCCACGGATCAGGATGGCGAATTCGTCGCCGCCCTGGCGGCTGATCGTGTCGCGTTCGTCGAGGCTGGCGCTGAGCCGCTGGGCGACCTGCAGCAGCAACTGGTCGCCGATGTCGTGGCCGAGCGTGTCGTTGATGTTCTTGAAATGGTCGAGGTCGAGGAACATCAGCGCCAGTTCGGCCTGGTTGCCGAGCGTTTCGGCCAGCGCGCTGGCCATGTGCTCGGTGAGCAGCACGCGGTTGGGCAGGTCGGTCAGCAGATCGTGTTCGGCGAGATGGCGGATGCGTTGCTGGTCTTCGCGCAACTGGGTGATGTCGCGGGCGACGCCGGCGACACCGGCAATCACCCCGCGATCGTCGAACACCGGGGTGGCGATGTATTCGTAGTGACGCTGGCCGTCCCGTTCGGATTGCAGGCTGCCGGTCCGCTTCTGTTGACACTGTTGCAGCAGCGCTTCGGCGGAAAGGGCGGCGAGCGCTTGACCAAGCGTGCTGGGCAGCCCGTTTTCCACCGGCTGGCCGAGGATGGCATCGACCGTCTTGCCGGACAGTGCGGCGTAGGCGTCGTTGACCGCGATCAGCAGGCCCTGGCGGTCGCTCAGCCAGGCCGGGTCGGGCAGGCTGTCGAGCAGGGCGCGGGTACGGCGGAAGGTGTTTTCGTAGGCCCGGGTCATGCCCTGGGCGATCTCCCGGGCGCGGTCGTAGGTACGCATCCAGACGACGATCCAGCCGGCGAGCACGGCGGCGAGCAGGGCAGCGCTCAGGCTCGCCCAGAAGACCTGCTGCCGCCAGTTGGTCAGGAAGTGCGCCGGCGCATGGCCGACGACGACATAGAAGGGGTAGTCGCCGACCCGGCGGGCGACGAAGAGGCGTTCGACGGCGTCGATCGCCGATGCCGTGGTGAAACTGGTGTGCTTGCCCTGGCGGCGGATCAGCTCGGTGATGCTGGGGTGGCTGACGACCTGGCCGATCTTTGCCGGTACCGCCGGGTAGCGGGCGATCAGGCGTTGCTGGTCGTCGAGCAGGGCGACGCTCTGACCGCTGCCGAGGTCGAGGTTGGCAAAGAAGTTCTGGAAATGGTCGGTGCGGATCGCCGCCTGGATCAGGCCGGCGAAATTGCCGTGGCTGTCCTCGATCCGCCGGCTCAGCGTGACCACCCAGTTGTGGGTGATGCGGGCGTACAGCGGTTCGGAAATCACCAGCTTGCCCGACGGGTCGTCGCGGTTGCGCTGGAAATAGGCGCGATCGTCGATGCGAGCCGGCGCCGTGCGGCCGCTGGCGTCGAAGATGAAACGGCCCTGGGCATCGGCGACGCGCAGGCTTTGCGATTCGCTGGCGATCAACTGGAGGTGGCGGGCCAGGCTGGCGTTGATGTCGATGCTGCCGTTCGCTTTGTTGCTGCGCAGGGCGGAGAGGTGGAGCTGGCCGGCGAGCAGGATGGTGTCGACCTTGTCGATCGTGTTGCGCGCGTGGTCTTCGAGGACGCGCGCGAGGTTGTCCAGGTTGCGCAGGGCGAAGTCGCTTTCGCGTTGATGAGCGATCAGCAGGCCGATCGTCAGCAGCGCGGCGTAGGTGATGAAGGCCAGCGTTCCTAGTCCCAGCAGGGCAAGGCGCCGCCAGTTGTCCTGCTGGTGCGAAACCAGATTGTGGATTCGCGAAATAAGAAACTTCATCGATGCTCCGGGCGTGATGAATCCGGATTATCGACCGCGAAGAAACAATTTGTCGAGTTCGTCGAGCGACAGCGCGGTCCAGGTCGGCCGGCCGTGGTTGCACTGGCCGGCGCGCTCGGTTTCCTCCATCTGGCGCAGCAGCGCGTTCATCTCGGGAATCGCCAGTTGGCGACGGGCGCGCACCGCGCCGTGGCAGGCCATGGTGGCGAGCAGTTCGTTGCGCCGGGCGGTCGCCAGCTGGCTGATGCCGTGCTCGCGCAGGTCGGCGATCAACGAGCGCGCCAGCGCCACCGGGTCGCCCGACTGGAGCAGAGCCGGCACGGCGCGCACGCCGAGCTGGCCGGGGCCGAGCGGGGCGATCCGGAAGCCGAGTTCGGCCAGCGCTTCCGCATGTTCCTCGACCGCCGCGACATCGAGCGGGTCGGCCGAGAACACGGCCGGGATGAGCAGGTTCTGGGTTGCCACCTGGCGGCTGTCGAAGGCAGTCTTCAGCTTTTCGTAGAGGATGCGCTCGTGCGCCGCGTGCATGTCGACGACGATCAGCCCGCCCGCGTTCTGCGCCAGGATGTAGATGCCGTGCAGTTGCGCCAGCGCGTAGCCGAGCGGCGGACCGTTGCGGTCGACCGGCACGTCCGGGCGGAATTGCGGCGCATCGGTGGCGCTGCTACTGCTCGGCGCCAGGCGCTGGGCGGCCTGGGCGAAGGCCAGGTAGGCCGTGGCAGCCGGTTCGGCAACGCCGAGGCTGGCCTGGTGGCGCAGCGGTGGCGGGAAGGCGGGGGCGGCCGGCCGCGGCCTGTGCTTCGTAATGAGCGTGGCCGGTCCCCGGTTTTCGCTGGTCGCGGCTGCCGGCGCCTGGATCGGCGTCGCCAAGGTGCGCTGGATGGCGTGGTAGACAAATTGGTGTACGGCGCGCGAGTCGCGGAAGCGGACTTCGGTCTTGGCCGGGTGGACGTTGACGTCGACCAGCCCGGGGTCGATCTCGAGGAACAGGCAGACGGCCGGCTGGCGGGCGCCGTGCAGGACGTCGCGGTAGGCCTCGCGCAGCGCGTGGCCGATGATCTTGTCGCGCACGAAGCGGCCGTTGACGAAGACGTTCTGGCCGTCCTTGGCTTCGCCGGCGCGGGTCGGGTCGATGGCGAAGCCGGTCAGCGCGATCGGCCCGGCAGCGGCGTCGACGGCGCGCGAGGCGGCGACGAAGTCGTCGCCGACCACTTCGGCGATGCGCCGGGCGCGGTCGGCCGGCGCCAGCTGGAACAGGCTGCGCCCGTTATGCGTCAGGCTGATGGCGACGTCCGGTCGGGTCAGCGCCAGACGACGGACGGCGTCGGCGCAGTGGGCGAATTCGGTGCTCTCCGACTTGAGGAATTTGCGCCGGGCCGGGGTGTTGTAATAGAGGTCGCGCATCTCGACCACGGTACCGGCCATCAGCGCCGCCGGTTCGGGTTCGGCACCGTTCTCGCCGCGCAGCTTCCAGGCGTGGCCGGCGCCTCTTTCACGGCTGGTGATGGCGAGCCGGGCGACGGCGGCGACCGAGGCCAGCGCCTCGCCGCGGAAGCCGAAGCTGGCGACGCGTTCAAGGTCGTCGAGGCTGGCGATCTTCGAGGTGGCGTGCCGGGTCAGCGCCAGCGCCAGTTCATCCCTGGCAATCCCGCAGCCGTCGTCGGTGATGCGGATCAGCTTGACGCCGCCTTCCTCCAGGTGCACCTGGATCGCCGTGCTGCCGGCGTCGAGGCTGTTTTCGAGCAGTTCCTTCAAGACCGAAGCGGGTCTTTCGACGACTTCGCCGGCGGCAATCTGGCTGATCAGGAGGTCGGGGAGGCGGGCGATGGATGGCATGCCCGGATTATAATGCCGCCTCGTTCAAAGACCGGCCCTGCGCATGGAACTGCTCACCCAATTCATCGACATCGTCCTCCACCTCGACGTTCACCTCGCCCTCCTGGTCCAGCAGTACGGCCTGTGGATCTACGCCATCCTGTTCTTCATCATCTTCGCCGAGACCGGTTTCGTCGTCTTTCCCTTTCTGCCTGGCGATTCGCTGCTCTTCGTCGCCGGCGCGCTGGCCGCGCTCGGCCAGGGCGGCATGGACATCACCACCCTGTGCGCCGTCCTGCTCGCCGCCGCGGTACTCGGCAACACGGTGAATTACCAGATCGGCCGCTTCCTCGGGCCGAAGGTCTTCCACTGGGAAAACTCGCGCATCTTCAACAAGGCGGCGCTGCAGAAAACGCACGCCTTCTACGAGTTGCACGGCGGCAAGACCCTGATCATCTCGCGCTTCCTGCCGCTGTTTCGCACCTTCGCCCCGTTCGTCGCCGGCATCGGCGCGATGTCCTGGGCCAGGTTCACCTTCTTTAACCTGATCGGTGCCGCCGCCTGGGTGCTGTCGCTGTGCCTGGCCGGCTACTGGCTGGGCAATCTGCCCTGGGTCAAGCAGAACCTGTCGCTGCTGATCCTCGCCATCATCGCCGTCTCGCTGCTGCCGGCGGCGATCGGCTACCTGCAGCACCGGCGGAGCGCCTGATGCGCTGGCTGATCGTCGTCGTCCTCGCGCTGTCGCAGCTCGCCTGCGCGACCAAGCTGGGGCGCGACGGTCGTACCGAGACGACGGTCAACGCGCGCTACCTGTTGAAGACCGAGGTCGACCGTATCACCGACACCAGTCGGCGCGAGGTCGTCGCCGGCCTGCTGACGATCGCCGACAAGCTGTACAAGCGCAACCCGCGCGAATGGAAGCAGTCCGGTGCAGCCAGCCGCGAGGCGGCGGTGCAGCGCCTGCGCCAGCGGGTCAGCGCCGACTGGCCGGAACTGCGCGGCCAGCGCGAACGCCTGGCGGCGAACCTGGCCTTTGCCGAGGAATTCGCCGGCGACCGCGTGGCGGCGCTGATGTTCGGGCTGCTGACCATGGTCGATGCGGCTTACGAGCACAAGGACGATTTCTACGTCCTCGACAGCCTGGACGAGACCAAGCTGCACAACGCCGCCCGTAATATGGAAATCGCCATCTGGAAGCTGGGCCACGACCACCGGGTCAGCGGCGAGTTCTTCCTCCTGTCCAACGAACTCGACCCCGGCAACCGCAACATCTCGTTCGAGCGCGAATTCGGCCGCATCATCGGCCTGCTCGACTTCATGGCGCAGATCGTCGCCGACCGCAACGGCCGCACGCTGTCGCGCGTCACCCAGTCGCTGGCGACCGCCATTTTTCTTCCCGTAGGTCTCTGAACATGAAAAAGATCGTCATCCTGATTTCCGGCCGCGGCAGCAACATGGAAGCGCTGATCGCCGAGCGCGACGGCGGCCGCCTGCCGGTCGACATCGCTGCCGTGATCAGCAACCGGCCGGCCGCCCAGGGGCTGGAAACCGCCGCCGCCGCCGGCATCGCCACCCGCTGCCTCGATCACAAGGCTTACGCCGGGCGCGACGAGTTCGATGCCGCGCTCGCCGCCTGCATCGACGAATTCGCGCCCGACCTGGTGATCCTCGCCGGCTTCATGCGCATCCTGACGCCGGACTTCGTGCGTCACTACGAAGGTCGCCTGCTCAACATCCATCCCTCGCTGCTGCCGTCCTTCCCCGGTCTGCACACGCACCAGCGGGCGCTCGACGAAGGGGTGCGCATCCACGGCTGCACGGTGCACTTCGTCACCGCCGAACTCGACCACGGGCCAGTCGTCATCCAGGCCGCGGTGCCGGTGGTCGACGGCGACGACGAAGCGAGCCTGGCGGCGCGCGTGCTGCGCCAGGAACACCGTATCTACCCGCAGGCCGTGCGCTGGCTCGCCGAGGGCCGGGCGCGCCTGGTCGACGGTCGGGTCGTGTGCGATGCCTCGCTGATTGACGACGCGGTATTGATCGCTCCCAGCCCGCGCTGATCAGGGATGCGCTACATCCTGGTCGTCGCCGTTGCCTTGTCCGTGCTGGTGCACGCCCTAGCCTTGTTCGGCTTCGACTTCGGGATGTTCGGCGAAGTGCCGGAAACGGCGCCGTTGCAGGCCGAGTTGCGACGCCCGCCGCCGCCTGC
Source organism: Azonexus caeni (assembly GCF_048146105.1). NCBI lineage: Bacteria > Pseudomonadati > Pseudomonadota > Betaproteobacteria > Rhodocyclales > Azonexaceae > Azonexus > Azonexus caeni. The sequence goes on from NZ_JBKJAD010000022.1 coordinate 22,327, forward strand.
CCCGCCACCCGCGCAGCCGGCACCGCCGCCGCCCGCGGCGAAGAAACCCAAGCTGCCGACCCCGGCGCCGGCAAGCGCGCCGCCGCCGCTCGTGCCGCCCAGTAGCGCGCCGGAAGACGCCTTGACGCCGGGCGAACTGCTGCCGCCCGAGGTGGCATCGGCGCCGGAACCGCCGGCTCCTGCCGTAACACCGCCGGCGGCGCCGGTGCTGGCCGGCAGCGGCCGGCTGGCCTTCGTCGTTGTCAAGGATACGCTCGGCATGCAGATCGGCCGCGCCGAACACCGTTGGGAGTTTCCCGGCGACGGCACTTACCGTCTGCGGGCGATGATCGAGACCAGCGGTCTGGCCGCGCTGTTCAAGCCGCTACGCCAGGAGCACGAGAGCCGTGGCCGGCTGGGGCCGGGCGGTCTGCAACCGGAAAGTTTCCGCGTCCTGCGCAACGGCGTGTCGCGCGGCGAGGATGCCGATTTCGACTGGGCGACGCGCCAGGTCCGGCTGCAGCGCGATGGCAGCGTGCAGTCGGTGGCCAGCGGCAGCCAGGACCTGCTGTCGCTCAACTATCAGCTCGCCTATCTGGCGGCGCCGGAAAACGGCAGCACGATCGGCGTCGTCACCGGCCGCAAGTACCAGCCCTACAGCCTCGATGCCTTCGGGGAAGAAACCATAGAAACGCCGGCCGGCAGTTTCCGCACCCTGCACCTGCGGGCCGTCGGCGACACCATCACCGAAATCTGGATCGCCCTCGACCGCTGGCGACTCCCGGTTAAAATCCGCTTCACCGACAAGAAGGGCGACAGTTACGAATTGCGCGCCACCGAAATAGATATTACCGAGGCCGAACCGCAGTGACCACGAAAGCCCGTTTCACACCCGCCCTGTTTGCCCACGCCGAACACCTGCTCGGCCAGTTGCTGCGTTTCGACCACCCGGCCGACGCCGTCGTCTCGCATTATTTCCGCGAGCATCGCCAGCTCGGCCACGCCGACCGTGCCTTCGTCGCCGAGACGGTGTTCGCCTTCCTGCGCCGCCGGCGCAGCCTGGACGCGCGCTGCGGCGAACGTCCGGACAACCGGCAGCGCCTGCTGGCGACGCTGGCCGTCGCCCGCGGCTGGAGCCAGCGCGAGCTGGCGCCGGTGCTGAAGGCGAGTGAGGAGGCCTGGCTGGCCGGCGTCAAGGCGGTGCGCGACGACGACCTGCCGCCGGCGGTGCGCTGCGACTTGCCGGACTGGTTGTACGAGCGCCTGCTGGCGCAGTACAGTGACGAGGAAATCCGCGCCCTGGCCGCCGCCCTCAACCGGCCGGCGCCGCTCGACCTGCGCGTCAACACCCTGAAGACCGACCGCGAGCGCTTGCTCGCCCGGCTCGCCGGCGACGGCATCGGCGCCGCGCCCGGGCGCTTGTCGCCGCTGGCCGTGCGCCTGCGCGACAAGCCGGCGCTGGCGAAAAACCCGGCCTTCCTCGATGGCAGTTTCGAGGTCCAGGACGAGGGCAGCCAGTTGCTCGGCCTGCTGCTCGAAGCTCGGCGCGGCGAGATGGTCGTCGATTTCTGCGCCGGCGCCGGCGGCAAGACGCTGCTGCTCGGCGCGCAGATGAAGAATACCGGCCGTCTCTACGCCTTCGACGTTTCCGACAAGCGGCTCGCCAACCTGAAGCCGCGTCTGGCCCGCTCCGGCTTGTCGAACGTCCATCCGGTGCGCATAGAGCACGAGCGCGACCTCAAGGTCAAGCGCCTGGCCGGCAAGGCCGACCGCGTGCTGGTCGATGCGCCCTGTTCCGGGCTCGGCACGCTACGCCGCAATCCTGACCTGAAATGGCGTCAGGACGCCGGCGCGGTCGCCGAACTGACCGCCAAGCAGGCGGCCATCCTGGCCTCGGCGGCGACCCTGGTGCGGCCCGGCGGGCGCCTGGTGTACGCGACCTGCAGCCTGCTGCGCGAGGAAAATGCGGCGGTGGTCGAGGCCTTCCTCGCCGCTCATCCCGGCTTCGTCCTGGTGCCGGCGGACGGCGTGCTGGCCCGCTTCGGCTGCGAGTTGCCCGGTGCCATGCTGCAACTGTTGCCGCAGCAGCACGATACCGACGGCTTCTTCGCCGCCGTCCTGGAGCGCCTGGCATGAACGATTCCGGCGTCGCTTTCGGCAGGCTGGTCAGCCACCTGCTCGACGATTTCCACGAGCCCAGCTTCGTCTGGCAGGTAGTGGCCTTGCTGTGCGTGCTTGGCCTGGCCTGGAGCATTGCCCGCTGGTGGCGGGCGGCGCATCCGCCGGAAGCCGGCTGGCACCTGCGCCAGGTCGGCAGCCGGCTGGCCTTCCCGCTTTCCGGCATGTTGCTGACCGGCGCCGCAATGCTGATCCTCAAGCACTTCTTTCCGGTCACCCTGCTCAAGCTGGCGATGTCGCTGCTTGCTTCGATGGCGCTCGTGCGTGGCGTCGTCTTCGTCCTGCGCCAGGCCTTTCCCGGTGCCGGCTGGCTGGCCGCCTGGGAAAAGCTGATCGCGACGCTGGTCTGGGGCTGGCTGGCGCTCTACATCACCGATCTCGCGCCTTACGTGGTCGATGCGCTGGAGCAGGTCGATTTCAAGATCGGCAAGCAGCATCTCAACCTGTGGCTGATATTCAGCGGCATCGTCACCGTCTTCCTGACCGTCGTCTTCGCCTTGTGGATCGCCGGCGTCATCGAAGGGCGCCTGATGCGCATGCAGTCGGTCGACGGCAACCTGCGCATCGTCGGCGTGCGCGTCGCCAAGGCGGTGCTCACCGTGGTCGCCGTGCTCATCAGTCTGTCCTTGGTCGGCATCGACATGACGGCGCTCTCGGTATTCACCGGGGCGCTCGGCGTCGGCCTCGGCTTCGGCCTGCAGAAGATCGCCAGCAACTACGCTTCCGGTTTCATCATCCTGCTCGACCGCTCGATCCGCATCGGCAACATCGTCCAGGTTGGTACCGACAGCGGCACGGTCACCCAGATCACGACCCGCTACACGGTGCTGCGCCATCCCGGCGGTACCGAATTCATCGTTCCCAACGAAACCCTGATCGGCAGCACGGTACAGAACCAGACCTACTCCGACAACAGCATGCGTTTGTTCACCACGGTTGGCGTCGCCTACGACAGCGATCTCGAGCTGGCGATGCGCCTGATGGTCGAGTGCGCGCAGCGCCAGGAAAGGGTGCTCGCCGATCCGGCACCGAGCGTGCTGCTGACCCAGTTTGCCGACAGCAGCATCAATCTCGAGTTGGGCTTCTGGGTCGCCGACCCGGAGAACGGCAAGATGAACGTCGTCTCGGCGATCAATCTCGACATCTGGCGCAGCTTCCGCGACAACGGCGTGCAGATTCCCTTCCCGCAGCGCGAAGTCCGGCTGCTCGGCGGTGTTCCGCAGCAGCTTTCCTGATTCCCCTGGGTATGTCTTTGGGGTGAAATAATGTCGTTGACATTGCTGGTGGCGCGGCCTATTTTGCCTGGCTCTGAGAAGAGCTTGGCAGAAAGGCGGGGGGGCGATGAAGGCAGCAGGTTCACTGGTCGGCATTCTGCTGGTGCTGGCGGTATCGGCCGCGGCAGCGCAGCAGGAAGACGCCGCGGGCGGCGCGCTGCCGCTGGTTGAAATCGCCGAAGCGCGCTGGGCGACGGCGGTCGATCCCGGTTCGCGGCAGCCCGCCGCCGTGCTCAACGACGCCCGAGCCCGCCGGCCGCTGATGCTGTGGATGCGCCTGCGGGCGAGCGAGGCGGCGCTGGCCCGCCTGGAACAGGCGGGGCGTCTGCCGATCCGCCACCGCTGGTTCCGTGAGAGTTTTGCCGGCGTGCAGGCCGAGGGGCAGACCGAGATGACCGATTCGATCGCCCTCAGCGCCGGCAGTCGCGAACTGCTCGCCGCGCTGCGCCAGGAAGTCAGCGCGCGCGGCCATTTCGACTGGCGGACCTGGAGCGCCAAGGCGCGCCCCGGCCCTGGCCGGTGGAGCGTCGCCGTCGTCTATGCCGACCATACGCCGGTCCTGTGCGACGGTGGCAAGCCTTGTCGCTACTCGATCACGGTGAAATGACATGGAACCGACCCCGCACACCAACCCGGTATTGCGCCGCGCCATCGATGAGGCAGACCTGCTGTTGGCCTACGCCGCCGAAAACGGCATCGAACTCGACGACGGCGTCGTCGCCACCGTCGTCGCCGCCCGCCAGTTGCCGGCTGTGGCCGCCGATGCTGCGGCGGTGGCGGCGACGACGAAATTCTGGGAGGCTTATGGCAGCCTGGCCCGCGCCGTGCAGCCGGTAACCTCGGACAGCATCGAGGCGACGATGAGCCGCCAGGGACGGCGCGGCCTTGGCGGGCGACTGCTTGACCGCCTGCTCGGTCCCAAGCTGACGACGCTGGCAGAGCGCAGCATCTACCGTTTCTCGCTGGCGTCCTTTGTCGTGCTCGTGCTGTTGCTGGTGGTGCAGATGTACTGGGTGATCGGCAACCGGCTCGAAGCCCAGGCGGCGCAACTGGTCGCCGAGGCCGAGCGGGTCGGCGAACGGCTGGCGACGCTGAACAAGGCGCAGCTCGCCGATGACGATCGGGAACTCCTGAAGCTCGAGGCGGCCGGCGAGCAACTCAACCTCGATCTGGCGATCCGCGTCGCCGCCCTCGAACAGTGGAACGACATCTGGCGCGCGCTGGTGCCCGGCATCGCCCGCCGCGGCGCGGCGCTCGACGAGGCCGCCGGCAGTCCCAGTCCTTTCTCGACGATGCGCAAGGCCCGGCTGGAGGCTAGCCTGGCCAAGGAGTGCGTCGAACTCTACCTGCTGCCGCTGCTCTACGGCCTGCTCGGCAGCTGCCTGCATGTGCTGCGCACGCTGGCCGCCGGCATCGAGCGCCGCACCCACGTCGCCGGCCGCCTCTATCAGGTGCGCATCTACACTGGCGGGCTGACCGGGCTGGTGATCGCCTGGTTCGGCGTCGGCGGCGACGCGACCAGTCCGCTCGCCTCGCTGACCCCGTTCGCGCTGGCTTTCCTTGCCGGCTACAGCGTTGAACTGCTGTTCGCCTTCATGGACCGTCTGGTGTCGGCATTCGTCGGGCGCAGCGAGGCCCTGCCGGGGTCTGGTGGCGGCGCTGCGAAGTAGATCGTGGTTCGCAGTTTTTTACAATGTAAATGGATTGTGTTGTTAGTACCAACGGCATATACTCCCCGTAGCACATTGATCTATCTGGACTTTTTATGCTGGCTGGGACGATGAACAAATTTCTCTTCCGGATCAGGACGCGCAACGGCGTCGTCGTCGACCATCTTTCCTTTTACGGGCGTGATGAGGACGAGGCGCGCCGCAAGGTGGCGCAGATCTACAACCACTGCGAGGTGCTCGAATGCACGCAGCGGCGGGTCAGCATGAACGGCCGGCTGGGGACGGTGAACTACGAAAGTCTGGCGCTGCCGCTCAGCTTGTCGTGATCGGCAGGCAGCCGCGTTCGGCCAGTTCGGCGAGCAGGCTGCGGTAGTCGTGGGCGCCGGTGCTCGAGGCGTTGTGACGGAAGACGTCCTGCTGTAGCGACGGGCTTTCGGCCACGGTCACGTTTTCCGAAATCGCGACATCGAGGACATCGTCGCCGTAGCGTTCGCACAGGCGCTGGCGCACGTCTTCGCTCATTCGCCGGCGGCGGTCGAAACGGGTCAGCAGGTAGAGCCGGTTGACGCGGCGCTTCATCACCGGTTCGAGCACCTGCAGCGTGCGCGTGATGTGCTCGGCGGCCTGCAGCGACAGGTAGTCGGTAGACACCGGGATGAGCAGCGTGTCGCAGGCGAAGATGGCATTGAGCGCCAGGACGCCGATGTAGGGGCAGCAGTCGATCAGGCAGTGGCGGTCGGGATGGGCGGCTTCCAGCGCGTCGAGGCCGAGGCGCAGCTTGTTGAGGACGGCTGGTCCCTTGCCGAAGATCGAGTCCACCTTGATCAGTTGCTGGTGGGCGGGAATCAGTTGGCCAATGTGTTCCCACGCCACTTCGAGCGACTGCAGCGGCTGCTGGTCCTGGAAAAAAGCGAACAGGCTCTTGTCGGAGGCGAGCGGGATGTTGCCGTGAATACTGGAAAGATGGCCTTGCGGATCGAGATCGATGAGGAGTGGGGCGTTTCCCGAACGATGCAGGGCGGCCCCGAGGTTGAGCGCGGTGGTCGTTTTACCGACGCCGCCTTTCTGGTTGAATATGGCGATTCGCATGGTGTGGCCGTTCTATACAAGGCGCTATTTTTCACTTAACATTCAGCTTTCTGCAACTCTTTCCGGTTATTTTCGCCGGTCCGCGTTGCAATCGTTCCGGCGGCGATGGCCGCCGTTTTCGTTTTATGGGGTCTGCCTCATGTCGCATGTCATGAATACCTACGCCCGCCTGCCGGTGGCTTTCAGTCACGGCAAGGGTAGCCGGGTCACCGATACCGAGGGCCGCGAGTACCTGGACGCGCTCTCCGGGATCGCCGTCAACACCCTGGGCCACGCCCATCCCAAGCTGGTCGCGGCGATCGCCGAACAGGCCGGACGCCTGATCCACACTTCCAACCTCTACGGCGTCACCGGTCAGGACAAGCTGGCCGACCGGCTGTGCGCGCTGTCCGGCATGCAGGAAGTGTTCTTCTGCAATTCCGGTTGCGAAGCCAACGAGGCGGCGATCAAGCTGGCGCGTTTCTACGGCCACAAGAGGGGCATCGAGTTGCCGACCATCATCGTCATGGAAAAGTCCTTCCACGGGCGGACCATGGCGACCCTGTCGGCGACCGGCAACTACAAGGTGCAGGTTGGCTTCGAGCCGCTGGTCGCCGGCTTCGTCCGCGTTCCCTACGGCGATCTCGACGCCATCCGCGCGGTCGCCGAGCACAACCGCAACATCGTCGGCGTGATGCTGGAAGTGATCCAGGGCGAGGGCGGCATCCATCTGCGCGACGCGGCCTACTACCGCGGCGTGCGCGAAATCTGCGACGCCCACGAGTGGCTGATGATCTGCGACGAAGTGCAGTGCGGCATGGGCCGTACCGGCAAGTGGTTCGGCTACCAGCAGGTCGGCGTCCAGCCGGACGTCGCGACGCTGGCCAAGGGCCTCGGTTCCGGCGTGCCGATCGGCGCCTGCATGGCCGGCGGCCGCGCTGCCGGACTGTTCGGGCCGGGTAACCACGGCTCGACCTTCGGCGGCAACCCGCTCGCCTGCACGGCGGCGCTGACCACCCTCGACTGCATCGAGGAAGAAGGACTGCTGGCCAACGCCGAACGCATCGGCGCGCTGATCCGCCAGGGCTTTGCCGAAGGCCTGGCCGGCACTTCGGGCGTCGTCGATATCCGCGGCCACGGCCTGATGATCGGCGTCGAGCTCGACCGTCCGTGCGGCGCCCTGGTCGCCCAGGGGCTGGCGGCCGGCCTGCTGATCAACGTCACCGGCGACACCGTGATCCGCCTGCTGCCGCCGCTCAACTTCAGCGAGGCCGATGCCCGCGAACTGGTGGCCCGCATGCTGCCGTTGATCAAGGCCTTCCTGGCGGGGTGAGACGATGGCGATCAAGCATTTCCTGCAGTTCAAGGATTTCACCCGCGAAGAACACCAGTACGTCTTCGAGCGCACGCGCTGGATCAAGGACCAGTTCAAGTCCTACCAGAAGTACTGGCCGCTGACCGACCGCACGCTGGTGATGATCTTCGAGAAGGCGAGCACGCGCACCCGTCTGTCCTTCGAGGCCGGCGTGCAGCAGCTCGGCGGCTCGGCGATCTACCTGAACACCCGCGATTCCCAGCTCGGGCGCGGCGAGCCGGTTGAGGACGCGGCGCAGGTGATCTCGCGCATGAGCGACCTGGTGATGATCCGCACCTTCGAGCAGGACATCATCGAACGCTTCGCCGCCAACTCGCGCGTGCCGGTGATCAACGGCCTGACCAACGAATACCACCCCTGCCAGATCCTTGCCGACATCTTCACCTACATCGAGCATCGCGGCTGCATCGGCGGCAAGACGGTGGCCTGGGTCGGCGACGCCAACAACATGTGCAACACCTGGCTGCAGGCCGCCGAAGTGCTCGACTTCAAGGTCCATGTGTCGACGCCGCCCGGCTATGAATTGAATCCGGCGCTGATCGCCGGGGTCGACCCGTCGCGCTACGCGGTCTTCGCCGACCCGATGGACGCCTGCCGCGGCGCCGACCTGGTCACCACCGACGTGTGGACGTCGATGGGCTACGAGGCCGAGAACGAGGCGCGCATGAAGGCCTTCGCCGACTGGTGCGTGGACGCCGAGATGATGGGCGTCGCTGATGCGAAGGCGCTGTTCATGCACTGCCTGCCGGCGCATCGCGGCGAGGAAGTGACGGCGGACGTCATTGACGGCCCGCAGTCGGTGGTCTGGGACGAGGCCGAGAACCGACTGCACGTCCAGAAAGCCCTCATGGAATACCTGCTGCTCGGCCGTCTCAAGGTCTGATCGGCGCATTGTCAAAACGAAACTGGAAAAGCAAATGAGCGACGTCAAGAAAGTGGTTCTCGCCTATTCGGGCGGTCTGGATACCTCGGTCATCCTCAAGTGGCTGCAGGACACCTATCAATGCGAAGTGGTGACTTTTACCGCCGACCTCGGCCAGGGCGAAGAGCTCGAGCCGGCGCGCGCCAAGGCGCTGAAGTTCGGCATCAAGCCGGAAAACATCTTCATCGACGACCTGCGCGAAGAATTCGTGCGCGACTTCGTTTTCCCGATGTTCCGCTGCAACACCGTCTATGAAGGCGAATATCTGCTCGGCACGTCGATCGCCCGTCCGCTGATCGCCAAGCGCCTGATCGAGATCGCCAATGCCACCGGTGCCGACGCCATTTCGCACGGCGCCACCGGCAAGGGCAACGACCAGGTTCGCTTCGAACTCGGCGCCTACGCGCTGAAGCCGGGCGTCAAGGTCATCGCCCCATGGCGCGAATGGGACCTGCTGTCGCGCGAAAAGCTGCTCGCCTACGCCGAGCAGCACGGCATCCCGGTCGAAATGAAGCACAAGCAGGGCGGTTCACCGTACTCGATGGACGCCAACCTGCTGCACATCTCCTACGAAGGCCGTCACCTGGAAGACCCGGCGGCGGAAGCCGAGGAAAGCATGTGGCGGTGGACGGTGTCGCCGGAAGCGGCGCCCGATGCGGCCGAATACCTCGACATCGAATACGAGAAGGGCGACATCGTCGCCCTGAACGGCGAGCGCCTGAGCCCGGCGCAGGTGCTGACCAAACTCAACCAGCTTGGCGGCAAGCACGGCATCGGCCGCCTCGACCTGGTCGAGAACCGCTACGTCGGCATGAAGTCGCGCGGCTGCTACGAAACCCCGGGCGGCACGATCATGCTGCGCGCCCACCGCGCCATCGAGTCGGTCACCCTCGACCGCGAAGTCGCCCACCTCAAGGACGATCTGATGCCGCGCTACGCCAGTCTGGTGTACAACGGCTACTGGTGGAGCCCGGAGCGCGTCGCGCTGCAGACCCTGATCGACCACACCCAGCAGAACGTCAACGGCTTCGTCCGCGTCAAGCTGTACAAGGGCAACGTGATCGTCGTCGGCCGCGATTCGAAGACCGATTCGCTGTTCGACTCGACCATCGCCACCTTCGAGGACGACGCTGGTGCCTACGACCAGAAGGATGCCGGCGGCTTCATCAAGTTGAACGCGCTGCGCATGCGCATCGCCGCCAACCTGAAGGCGCGCAAGGGCGGTTGATCGGTGGAAGGCACCTTATTCGGCTTCAACGAGGAGCAGATCGCCGACTTCTTCTCGACCTGGGGAGTCGGTGCCTTCATCCTCTACATGCTGTTCATCATCGGCGAGATCGCCTGGCGGTCGAAGGCCGGCAAGACGGGGACCTTCGTCCTCTTCTTCGTCCTCTCCTTCGGCATGCTCGGCTTCATCGCCAAGTCCGTGATTCAAAAAATCTGGGGTATCTGAAATGTCGCAATACGACAACGTTTCCGTGGTCAAGCAGGCCAACGTTTATTTCGACGGCAAGTGCGTCAGCCACACCGTCATCCTCGCCGATGGCACGAAGAAGACGGTCGGCGTGATCCTGCCGGCCAGCCTGACCTTCAACACCGGCGCGCCGGAAATCATGGAAGGCGTCGGCGGTGCCTGCCGCGTCAAGCTGAAGGGCGAGAGCGAGTGGAAGACCTACGGCGCTGGCGAATCCTTCAACGTGCCGGGCAATTCCAGCTTCGAGATCGCCTGCGACGAGCCTTACCACTACGTCTGCCACTTTGGGTGAGCCATCATGCCGTCATTTGACTTCACCTCCGAAGCCGACATGGTGGCATTGAAGAATGCCGTCGATGTCGCATCGCGCCAGATCGAAAACCGCTACGACTTCAAGGGCACCTCGGCCAAGGTCGAGTTGAACGAGAAGGACAAAGTGATCACGCTGTGGGGCGATTCCGAGTTCCAGCTTGACCAGATCAAGGACCTGCTTTTCCCGGCCATGGAAAAGAAGGAAAAGGACAGCGTCAAGCGGCTCGACGTGCAGAAGATCCAGAGCGTTTCCGGCAACAAGTCGAAGCAGGAAATGAAGATCCGCGACGGCATCGACAGCGAACTGGCGAAGAAGATCGTCAAGCTGATCAAGGACGCCAAGCTCAAGGCGCAGGCCTCGATCCAGGGCGACGCGGTGCGCGTTTCCGGCAAGAAGATCGACGAGTTGCGCGAGGCGATCGCGCTGGTCCGCTCGAAGATCACCGACTTCCCGATCAAGGACGGCAACTACCGCGATTGACCGCCGGCAGCGGACCCGCCGGGCGGCCTTGGCCGCCCGCTTGCGTTTACCGGCGCAGGTTGGCGATCCAGGCGGTGTAAAGCTGGTCGGAGAGTGAGCGCATCGCCGGCAGGCGCGCGCCGACCTGGCCGTTCATCTCGTCCGGCGTCTGCACGCTCGGCTGATCGCCGACGGCCAGTGCCTCGTCGCCCCACTGGCTGGCCCAGGTGGCGATCATCTCCGGCGTCATCTCGACGTGGCACTGCATGCCCAGGTGCGGGCCGAGCACGTACATCTGGTTGGCGCAGTAGGCGTTGGCGAACAGCCGGCTGGCGCCGGGCGGAATGCTGAAGGTCTCGCCGTGCCACTGGAAAACGGTGTTCGCCCGGCCGGCGAAATCGCCCAGCCAGCGGCGGGCGATTTCATTGTCCTCGGCCAGCGCCTCGCCCCAGCCGATTTCCTTGACCGGGTTCTTCGTCACCTGGCCGCCGAGTGCCTTGCTGATCAACTGGCCGCCCAGGCAATGGCCGATTACCGGAATGTCGCGCGCGACGGCGTCGCGGATCAGGGCGCAGATCGAATCGATCCACGGCAGCGGATCATTGACGCTCATCGGCCCGCCCATGAAACAGAGGCCAGCGAAATCCTCGGCGCTCCCGGGCACCGCCGCGCCTTCGTCGACGGCGATCAATTCCCACGGAATCCCTTGTCGCTCAAGGAATATGGCAAAATAGCCCGGACCTTCGGTGGGGGAGTGACGAAAGATGGCAACGGGTTTCATGGCTGTACTCGCAAAGCGTTTCCGGATGCCGCATTCTACGCTGGCATGCCTGGCCTGTCTGAGCTCCGTCGCTCTGGCGCAGGAGGTTGGCCTGGCCGGTGTCATGGGTAGCAAGGCGCTGCTCATGATCAACGGCGCGCCGCCGCGGGCGGTGCCGGTCGGCAGCACGGTCGACGGGATCAAGGTGATTTCGGTGCAGGGCGATCAGGCGGTGATCGAGATCGGCGGCCGCAAGCGCCCCTTGCGCGTCGGCCAGCACGCGGTTGGCCTGGCCTCCGACGGTGCCGGCGAGAAGATCGTGCTGACCGCCGACGGCCAGGGGCATTTCGTCACCATTGGGACGATCAACGGCGCTTCCGTGCGTTTCCTGGTCGACACCGGAGCGAGCATGATTTCCCTCGGCGCCAGCGATGCGCGGCGCATGGGGCTGGATTTCAACCGTGGCCAGAAGGGGTTTTCGCAAACCGCCAACGGCCAGACCATGATCAGCGTGGTCAAGCTGGACAGCGTGCGCGTCGGCGGCGTCACGCTGCACCAGGTTGACGCGGCGATCCACCAACATGACCTGCCGATCGCCCTGCTCGGGATGAGTTTTCTCAACCGGATGGAAATGCAGCGCGACGGCAGTACGATGACGCTGAAAAAGCGCTATTAGGAGAGAGACCATGCCACAACAGGCAAACGAGATCGCGCTGCTGCGCGAGGAACTGGAAATGCTGATGGGCGAACGCCAGGCGCTGTTGCGCGTGGTCGGCGCCAGCGCCGCGCTGATCGCTTCGCTCGATAGCAAGCGCTTGCCGGTGGCCGCCGTCGAGGCGGCCGACGTCGTCGCCACCAGCATCAATGGCCTGAGCGAGGAAACCCTGCAGGATGCGCTGTCGGCGGTTCACGCCGAAATCGAGGAGGACTCGGCCGGCGCATGAGCATCGACCTGGAAAGCCTGCGCCGCAGCTTGCTGACCAATCCGCCGGCAGGCGAGGTGGTGGTCGAGGACGGTGCGACGAACGCCAACCTGACGCCTGCCGCCGTGCTGTTCCCGATCATCCGGCGCGCCGCCGGTCATACCGTGCTGCTCACGCAGCGTACCGCCCATCTGCGCGACCACGCCGGCCAGGTCAGCTTTCCCGGCGGGCGGGTCGAGGCGGCCGACGATTCGCCGCTGGCTACCGCGTTGCGTGAAACCGAGGAAGAAATTGGCCTTTCCCGGCGCCATGTCGAAGTCCTCGGCTACCTGCCGGAGTACCGTACCGGCACCGGGTTTTGCGTCGTGCCGGTGGTCGCCGCGGTGACCCCGCCTTTCGACCTGACGCCCGATCCTTTCGAGGTGGCCGAGATTTTCGAGGTGCCGCTCACCTTCCTGCTCGACCAGTCCAACCACCAGCGGCATTCGGTCCATCTGCGCGGCGCGCTGCGCCATTTTTATGCCATGCCCTATGCCGGACATTTCATCTGGGGGGCAACCGCCGGCATGATCCGTTCGCTGAGCGAAAGGCTTGTGGTATCTTGACTCCGATACGAAGAAACATGGCAGTTGATTGCCGCCTTGCCCCATGAGCCTCCTTTCGCTGATCGCCGTTTTCCTGATCGAGCAGTTCAAACCGCTGGACTACCGGCGCATCGTCGCGACGCCACTCGAGGCCTGGGCCGATTTCATCGAATCGCGCTTCAATGCCGGCGCCCACCACCACGGGATCGGCGCCTGGCTGGTCGCGGTTGCCCTGCCGGTCGTGCTGCTGGCCGGGTTCTACTACGCTTGCTACGCGGTGAGTCCGGCGCTTGCCTGGCTGCTCAATGTTGGTGTGCTCTACCTGACCATGGGCTTTCGGCAGTTCAGTCACCATTACACCGAAATCCAGCTCGCCTTGCGCCTTGGCGATCTTGAGCGCGCGCGCCAACTGCTCGGCGAATGGCAGGACCGGCCGACGCAAGGGTTGAGCGCGCGCGAAGTGGCGCGCTTGTCGATCGAGGGCGCGCTGGCCGCCTCGCACCGGCATGTTTTTGCCGTCCTGCTCTGGTTCGTGCTGCTGCCGGGGCCGTGCGGCGCGCTGCTCTATCGTCTGGCGCTGGTCATGCGCGAGCGTTGGACAGTGCTCGGCGGCGCGGCGCATAATGAGTTCGTAACATTCGCCCGGCAGGCTTTCGCCCTGATCGACTGGTTGCCGTTGCGGACGACGGCGTCGGCCTTCGCCGTCGTCGGCGATTTCGAGGATGCCGTGCATTGCTGGCGGACGCAGCCGGCGCTGTGGCCGGATCGCGATCTCGGCATCGTGCTGGCGAGTGGGGCAGGAGCGCTCGGCGTTCAGTTGGGCGGTTCGGTGGTGGACGAAGGCGAGGTTTCCGATCGGGCCGAACTCGGCCTCGGCGAACCGGCCGACGTCGATTTCATGCAGAGCGCCGTCGGTCTGGTCTGGCGGGCGACGGTGCTGTGGGTGTTGTTGCTCTTTTTGTTGGGGCTGGCCAATCTGGCGGGCTGAAAATAATTTTTAAGAGGAGTTCTACATGAGCAGAGAAGTTGTTGTCCTGAGCGCGGTCCGTTCCCCGATTGGCGCCTTCGGCGGTTCCCTGGCCGATTTCGATACCAGCGAACTGGCCGGCATCGTGATGAAGGAAGCGATCGCCCGTTCCGGCGTCGATCCGCAGCAGATCAACTACGTCACCGTCGGCACGACGATGCCGACCGACTCCCGTTATGCCTACGCCTCGCGCGTCGCCTCGATCCAGGCCGGCCTGCCGATGGAATCGGTCGCCATGCAGGTTTCCCGCCTGTGCGCCTCCGGCCTGCAGGGCATCGTCACCACCGCCCAGAACATCATGCTGAACGATGCCGACTACGGTATCGGCGGTGGCGTCGAAGTCATGTCGAAGGCTGCTTACCTGCTGCCGGCGCTGCGTTCCGGCGCGCGCATGGGTGACACCAAGGCGGTCGATTCGATGGTCGCCGTCCTCACCGACCCGTTCGGCGTTGGCCACATGGGCATTACCGCCGAAAACCTGGCGGAAAAGCATGGCATCACCCGTGAAGCGCAGGATGCCTTCGCCGTCGAGTCGCAGCGTCGTGCCGCCGCCGCCATCGACGCCGGCTACTTCAAGTCGCAGATCGTTCCCATCGTCAAGCAGACGCGCAAGGGCGAAGTTGTCTTCGATACCGACGAGCATCCGAAGCGCGGCACGACGATGGAAAGCCTGGCCAAGATGAAGCCGGCGTTCAAGAAGGACGGTACGGTTACCGCCGGTAACGCTTCCGGCATCAATGACGGCGCCGCCTTCTTCGTGCTCGCCGCCGCCGACGTCGCCGCCAAGGCTGGCTACAAGGCGCGTGCCCGCATCGCCGGTTACGCCGTTGCCGGTGTGCCGAACGACGTGATGGGCGAAGGCCCGATCCCGGCGACCAAGCTGGCGCTGAAGAAGGCTGGCCTGACGCTCGACCAGATGGACGTCATCGAATCCAACGAAGCCTTTGCCGCGCAGGCCCTGTCGGTGTCCAAGGTGCTCGGCCTCGATCCGGTCAAGACCAACCCGAACGGCGGTGCCATCGCCCTCGGCCACCCGGTTGGTTGTTCCGGTGCCTTCATCGCTACCAAGGCGCTGTACGAACTGGAACGCATCGGCGGCAAGTACGCGCTGGTCACCATGTGTATCGGCGGCGGCCAGGGGATTGCGGTCATTCTCGAACGCGCCTGACGCAAATATGTTCCAGCCTTGAAAATCGCCGGCAGCCGCCGGCGATTTTTTTTGCACCAGCTTGAATTGGTGCAGCACCAGATTGGGGCGGTGGTTTGCGTAGGGTTTTGCCAACTCACTGATTCGATGCCATTTTGGGGCGTG
The DNA here is from genome assembly GCF_048146105.1 of Azonexus caeni. Taxonomy (NCBI): domain Bacteria; kingdom Pseudomonadati; phylum Pseudomonadota; class Betaproteobacteria; order Rhodocyclales; family Azonexaceae; genus Azonexus; species Azonexus caeni. The sequence goes on from NZ_JBKJAD010000022.1 coordinate 37,645, forward strand.
GCATGGATTCTGCTGAAAGATCTTCGAGAGCATCCTCAGTGACGAGTCCAACATGAACTTCTATAACGAGATGTATGACGCCAACGGCGGCGTCCGGGAGCACTACAAGGGATACGAAAACTGGCTGCGCGAGACGCCGCCGGAGCGCATCGAGCGCAAGCGGGCCGAAGCCGACCTGGCCTTTCACCGCGTCGGCATCACCTTCGCCGTCTATGGCGAGGAAGCCGGCAAGGAACGTCTGATTCCCTTCGACATCATTCCGCGCATCATCCCCGCTCAGGAATGGAAGGCGCTGGAACGTGGGATGCGCCAGCGGGTGCGGGCGCTCAACATGTTCCTGTGGGATATCTACCACGACCAGGAGATCCTCAAGGCGGGCAAGATTCCGGCTGAGCAGGTGCTGAACAACGCGCAGTACCGCGCCGTGATGCAGGGCGTCGATGTGCCTGCCGGCATCTACGCGCACATCGCCGGCGTCGACGTGGTGCGCGCCGGGGCTGGCGAGTTCTACGTGCTCGAAGACAATCTGCGGGTTCCTTCCGGCGTCTCCTACATGCTCGAGGACCGCAAGATGATGATGCGGCTCTTCCCCGAACTCTTCGCCCGGCACAAGGTGGCGCCGGTCCAGCATTACCCGGACATGCTGCTGGAAAAACTGCGCGCCGTCGCGCCGCAGGGCATCGCCGACCCGACGGTGGTGGTGCTGACGCCGGGCGCCTACAACAGCGCCTATTTCGAACACAGCTTCCTGGCCCAGCAGATGGGCGTCGAGCTGGTCGAGGGGCGCGACCTCTTCGTCAAGAACGACACGGTGTACATGCGCACGACGCAGGGGCCGCAGCGCGTCGATGTGATCTACCGGCGAATCGACGACGACTTCATGGACCCGCTCGCCTTCCGTGCCGATTCGGCGCTCGGTGTGCCCGGCATCCTGAAGGCCTACCAGGCCGGCAACGTCACCCTGTCGAACGCGATCGGCACCGGCGTCGCCGACGACAAGTCGATCTACCCCTACGTGCCGGAGATGATCCGCTTCTACCTCGGCGAGGAGCCGAGGTTGAACAACGTGCCGACCTACATGTGCCGCAAGAAGGACGATCTCGCCTACGTGCTCGACCACCTGGCCGAACTGGTGGTCAAGGAAGTGCATGGCGCCGGCGGCTACGGCATGCTGGTCGGCCCGGCCTCGACCAAGGAGCAGATCGAGAAGTTCCGCCAGCTACTGCTGGCCAAGCCGGACGGCTACATCGCCCAGCCGACGCTGGCGCTGTCCAACTGCCCGACCTTCGTCGAGGAAGGCATCGCGCCGCGCCACCTCGATTTGCGGCCCTTCGTGCTGTCCTCGGGCAAGTGCGTGAACATGGTGCCCGGCGGCCTGACCCGGGTCGCGCTGACCAAGGGCTCGCTCGTCGTCAATTCGTCGCAAGGCGGCGGCACCAAGGATACCTGGGTTCTGGAGGATGAATCATGCTGAGCCGCACTGCCGATCACCTGTTCTGGATGTCGCGCTACATCGAGCGCGCCGAGAATCTCGCCCGCCTGCTCGACGTCACCTGGCAGATGTCGCTGGTGCCGCAATCCGAAGAGGCGGCCAACCAGAGCTGGGCCGGGATCATTGCCCTGAACAGCCTGGAAGAAACCTATGCCGCCAAGTATTCGACGGTCAATGGCGAAAACGTGCTGCGCTTCATGGTCAGCGATCCCGACAATTTCTCGTCGATCCATAGCTGCCTGCGCCTGGCACGCGAGAACGCCCACGCCGTACGCGGCACGCTGACCACCGAGATGTGGGAAACGATGAACTCGACCTGGCTGGAAGCCCGCGAAAAGAGCTTCGAGCAGATCGTCAATGCCGGCATCGGCGACTACTGCGAGTGGGTCAAGATGCGTTCCTCGCTGTCGCGCGGGACGACGCTGGGCACCTTGTTGCAGGACGAGGCTTTCCACTTCATCCGTCTCGGCACCTTGCTCGAGCGCGCCGACAACACGGCGCGCATCCTCGACGTCAAATACCACGTGCTGCGCCCGCACGGCGAGGAAGAGGAAGCGACCGACTTCTACCAGTGGGGCGCCTTGCTCCGCTCGGTGTCCGGCTTCGAGGTCTACCGCAAGGTTTACCGCGACGTCATCACGCCGGAACGGGTTGCCGAACTGCTCATCCTCAACAGCGACATGCCGCGCTCCTTGCGCTTTTGCCTGAGCGGCGTGGTCAAGAACCTGGAACTGGTCGCCAACAGCCATTCCGGGGAGACGACGCGGCAGGCCGGGCAGCTCTACTCGCAACTGCGCTACGGCCGCATCGACGATCTGCTGGAAGGCGGCCTGCACGAGTGGCTGACCGACTTCATGGACCGCATCTACCTGATCGGCGACGGCATCAGCAAGGACTTCCTGGTGCCGATGGCCGAGGCCGCCTGAGTCTCAGCTAGCGTCCGCTGCCGCCTCGGCGGGCAGCGGGGTGAAGCCGGCGAGGGTGCTCGCCGCCTTGTGCGCCTGCTCGACCAGGCGGCGCAGCGCGCTGAAACCGCCAAGCAGTTGTTCCATGGCGTCGATCGACAGGCGGCCGCCAGCGCCGGCTTCGAGCAGCCTGGCCTTGAGGGCGTGGTAAGCCAGTTCGAAATCGGCCAGGGCGTTTTCGCCGAGTTGCGGTTTGCCAGACGGCTGCGGATCGAGCTGCACCAGCAGGTGCAGTGCTTGCGCGCTGAGCGCGCGCATTTCCTCGACCAAGGCGGCGTCGATTTGCGGCGGCAGGGCATGGATGTCGGCGAGTTCCGCGCACAGTTCATGGCAGGTGTCGTAATAGCGATGCACGCGCAGCAGCGCCGCCAGGTTGCGCGCCGTATCGGCCGGCATCGGGTGGCGATTGACCTCGGTGACGAAATCGACGATGGCGCGTGCCAGCGCCGGGAAGGGGTCGAGCGCCGGCCAGTCCGGGGCATCGCCGCTGGCTAGCGGCGTGCTGCGCTGGCGGGCCAGTTCGAGGACGATGTTGCCCAGGCGCGAGACTTCGCGATGCAGCGCATCGACTGCCAGCGCCGGCACCGCGCCGACGTTGCGGTCGATGTAGCGGGGGCGGCCGATCTCTTCCTCGCGCGTCCGGAAGCGGGTTTCCAGGAAACGGCTGAGGCGGGCGGTGAGCGGCCACATCAGGACGACGCCGAGCAGGTTGAAGACGCTGTGGAAGAGCGCCAGCGTGACGGCCGGCTGGGTTCCCAGTTCGAGCAGTTCGCGCAGGCGGGCGATCAGCGACAGCAAGAGCGGCAGAGCAAGCAGCGCGACGAGACCGGTCAGCAGGTTGAACAGCACATGCGCCAGCGCCGCCCGGCGGGCGTTCGGGGTGGCGCCGATGGAGGCCAGCAGGGCGGTTGCAGTGGTGCCGATGTTGGCACCGATGACCGCGCCGGCAGCTTCGCTCAGTGGCAGGACGCCGGCTTCGGCTAAAGTCAGGACGATGGCCAGGGTGGCGGCCGAGGCCTGCATCATCGCCGTCAGCACGGCACCGGCGAGGACGAAGGCGAGGATCGACCAGAGACCGTGACCGGACAACTGGCTGAGATCGATGGCGTTGCCGCCGCTAGCGAAAGCCTGTTGCAGGAAGCCGATGCCAAGGAAGAGGACGCCGAAGCCGGCCAGTGCATTGCCAATCGCGCCGCGCCGCGTTTCCTGGCCGGACAGGCGGAGCAGGACGCCGATGCCGATCAGCGGCAGCGCCGCCGCTTCCAGCTTGAGCTTGAAGCCGATCACGGCGACCAGCCAACCGGTGAAGGTGGTGCCGACGTTGGCGCCGAAGAAGACCCACAGCGACTGGCCGAGCGGCAACAGGCCGGCATTGACGAAGCCGATCGCCGCCACCGTGATGGCGCTCGACGACTGCACCAGCGCCGTCGCCACGATGCCGAACAGCAGGCCGCGCAGGCGGGTCGCCGTCCACCGGTGGAGCAGGCCGGAGAGCGAGGGGCCGACCGCCAGCTTGAGGCCGTCGGTCATCATCGTCATGCCGAGCAGGAAAAGGCCGACGCCACCGAGCATCGCCGCCAGATTGATTCCTTCCATAACTGCCCCTACGGTTTTCTGGTGGCCAGATTGCGGTGTCCGGCCGCCGCCGTCAAGCGCCGGTCAGCGCTTGAGCATGGCCAGCGCTAGGGCTTCCGCCACCTTGATCCCGTCCACCCCCGCCGACAGGATGCCGCCGGCGTAGCCGGCGCCTTCGCCGGCCGGGTAGAGGCCGCGCGTGTTGATGCTCTGGTAGTCGTCGCCGCGCTTGATGCGGATCGGCGACGAGGTGCGTGTCTCGACCCCGGTGAGCAGCGCATCGGCCATCGCGAAGCCCTTGATCTGCCGGTCGAAGGCGGGAATCGCCTCGCGCAGCGCGTCGATCACGAAAGCCGGCGCGCATTGCGCGAGGTCGGTCAGGTGCACGCCCGGCTGGTACGACGGTTCGACGCTGCCCAGTGCGGTCGACGGGCGGCCGGCGAGGAAATCGCCGACCCGCTGCGCCGGCGCGTCGTAGCTGCTGCCGCCGGCGATGAAGGCCTGGCTTTCCCAGTGGCGCTGGAAATCGATGCCGGCCAGCGGGTTCTGCCGGTAATCGCCGGGGAAATCCTCGGGTTCGACATTGACCACCAGCGCCGAGTTGGCGTTGCGTTCGGCGCGCGAATACTGGCTCATGCCGTTGGTGACGACGTGCCCCGGTTCCGATGTCGCGGCGACCACCTGGCCGCCCGGGCACATGCAGAAGCTGTAGGCGGCGCGGCCGTTGGCGCAGTGATGCACCAGCTTGTAGTCGGCGGCGCCGAGCAGTTCGTTGCCGGCGTTGGGGCCGAAACGGGCATGGTCGATCAAGGTCTGCGGATGCTCGATGCGGAAACCGATGGCGAAGGGCTTGGCTTCGACATAGACGCCCTCGGCGTGCAGCATCTCGAAGGTGTCGCGGGCGCTGTGGCCGATCGCCAGCACGACGTGGCGGCTGGCGATGCGTTCGCCGCCGGCCAGTTCGACGCCGGTGACCTGGCGGTTCTCGGTCAGCAGGCGCTCGACGCGGGCGCCGAAGCGGATCTCGCCGCCCAGCTCGCGGATCGTCGCGCGCATGTTCTCGACCATCTTGACCAGGCGGAAGGTGCCGATGTGCGGCTTGCTCAGGTAGAGGATTTCCTCCGGCGCGCCGGCCTTGACGAATTCGGTCATCACCTTGCGGCCAAGGAAGCGCGGGTCCTTGATCTGGCTGTACAGCTTGCCGTCGGAGAAAGTACCGGCGCCGCCCTCGCCGAACTGGACGTTGGATTCCGGGTCGAGCTGGTGCTTGCGCCACAGCCCCCAGGTGTCCTTGGTGCGCTCGCGCACCGCCTTGCCGCGTTCGAGGATGATCGGCCGGAAGCCCATCTGCGCCAGTACCAGCCCGGCCATCAGGCCGCAGGGGCCCATGCCGATGATCACCGGGCGCTCGCTCAGTCCCTCCGGGGCGTGGGCGACGAAGTGGTAATCCATGTCCGGCGCCGGCACGACGTGGCGGTCATCAGCCAGACGGGCGGCGACGGCGGCCTCGTCGCGCAGTTCGACATCGATCTGGTAGATGAGGACGATCGCCGACTTCTTGCGTGCGTCGTGGCTGCGCTTGACGATGCGGAAATCGACCAGCTCGTCGTCGCTGATCCCCAGGCGGGCGCACAGCGCCGGGCGCAGCGCTGCCGGCGGATGGTCGAGCGGCAGCTTGAGTTCGGTCAGGCGCAGCATGGTGTCAGCGCGTCTTGAACGGCTTGTGGCAATCCTGGCAACTGGCGTGCACCGCGTCGTAGGCGGCCTGGATGCGCGCCTGATCCTTGCTTCGCGCGGCAGCCAGCAGTTCGTCGGTGGCCTTCAGGAAGCTGTCGCGCTCGCGTGCGAAGCGCTCCGGCTCCTGCCAGACCAGCGGCGTCGCCTTGGTCGGCGGGTAATTGGTGTCGGGGCCGAAATGCGCCCAGGGGCCGTCGCGCTTCTCGTGCAGCGCGCTCGCCAGGCGCAGGAACTTCTCTTCCTCGTAGCGCTTTTCCCGCAGCATCACGCCCATCGGCTCGAAGACCTTGATGATCTCCTTGAACGCGGTCTGCCGGGTCTTGACCGGCTGGCCGGGGCGGGTGTCCTCGGCTTCGCCGCAGGCGGCGAGGAGAAGGGCGGAAAGCAGGGCGACGGTAAGGGGCCGGGAAAGACGCATGGCGGTACGGGGATGGCTTTGACGAAGGCCGGATTATACCCGCCGCCGGGCGTGCCGCCGGCCTACCAGGCGCGGGCGCCCTGCAGGTAGTTGCGCAGCGGCGCCGTGCGCGGCGTTGCCGGCTCGGCGGCGGTAGCCGGGGTCGCTGGGGCTGCGCTCGGCACGCTGGCTGCCGGCAGCAGCAGGTCGCGCAACTGCAGGAGCTGGACCAGGAGTTCCTCGTCCTCGGCCGCTTCCTCGATTTCGGCCAGCCGCTGCCGGGCATAGCCGGCGTCGCGGGTCAGGCGTTCGAGGTCGACGGTCTGGCCCAGCGTGCGCTTGACCTGCAGCTTGAAGCGGGCGAGTCGCTGCGCGGTTTCCATCGTCTTGTCCATGCGCTGTTCTCCTGTTCTGGTCTGGCTGTCCCGTTGGGGTCGGGGTAACTGGAGATTAGCGAGAATCGTGCCGGTTGCGGCGCTGCAGCATGGGTCCTGAAGAATCAGCGGCTTGCCGTCAAATCCATTGTCCAACAATGGTCTTGACGAGTCACTATGGTGCGGATCGGGGGCGATTTTGGCCGCTTTTGGTGCGCTGCGAAAAAGGCTCAGAGCATGCCGCGCTCGCGGATGAAGGCGATGATCGTCGCCAGTCCCTCGCCGGTCTTCAGGTTGCTGAAGACGAAGGGGCGCTCGCCGCGCTGCGCCTTCGCATCCTGCGCCATGACTTCGAGCGAGGCACCGACCAGCGGCGCCAGATCGATCTTGTTGATCACCAGCAGGTCGGACTTGGTGATGCCGGGGCCGCCCTTGCGCGGAATTTTCTCGCCGGCGGCGACGTCGATGACGTAGATGGTGAGGTCGGAGAGTTCCGGCGAGAAGGTCGCCGCCAGGTTGTCGCCGCCGGATTCGACGAGGATCAGTTCGACGCCGGGAAAGGCGCGTTGCAGGCGGTCGACCGCTTCGAGGTTGATCGAGGCGTCTTCGCGGATGGCGGTGTGCGGGCAGCCGCCGGTTTCGACGCCGATGATGCGTTCCGGCGCCAGCGCCGAGTGATTGACCAGGAACTTGGCGTCCTCGGCGGTGTAGATGTCGTTGGTGACCACGGCCATGTCGATCTGCTCGCGCAGAGCCTGGCACAGCGCCAGGGTCAGGGCGGTCTTGCCGGAACCGACGGGGCCGCCGATACCGACTCTGAGGGCTTGTTTGCTCATGTTTTTCCTAGGATCTGAAGAGACGGGAATACTGGGTTTCGTGACGCGCGCAGGCGATCGCGAAGGCCGGCGTGAAGTTCGACCAGGCGGCTTCGGGCAGCGTCAGTGCTGCCTCGGCGATCGCCGGCAGCCGGGCACCGAGATCGGCGAGCAGGCGCTGGCCGGCGGCCTGGCCGAGCGGTACCGCCTTCAGCGCGGCCATCACCTGGTTTTCCGCCCAGGCCCAAAGGTAGGCGGTCAGCGCCGCCGCCGGGGCCAGCTTCCAGGCGGCGGCGATGCCGGCCCAGACGGTGGGGAAGGCGACTTCGGGCTGCGCTTCGACGACGGCGCCAACGCCGGCCAGCGATTCGTCGCGCAGGTCGCGCAGCAGGCGGCGCAGCGAAAAGCCCATCTGCGCCGTTTCGGCGCGCAGCTCGGCGGTCTCGCGGCTGGCCAGGAAGTCGCCGTCGAGGCGCCGCACTTCGTCGGTGTCATCGTTTGTCCAGGCCTTGATCAGGGCCGCTACCAGCGGCGCCTCGTAGCGGCCGATGCCGTGCGCGAGCAGGTCGGAAATCCAGGCACCGGCACTGGCTTCGTCGCTGACGATGCCGGATTCGACCGCCCATTCGAGTCCCTGCGAATAGGTGTAGGCGCCGACCGGCAATGCCGGGCTGGCCAGTTGCAGCAGGCGGGCGAGCTGCAGCGAAGACGATGCGCGATTCATGGACGCATTGTCGCCCGGCAGGCGCCACCCGCCAATACGCAGTTGTGCGCAGGCGCCGGCGTCAGCGCAGGCAGACGAGGGCGGCGTTATGAAATTCCGGGATGCCGAGGTCGTTGTCGGTGGCGATCTCGCCGAGCGACAGGGCGCCGAGTTGCAGTGCCGTACCGGCGGATCGCTGCAATTCGGCCAGCTCTTCGCTGGCGCCAGGGCCGAAATGCATGCGGCGGCCGGCACAGTAGAAGGTCAACAAGGGATTGGCGTTCGTGCCCAGCTCCGCGATCAGCCGACCGATACAGGCACTGCTTTCGAGCGCCGGGGCGCGCAGCAGGCGCAGCATCGAATCGGGCGGCACCTCGCCGACACAGAAGATGGAGCCGTCCTCGTTGAAAGCAACGGGAATGCGAACCAGGATTTCCAGCGAGCCGACCAGCCCGAACGGGTAATGCACGGCGTAGTCGTAGAAATTGTCGTGCGTCAGGGCGATGCCGTAGTCGTCGGCGATGACCTGCTGATACACCGCCATTGCCGGTTTGCCGTCGATCCGGTCGATCCGGTTGCCCTGGGTGGACGTCGCCCGCATCAACGATTTGGCGACCGGATAAGCGTGTTCGACGCAGATTTTGCGGGTCGGTGGCAGGACGATGCCGAGGGCGCCGTGTCCCAGGCTGCGCTGGTTGTCGAACAGGCAGGCGATCGGCTGAAAGGTTTCGCTGCCGGCGCAGACCCCGCTGTAGCGGAAGCGGCGACCGAGTTCGCTGAAGAGATAGGTGAGCAGGCTGCTGGTGTTGGGTTGCATGCTGTCGAACACCAGAAACAGGTCCTTGGCGCCGTTGCCGTCGGCGGAATCGGCCGCAAGGGCGTTGGCAATATCTCTTGCGGCTGCAACCGGGTCACCAGCCAGATCGCCAACGAGAAAGTGATCGGTGGCTTCGGGGAGTGGCAAGAGAGCAACACCGTTGCTGCGGAAGGCTGCGCCATCGATCAGGGCCGGGAACACGGCGCCGAGCAGGGGAATGGAACGAGCGGCGCAGAGGGCCTGCAGTTCGCCGACGCGCGTTGCTTCGGCCTCCGGCAGCAGCGCAAAAAGCAGGGTTCCGGGGTGACTGGCGTGCAGTCGGTCAAGCCACTGGGCCAGCGTGACGGGCTCGAATTGTTGAAAGAGGCAGGGGGGCATCGAGGGCTCCGCGGAAAACTCACTTCTGCACCGCCGACCGAGGGGCGTCTGGCGGCGAGTTCAGGCAACGCTACACGGTGGTGGATTTTGAAGATTTTGTTGATTTTACGCGAAGTGCGCCGGTGCGTCAGCGTCCCAGAATACAAAGCCACCGACGGTTGATGCTCATGGCTTGAGAGCATTCGGAAAAAAATCGAACCTAGAATTATAAGTTGCTGTTTATAAAAATTAATGCGTCAATTTGTCGCATGTCGTGGTGCGACAATTTGTCACTTTTCCGGTCCTCTTCCTTTCCCCAGAATCCGCGTCGCGCCATCACGGCGTGATTTTTTCGAGTGACCGGATCGGCCCGCCAGAGGCCGAACGATCAGGGGTGTTGCTGAGGGTTTGCCAATGTCTTTGTTTTTCCCGCAAGGCCGGGGGGCTTCGGGCGGGATGCGGTCCGCGGGCGGCGTGGGCTCGGCCATCCTGGTCCACGGAATCCTGTTGTTGTTGATCGCCTTCGGGGCGACGCAAGGCGAGCGCATCGTCGAGGCGGCCAGGCCGATCGCCGTGCGCCTGCTCAGCGAGGCCGTGCCGACGCCACCGCAGCCCTTGCCGCCGGCGCAGCCCAAGGTCGTCCGGCGTACCGTCAAGTCGGTGGAGCAACCCGTGCTGGCCGCCGCCCCGGCGCCAGCCGCTACCAGCAGCTTTGTCGTCGCCGAACAACCGGTCGCTAGCCCGGCGCCGGTTGAGGCGCCGCCGGCACCGGCGGCCCCAGCCCTGCTTGCCGCCCGTTTCGACGCCGATTACCTGTCCAACCCGAAGCCGCCCTATCCGGCCGCGTCGCGCCGTCTGGGCGAGACCGGCACGGTGCATCTGCGCGTCCATGTCAGCGCCAGCGGCGAGGCGATCAAGGTCCAGCTCAAGCAGAGCAGCGGCTTCGAGCGTCTCGACAATTCGGCGCTGGAAACCGTCGCCCGCTGGCGCTTCGTTCCCGCCCGCCGGGGCGACGAGGCGGTTGCTGCCTGGGTCGTCGTGCCAATCGTATTTGAGCTTTCTTGAAGAAAAGGAGTCCTCGATGGGGATCATGCATTTCTGGAATCAGGGCGATTGGGTAACCCACGCGATCGCCATTCTGCTGGCGATTCTGTCTGTCCTTAGCTGGACGATCATCGGCCACCGCTTCTTTGCCCAGCTGCGTGTCAACCGCAGCATCGAACGGGCCTTCGACGCGTTCTGGGACGCGCCCAACCTGGCAGCCGGGGTGGACGCCATCCGCCAGCAGGACAAGAGCGACATCTTCGCCGGCATGGCGCAGACGGCGGCGCAGGTGATGGAAGTGCATGAGCGGCAGAAGGGACACAGCATCGGTGGTGGCGTCTCGAACAGCGAGACGCTGACCCGGGCGCTGCGCAACTACATGGTGCACGCCCAGGCGCGCAACGAATCGGGGCTGACGCTGCTCGCCTCGGTCGGTTCGACGGCGCCCTTCATCGGTCTGTTCGGCACGGTATGGGGCATCTACCATGCATTGGTCGGGCTGTCCGGCGCCACCCAGGTGGTGCTCGACAAGGTCGCCGGCCCGGTCGGCGAAGCGCTGATCATGACCGCTGCCGGCCTCTTCGTGGCGATTCCCGCGGTGCTTGCCTACAACGCGCTGAACCGCGCCAACCGGTTGGTCACCGCCTACCTCGACGGCTTCGCCCACGACCTGCACGCCTACCTGACCACCGGGGCCCGTTACACGCTGGCCCGGGTAGCCTGAGGAGGGCGCGATGTCCTTCGGTTCCTTCAACGAGGGCGGCAACGCCCCGATGGCCGACATCAACACCACGCCGCTGGTCGACGTCATGCTCGTCCTGCTGGTCATCTTCATCATCACCGCGCCGCTTTTCCACCAGGCGATTCCGATCGACCTGCCGCGGGTCAGCGCGACCAAGCTCGACGAGAAGCCCGAGGTCATCCAGCTGGCGATCAACGCCGACGGGATTGCCTACTGGAATGGCGAAGCGGTCCACCGCGCCATGCTCGATGCCCGTTTCGCCGAAGCCAGCGCGCGGCAACCCGAACTGCACCTGCGCGCCGACCGTCAGGTGCGCTACGAGGCCGTCGCCGACGTGATGGCGGCGGCGCAGCGCAACGGCATCGTCAAGATCGCCTTCGTCACCCAACCCAAGGGCGAGACGGACTGATTCACACCAACAATACAACAGGGGGTATGCAATGAAATTCGGGCGCAGCCTGATAGCCGTCGCCGTGGCGACGCTGATCGTCACACCGGTCGTCCAAGCCGACGACACGGAAAAGGTCCTGACCCCGGTCAAGACCACCGCCGATCTTGAAGCCGCCGAGGTCCAGGCGCGTACCGAACTGGGCCGCCTTAACGAATTCACGCCGATGGCCGGCAGCGTGCTCGAGCGCGAGGAAATCGAAGCGGTGCATTTCGTCGATTCGCTGCACGAACTGCTGCCGCGCGTGCCCGGCATCAGCATGAGCCGCAACCTGCGCTTCACCGACGGCGGCAAAAACTACACCGAGAATCGCATCGACGGCATGCGTGCCCGCAACACCGGTACCTACGGTTTCGTCGACCAGGTCAATGCCGGCGATATCGAGCGCATCGAGTTCATCCGTGGGCCGGGCTCTGTACTGAGCGGCAGCAACGCGATCGGCGGCACGATCAACGTGATCACCCGCGATCCCCCGGCCAAGCGCGAATACAAGGTGACCGGCGAAGCCTTCGAGGACGGCGGCTACCGCAGCGGGCTGACCGGCGGCGGCCGGCTGAACGACGACATCGGCTACTTCTTCAACGTCAATTACCTGGACAAGGACGGCTGGCGCGACCACAGCGAAGAACAGAAGACCTCGCTGAGCACGAAGTGGGTCTGGCGGCCGGACAGCAGTTCCCGGCTGGCTTTCCGCCTCGAACACATCGACGACGACTACCAGAGCCCGGGCACGCTCGACGAAGCGCAGTTCCATGACGACTGGCAACAGGCCGAGCCTGGCACCTTCTACCGGACCGACGTCAAATATACGACGCCGTCGCTGCACTACCGCAAACTGTTCGGCGAGACGGGCGAACTCAACCTGTACGGCCAGCGGCGCTATACCGATCAGACCTCGCGCACGTCGGGCTTCGGTTCCGGCGGCGCGTCGCTGGGCGATACCGATTCGGTGGAGAGCAATTTCCAGCTCATCTACAAGCACAATTTCCGCTTCGCCAAGACCTCGATTACCGGCGGTTTCGACTATCTCGATACCGCGAGCCGGAGCAAGAAGTTCGCCGATCTGGCACCGAACAGCTTCAGCTTCGTTCGTGGCGCCGTGACCAGCGATTCGAAAACCTACGAAAGCAACAAATCGCCATTCCTGCAGGTCGAGTTCTCGCCGCTCGATCCATTGCGCCTGACCTTCGGCGTGCGCCGCGACAACATCGAGTACCGGATCAACGACCAGCTCAACGACAACAAGGACGGCAGCGCCGAGTACAAGAAGACGGTGCGCAAGTTCGGCGCCCTTTACGAGTTGTCGCCGAAGACGCGCATCTGGGCCAACATCGCCGAAGGCTTCCTCGGCCCCGGCGTCAGCACGCTGCTCGGCAGCGGTACGCCGACCCCGGCGACGCCGCTGGCCGCCTGGAATTCGCGCTACGTGCCGACCAACATGGACCTCAAGCCGGAAGAATCGCTGACGCGCGAAATCGGCATCCGCGGCGAGTTCGATTTCGGCCTGCGCTACGACACCGGTTACTACGAAACCGATTTCAAGGACCTGATCGTCTCCCAGGCCTGCATCAAGGGTGTCGACTACTGCCGCACGCGCAACGTCAACGCCGCCAAGGCGACGGCGCACGGCTTCGAGACCTCGCTGGAATACGACGTCAACAAGTACCTGGAAATCGGCCTGACGCACACCTATGCCCGCTATCGCTATCTGGATTACGTCACTTCGAGTAGCGATTACTCCGGGACCCGCCGCTACTACACGCCGCGCAACCACTACAACCTGCGCTTCGTGGTCAAGCCGGCCGCAGGCTGGCGGGTCGAACTGGAAGGCGACTACATCGACAGCTACTACACCAACCAGGCCAATACCGACCGTTACAGCCGTCCGGATCTCTACAACCTGCGCGCCAGCTACCACGCCAAGGCGTGGAGCGCCTGGCTGCATGTACTCAACCTGATGGACACCAAGTACGCGGAACGGGTCGGTTCGACCGACGCAGCGGTGCGCGAGTCCTTTACCGACGGCTACACGCCGCGTCTGGTCCGGGTTGGCCTTTCCTACCAGTTCTGAGCGACTGCCCCATGCGCAAATCGATTCCCCTCCTGCTCGCCGTTCTCTGCTGGAACAGTCTGACGCCGCTCCTCGCCCAGGATGCCGGCGAGCGGCCCGGGCCGCCGCCCGGCGTCAGTCGCGGCGATTACGCCGGGCCGCGGCCGCCGGCCGATGCTTCCGACGAAGAAAAACGGGCCTTCTGGCGGGCGCGGGCGGCCGAGCGGCGCCAGGCCGAGGTGGCGACGCCGGTGGCTGCGGAAGCCGCCGCGCCAGCGGCCGAAAAGGCGCCGCCGGCGGCTGATGCTCGCCCAGGCAAGCCGGCAGCCGGCGAGGCACCGGCCGCTCGCGCCCAGGCGGTCGATCCGCATGCCGGGCACATGATGGCGATGGCCGCACCGCCGGCGCCGGCCGCCGCCGCCTCGGGCCGGCCGCGCGGCATGCGCGGCGGCGGCGACGGCGTGCTCTGGTTGAGCGACCAGGCGCCGCGCCGCGACGGCGGCGGGCGACCCGGTGGCGCCCGTGGCGGCAATCCGATGGCGGCTATGGGAGGCGCGGGCGGCATGGACGACATGGGCATGGGCGGCGCGCCCGGCCGTATCCCGAACAAGCGCCTGTGGCTGCGCAGCGGCAGCAACCCGCAGACGGCGGGCAGCGTGCCGGCGAGCGAACCGGTATTGCTGCTCGATGCACAGCAGCAGGCCTCATCCATCGACGTCGAAGCGCATGGCGGTCCCTACAACGTAACCTTCCCGATGCCCGAGCCGGGCGTCTACAACGCCTATTTCGTGCGCCGCGCGGTTGACCGCGAAACGCTCGCGGTGACCGTTGCCAAGGCCGAGGTGATGCGTTCGGCCGGGCATGCGAAGGTCGAAGGCGAGGACCAACTGATGGTGCCGCGCACCGACGCCCGCGTGCCGGTCGAGATCGTCCGCGAGCGCAAGGAAAAGGAAGGGCTGTTTACCCGCATCAACTACGGCGACGTGCTCGCCTTCCAGGTGCTGCGCGACGGCAAACCGGTGCAGAACGCCCGCGTCACCTTCACCAGCGGCCAGGGCTGGAGCAACAGCGTGCAGTCCGACGAGGACGGCCGTGCCAGCTTCGTCGTCATCCGCGATTATTTCCCCGAGTGGCGCGAGTTCGACCGCCGTCACCGCGAGACCTTCGTGGTCAGCGCCAGCTTCCCGCTCGATCAGGCCGGCGAATGGCAGGGCACGCCCTACCGCGACGTGCGCTACACGACGACGCTGGCCGGTGCCTACTATCCGGCGATCGAGGATTACGAGTCCTACGCCTGGGGGCTGGGCATTGCCGTCGTCGCGCTGCTCTTCTCGGGTACGGCGATCTACCTCTACCGCCGGCGCCGGGTGCGGCCCTACCGCGAGGTGAGCTTCGATGAGTAAGTTGCGCGCCGCGGTCAACAACGTCGACCTGAAGCGTTTCCGTTTCTGGTTCCAGCTCGCCGCCTTCCTCCTCTTCGTCTATGGCGGCTACCTGGCAATCAACCTCGGCAACAACCTGCCGATGTTCGGCTGCGGCTACATCCGCGACGGTCGCGCCGGCGTCTGCTACCTGCTGCCGCTGCAGCACCAGCTGGCGCGCCCCTGGGGTCAGTTGTTCGGTTACGCGGGAATCGCCGTGCTCACCGGTTTCGCCATCTTTGCGCTGTGGTTCATCGTCCTCAACAAGGGCTGGTGCGGCTTCGTCTGCCCGCTCGGCACCTTGCAGGACTGGCTGACCAGCCTGCGCCAGAAGCTCGGCATCCGCCAGTCGGGCTATACGCACGAACAGTTCCGCCGGCTGACCTGGATCAAGTACGTGCTGCTCGCCTTGATGTTGCTGATTCCGCTCGGCATCGGCGGCGGCCTGTGGTCGCACGAGGTCGGCGCGCCGTTCTGCCAGATCTGCCCGGGGCGGATGGTGCTGCCGCTGTTCGTCGGCGACTTCTCGCAATGGACGATCGACTTCTCCAGCCCCGGCAAGATCGTCCTCACCGCGCTGGGCATGGGCATCACCGGCCTGTTCATCGTCGGCGCCTTCGTCAAGAAGCGCTTCTTCTGCTTCTTCTGCCCGATGAGCGCGCTGCATTACCTGCTTTCCAAGCCGGCGCTGCTGCGTCTGCGCAAGGACGGCAGCAAATGCACCCGTTGCGGCGACTGCTACACCGCCTGCGACATGGAAATCCGCGAGATCGCCGACGACGTCGAACGCAAGGAAATCATGACCGACGACTGCACGCTGTGTTTGAAGTGCGTTGCCGCCTGCCCGGAAAAGGGCGCGCTGAAGGTCGATTTCGCCAACATCACCTTCTTCGAATCGACCGAGGAAGGCTTCATCAAGCGCATGAACAAGGGAATCCGCAAGTGAGTGAAATCCGCGAAGTGCCGCTCAAGCCGGCATTCAACCAGAGCCGCCAGGCGCGCGAAGCCGAGGTCATGCTCAACCACATCGTCGACGATTTCATCGACAACCCGGCGGCGATGACTTACTTCTACGACCTCTTCCGCCACGCCTTCATCGAAGGTGCGCCGCTCGACCGCGACGGGCCGGGCATCGGCACCACCTGCATCCAGGTGCCGGAAGAGCTGATCTACGCCGTCGGCGCGACGCCGGTCCGCCTGTGCAACGGTGCCTACCATTACGACCAGGTCGGCGCCGACTTCATGCCGGCCAAGTCCTGCTCGCTGGTCAAGGCAACGCTCGGCCGCCTGCATTCGGAAAAGGCCGTGCCCGACGTCGGCAAGCTGGCGCTGATCGTCAATCCGACGACCTGCGACCAGAAGAAGAAAGCCGCCCAGATGATGGAAGGCATGGGCTACGAGGTCTACGACATGGACCTGCCGAGCGCCAAGGACAACGAGGCGGCGCGCGAATACTGGCGGCGGGTGGTCAAGCAACTGGCGGCAAGGCTGCAGAAAGTCACCGGCAAGAAGCTGACCCGGCAGCGCCTGCGTGAGGCGATGGCCAAGACTTCGCGCGCCCAGGCCGCCTTCCGCACCCTGCACAACTTCCGCCGCAAGGCGCCGTCGCTGATCCTCGGCAAGGACGTCTTTCTCGTCACCAACGCCTATTTCTTCGACGACATCGAGCGCTGGAGCGCCGCCGTCGAAGCGCTCAACGCCGAACTGGCGCAGCGCGAGGCCGAAGCGTTCAGCGCCGTGCAGAAGAAGGCGCCGCGCATCGTGTTCACCGGCTCGCCGCCGATCTTTCCCAACGTCAAGCTGCCGCTGCTGATCGAAGAGGCGGGCGGCGTCGTCGTCGCCGACGAGACCTGCTCGGCCAATCGCATGCTCTACGACATGACGGCGGTCGACGAATGGCTGGTCAGCCACATGATCGAGAGCATCGCCGACAAGTACCTGAAGCCCTGCACCTGTCCGATCTTCACCCGCAACGACGACCGCATCCGGCGCCTGCTCGACCTTGTCTCCACCTTCAACGCCGACGGCGTCGTCTACCAGTCCTTCGCCGGCTGCCAGGTGTACGAGATGGAGCAGCGCAGCGTCGCCGAGGCGCTGAACAAGGCCGGCATCCCGATGCTCTACATCGAAACCGACTACAGCCCGGACGACATGGGCCAGCTGTCGACCCGCGTCGAGGCCTTCCTCGAATCCATCAAGACCCGTAAAAGACAGGCTCGCGCATGACCTACTTCGCAGGCATCGACATCGGCTCCACCGCCATCAAGACCGTACTGATCAACGCGGGCGGCGAGATTGTCGGCATCCACGTCACCGACTCCGGCAGCCTCTTCCACAAGAACGCCAAGGAAGCGCTGCGCGTTTTATTGGAAAAGTCGGGGGTGGACCGGGCGCAACTGAAATATCTGATCGCCACCGGCTACGGCCGCAAGCTGTTCAAGGAAGCCGACGATTCGATTTCCGAGATCACCGCCAACGCCATCGGCGCCCACGAGACCGGCAAGGCCTACGGCGGCGTGCGCACCATCATCAACATCGGCGGCCAGGATTCGAAGGCGATCCAGATCGACGACAGCGGCAACGTCAGCAACTTCGTGATGAACGACAAGTGCGCCGCCGGCACCGGCCGCTTCCTCGACGTCGCCGCGCGCAACCTCGACCTCGACCTGGAAGACCTCGGCGACATCCACTTCACCGGCAGCGGCGCGCCGCTGTCGATCAACAGTACCTGCACCGTCTTCGCCGAATCCGAGATCATCGGCCTGCTCGCCAACGGCCACGGCAAGGCCGAGATCGTCGCCGGCATCCACTATTCCATCGCCAAGCGCACGGTGCGCCTGGCCAAGCGGGTCGGCATCGAGGATCGGGTTTATTTCGATGGTGGACCGGCGCTCAACAAAGGGCTGGTTGCCGCCATCCAGGACGAGCTGCAGCGCGAGCTGGTGGTGCCGCAGTACCCGCAGACGACCACCGCCTACGGCGCCGCCGTGCTGGCGCGCAGCGAGTTCCTCGCCGAACAGCAGGAAGGCCACTGACGATGCCGGTCGAGGCGGTGGCCATCGGCCTGCCGATGGCGCTCGGGCTGGGGCTGGTCTATGGGCTCGGCCCCTGTCTGCTCAGTTGCCTGCCCTATCTCGGGCCGCTCTTCGTCAACGCCGACCAGGGCATCGCCCGCTCGTGGCGTATCCTGCTGCCGGTCTCGCTCGGCCGCTTGACCGTCTATGGCGGCTTCGGCGCGATCAGCGGCTGGTGGGGCGGGCGCTACGTCGGCGGAGTGAATGGCTGGGTGGTGCATCTGACGGTCGGCGTCGCCCTCGTGCTGGTTGGCCTCGCGCTGCTCGGCCGGCGGCGTCCGGCTTGCGGCAGTTGCGCGCCAAAAGATGAACAGAAAATCAGTTGGCGACCGCGCCAGGCGGCGGCCCAGGCGATGCCGTCCGGGCTCTACCTGATGGGCGTCGGCATGGCGCTGACCCCTTGCGCGCCGCAGGGCGCGGTGCTGGTCGCGGCGGCGGCCAGCGGCACGGCGTGGAGCGGCGCCGCGCTCGGCCTCAGTTTCGGCCTCGGCGCCATCGCCGCGCCCTGGCTGGTGTATGGCACCGTCGTCGCCTACGTCGGCCAGCAACTGCGCGAACAACTGGGGCGCTGGCAACCGCGCATCGAAGCATTGAGCGCGTTCCTGTTGCTGGGAACGGGCCTCGTCCAGCTCTGGCAAGGGGCCAGCGCCAGCGGCATCGTATGAAACGGGAGAAGAGAACAACATGAACAAGCTTTGGATGGCCGGCCTGCTGGCCGTGCTGGGGGGGCAGGCGGCAGCCGAAGAGCAGGTGCTGTCCACGGTAACCGTGACGGCGGGGGCCGATGCGCTGGAGGAGCGGCGCCAGGCGGTGACGCAGAAGGTGATCCTCAATCAGGCGGAAATCGCCAACCTCGGCGCGACGACGGTCAGCGAAGTGATCAGCAAGCTGCCCGGCATCGACGCCGGCAGCCAGGATGCCCACGGCGGCCAGTCGATGCGGGCCCGGGGCATGGTGCGCGACTCGGTGCAACTGCTGATCGACGGCGAACGGGTCGGCAGCAATTCGCGCATGGCGGCGGCCTCGGTCGGCCGCCTGCCGTCCGGCGAGCTGGAGCGGGTCGAGATCCTGCGCGGTTCGTCGGCCGAATTCGGCGGCGGCGCCTCGGTCACGGTGAACCTGGTGATGAAGAAGACGGCCAAGAAGACGGACACGACCGTCAAGCTCGCCACCGGCACGCGCGACGGCCGGGTCTTCGGCCAGAGCACGGTGACCCGGCGCGGCAATGCCGGCGAGTTTTCCTGGGTGCTGCCGCTGACCCTCAACCATCACGTCATGGTCTCCAGCAGCGACAGCGACCGCCAGGCCTTCGCCGGCGGCGCCCGCAATGCCTGGGCGGTGGACGAGAACGACGGCCGCTTCACGATGAACGAGCTGGTCTTCAGCCCGCGCCTCAACTGGCGGCGCGGCGGTGACAGTTTCTCGATCTGGCCGACGCTGTTTCGCGGCGACACCCGGCGCTGGGGCGAAATGGAGCGCTACAGCTACGCCGACCCGCTGGCCGGCACCGGCCTCGCCGCCGACGGCAGCCGCGCCGACCGGGAAAGCGGCAAGACCCGCCTCTACCGCCTGCGCCTCGAAGGCGAGCGCAAGCTCGACGGCGGCAAGCTGAGTTCGCGCCTAGCCTGGATGAAAGGGCAGCGCGACACCGATACCCGGCGCGACTATCGCAGTGCCAGCGGCGTCCTGACCCAGGCCAACGAAAACCTGGCGCGCGACGAGGATGAATTGAACGGCATGGTCCGCCTGGACCGGGGCCTGGGCAGTCACTTCCTTTCCCTGGCACTGGAAGGCGCCCGCCTCGAACGGGAAGACCGCCAGGACCTCTCCGGCGCCACCAGCCGCTACCAGACCGGCGAGCGGCAGACGATTGCCTGGGTCCAGGACGAATTCGCCCTCGATCCGCGTACCACCCTGACCCTAGGCCTGCGTGGCGAGCAGTTCCGCCTCAACGTGGAGGGCGACAGCCGCCGCCACGGCATCGTCGCCCCGTCGCTGGCGCTGCGCTGGGAGCCGGCCGAGCGCTGGGTGTTCCGCAGTTCCATCGGCCGCGGCCTGAAGCTGCCGCGCCTCGACGAACTGAGCAACCGGCCGGTCCTCAGCCTGAGCGCCAACACGCCGCTCGAAGCCGACCAGCGCGGCAATCCCGACCTGCGACCGGAGCGCAGCACCAACTTCGAAGCAGTACTCGAACACTATCTGCCGGCCGACGCCGGGGTGGTCGGCTTCAATCTCTACGCCCGGCAGACCAGCGATTTCGTCGAACGCCGGGTGGCGCTCGAAGGCGCACGCTGGGTCGACCGGCCGTACAACGAAGGCGACGCCGAACACTGGGGCGCCGAACTCGACGCCAAGCTCAACCTCGGCAAGCTCGGTGTGGCGCCCGGCACCCTCAAGGGCCACCTGACCGTGCCGCGCAGCCGGGTGCACGATGAGCGCCTCGACCTGACCCGGGAAGCCCGCGAATCGCCGCGCTACCAGCTCAGCCTCGGCTACGAGCGGCCGTTCGGTGAGCGCGTCACGGCCGGCTTCGATGTCCAGCATTTCGCCGAAGTGAAGACCAGCATCCCGGGCGAGCGCCAGGAGCGCACCGAAGACCGCACCGTCCTCGACCTGTTCGCCGTCTACCGCCTGCAGCCCGGGCTCAACCTGCGCTTCAACGCCAACAACCTGCTGCGTGTCGATACCTGCAAACTCGCCCGCGCCCACAGCGGCGCCAACGACTGGCAACTGGAAACCTGCAACGGCAACGTGGCCAGCTACATGCTGACACTGGAGGGGAGCTGGTAGGAAACACCGCCACCCGAGGTGGCGTGTGTATTCGGCGTGAAAATTCCCGGGCGGCGCCGGTAAGCCCTGCCGGCCGGGACGGCGTCGCGCTATGCCGGAGTGCTCTGGCCGAGCGATTGACGAATGCGTCGGACGATCTTGTTGCCGATTTCGCCGGGTTCGCTGAGAAGCTGGCGCCAGCTAGTGGGGGGCTGCAACAGGAGGCGCATCATGATCGAGGGGGGCGGATGGCCATGCAGCAGGCAATAATCGACGGTGTCGCAGTACCTGGTGTCCTTGCCCAGCGGATTGGTAACCAGGAAATCGCGCTCGAATAGCGTCAGGAAACGCTGTATCGGCTTGCGTAAAGGCAAAGGGCTGGCGCGCAGCGTTTCCACCACCTCCGGTGCCAGCGCATGATGCGGCCCGCCGCGGGCTATCAGCCTGGCCAGGTCGAGCAGTTTCATCAGCTTGACCTGGCCTCTTTCGATCGGCGGGGTACTCATCAATGAGCACTGGATCAAGCTGTGCATGACCCGGTCGGCCAGCGCCAGACGGGCGATCGGCAGTCCCTCCAGGGTAGCGTGTTCGCAGCGCGCCAGCGCCCGGTCGTCCGGCAACAGGTCACCGAACGCCTTGCGCACGATGTGGCGATGCAGTTCCAGGCGCATCGGGCGCTCCGGGTGGTAGAGCGGCGCGTAATGATGGGAGTCCTGCCAGTCGGTCGCCACCGCCTTGCTGTCCATTTCGTAGCCGAGATGCGTCAGGACCGCCAGGGCATCAGTCTGTTCTTTGGGCGAAGGAATCCAGACATCGAGGTCGTGCATCAATCTTGGGCGGCGTTGCCCTTCAGGCTCGCTCATCAGCGCCGCGCCCTTCAACCAGACCGGCAGGATACCGGCCTCGGCGAATGCGCCATTGATTTCCTTCATCTGCGCCAGAAGTTCGGCGCTGCGTGCCGCCATCAGCGTATCGATTTCGGCCAGGCAGGCCAGCATCGGTTCCGGGACGCTTTCCCGCAAGCCCTTGTCGATTAGCTGTGGCAGCAGCTCGGGGAGGACCAGATTGGCATCCGCCAGCTCGAACAGCGTTGTCCAGCGCGGGTCTTCCGGTGTGAGCCCGATTGTCGTGCAAGCGCTGGCGGGGGCCAGGATACGGCAAAGCAGCGCGTGGGCATCCTTGCGCATCAGCGACATGTCGTCAGGCTTTCCAGGGCGCTGGCCACGGCGTCAAGGTCGCTGTAGGTCAGTTTATAGGCAGGCACCTCTTCAAGCATCTGCAGGAGAATTTCGGCGTGTCCCATGTGAGCGGTCTGTCGCGTACTAACTCCGGCGCCAATCAATTCACACAGGGCTTGCACGGGCGAGATTGGCGCTATTTCGACTGCTGCGTCAGGGGAATATCTGGGTAACAGGATGGCGCGCAGACATTGACGCGTTTCAGTCGGAACCCGGTTGCCGCCGACCGGAAGAAAGCGCGCCTGCCGGTTGGAGTAGGGCACGACGGGCAAGCTGTCGATGGCCGGGTAATAGGGGCGCAACATCGGCCAGCTTCCTGGCTTGAGGCCGATAGCCGATGGGAAGGGGTGGATTTCGACTCCCTTGTCCTGGGGCCGACGTCCCAGTGCGACGATGTCGTCGCCCAGATAGCTCCAGCCTTGAGCAACCAGATAGGCGGTAAGCGTGCTTTTCCCCGATCCAGACACCCCCGGCAACAAAAGGACGGCGCCGGCCCGGGAAACCGCAGCCGCATGCATGGTGGCAAACAAGCCTTGCTCGGCGTAGGCACCCTGAAGCAGGGCGGTGACCAGGCTGGAAATGGCATGGCTTTCGTCACGGGTCCATAACACCGCGTCCTTGCTTGCCAGCCAGAAAGCTTCCCCATCATGAAGCCAGCGCAGTTCGATCGGGTTCTCGTCTTGGGTGGGGGCGATCATGCCGGAGAGCACGCCCCGCACCCTGGCCAGAGTATCGGGATGGCCGGGGGCGCCAGTGTCGCCTAATTCGACTCGAAAAGACCTGCCTCCGAGGCGAAGCGTCAATGCCGAGACGAGGTCGTACTCCGGTAGTTGCTTGCCGGGTGGAAACCAGGTGCCACGGTGGCGATCCGGATCCTGCGCCGGGCAGGGCCGGCGGATGATCCGGTAGCCATCCCGGATCTGTTCAAGCCAGCCCCTTGCCAGCCATTCGGCGAGGGTGGTTTTTATCGTCGTGGCGAGATCATCGGGGGCGTCGTCGATGAGTTCGGCGCAAGCCGCGCTCAGACTGTCCGGATCGTGGATATCCTCATCGAGCAGTAGCCAGAGAAGCGCAGCCGTTGGATTGAGTACGCCCAGTTCGGCGCGTTCCTGGTCGACCAGGACCAGATGCTCGTCCAGCAGCCTCGCATAAAAGGCTTCCGACGCTGCGATGCCTGTCATCGGCAGGGCTCTAGCAGGTCAGGCTGGCGCAGTCTTCAGCGCCAGCCTTCATGGACAGGACGGCAAGCGTCGCCGGGGCCGCGTAAGAGACCTTTTTGGCAATCCGCAATATCGCCTCCCGGCGCTTCAACGAAACGGCATCGCCTTGCGGCGCTTCGAAATGCTCCGACGGCAAAGCGACATCGTTGGTTTGTCGAGGTTCTTTGGTTTGTTTCATGTGGGGCAACGCGGTTTGCTTGGAATTTCTCTGAATTTCCCGGGATGCGCAGCATCCTGGCGAGCGTTTCGTCATGCATGGATTTGGACGGCTTGCGGATGGGCCTCGCCGGAATGCCATCCCCATGGGGGAAGTGAATCAAGCGTGACAAAGGCTCAGGATGCCGTTCTCGCCTGCATGGAAAACAGGGCGAGTGTCGCCGGTGCGGCATAGGATGCTTTTTTGGCAATCTTTTTCAGGGCTTCGCGGCGCTGCAGCGTCACCGTGTCGCCGGGCGGCGTTTCAACATCAGCCGCAGGCAGGTTGTTTTCGGCCGTTGGCCGGTGATCATTGGTGTGTTTCATTTTGTCTCCTTAGCCAATCCACGCCGGCAACGCGGCTCAATCCAATCGGGTCGATTTCGTGCCGCCAGCTTCCTGCATCGTTCGGCCAGCCTCTGCGGTCTTCATCTGGCGCGGGACAGGCGATCAGGATGCTCGCGCTTGCATGGAAAACAGGGCGAGTGTCGCGGGGGCGATATAGGATGCCCTTTGCGCGATCTTTCTCATGGCCTCGCGGCGTTGCAGTGAAACGGCATCGTTTTGCTGCGCTGTAGCCTGAACAGGAGTTTCGGGAGTTTGCTCGGCAGGGTTGTTCATTTCGTTTCCTGTTGTTTGTATGGGGGGCGGCGGCAGTTTCGGCACATGGCGCCGATGCGCTGCGGAAACTGAAGCGTTTGCATTCTGGCGTGACTGCGCGTCGCGCACAAGGGGGCAGATCATTGCGCAGACGCCGCGCGGTTAAGCGCCGATTTCCGCGACGAACCAGGGCATTCAGCTTGCGTTCATGACGCCAACGGCAGACTCGCCCGCATTGAAGGCCTGGGGCGTGTTCGCAGCAGGCGGCGGGGCGGCAAATCCGAGGGGCGTTGGCGCTCGTTTTGCGGCAGGGGCCGTGTCGACCACAGTCTGCTTGACCGCCGGCGCGACAACGTGCACCGACAGACCATCGCGCAATGCCGCTGTTGCCAGCGCCTGCAGAAATGGCCGCCGACGATCTTCAATACCGCGAGTGCTTCGTGCTCGACTGCAAACACAATGTCCAGTGCGCCACCCGTCACCTGGTCAGCGATTACCGCCGTTACACTTGTTGCCGATGACGATTGAAAAAAACCATGACTGAACGAAACACCAATGCGCCGGCATCGTTGCAGCGCTACGCCTGGCTGTCCATCGCCGCCGCCATCACCACCATCCTGCTCAAGGGCTGGGCCTGGCAGCTCACCGGTTCGGTCGGCCTGCTCTCGGATGCCATCGAGTCCTTCGTCAATCTGGCCGGGGCGCTGATGGCCTTGTGGATGCTGGCGCTGGCCGAAGCGCCGGCCGACGACAAGCATCCGCACGGGCACGGCAAGGCGGAGTATTTCTCCAGCGCCTTCGAGGGCTTCCTGATCCTGGTCGCCGCCGTCAGCATCGCCTACGCGGCGCTCAACCGCCTGTTCGATCCGCAGCCGCTGGAGTCGGTCAGCGTCGGCCTCGTCGTCTCGCTCGCCGCTTCGTTGATCAACCTCGCGGTGGCGCGCGTGTTGATGGCGGTGGGGCGGCGGCACAACTCGATTTCGCTGGAAGCCGACGCCCACCACCTGATGACCGATGTGTGGACCTCGGTTGGCGTCATCGTCGGCGTCGGCCTGGTCTGGCTCACCGGCTGGCTGTGGCTCGACCCGCTGCTGGCGCTGGCGGTGGCGATCAACATCCTGTGGACTGGTTACCAGCTGGTGCGCCGTTCGGCCGACGGCCTGCTCGACGCGGCGCTGCCGGCCGAACAGGTGGCAGCGGTGGAAGCGCTGCTTGCCGGCTACCGTCAGCGCGGGCTGGCCTTCCACGCGCTGCGTACCCGCCAGTCGGGGGCGCGTGCCTTCATCACCCTGCATGTCCTGGTGCCCGGGCAATGGACAGTGCAGCAGGGGCACGACCTGGTCGAGGAAATCGAAGCCGGCATCCGCGCCGCCGTGCCGCGTTCGCACGTGCTGACCCATCTCGAACCGATCGAGGACGCCGGCTCGCTGGCCGACCTCGAACTGGACCGCAGCTAGTGGTTGTTGGCGGGTGCAGGCTTCAGTGGTTACGGAATTGGTGGATTTTCGGCACGGAACGGTGCGGGCCGTGGCCGGGATCGTGCAGATCGGCGTGCTCGGGTTCTTCACCGTGGTGGTGATGTCCAGCATGCCCGCCATAGGCACCGGATTCCGGCTGGAACGGCGCTTCCGTTTCGCTGATGCTGCAACCCAGGCCGCGCGCCATGTCGGCCAGCACGTGGTCGGTCTGGAAACGCAGCTTGCCACCGTTTTCGGTCGGCAGGATCTGCACCGGCACATGGCGGTTGCCGAGATGATAGGCGGCGCGGGCGAACAGCAGCGGGCTGTCGGCGACGGCCTCGATCAGTTTTTCCGGCGCGGCGAGGATTTCGACGACCGCGCTGCCGTTTTCGGCCGCCAGCTTGTCGCCGCCATGCAGGTGGTCGCCGCGCTCAAGAAAAATGCCGGCCTCGCTGCCGGAAGCCAGCGTCACCTTGAGGCGGCTGCGCTTTCTTTCGTCGTAGGCGAGCGCCACCGAGTCGGTGGCGGGGGCGGAGGTGCGTTTATTCAGGATCAGCATGGTCAGAACAGGAAGTAACGTTGGGCTAGCGGCAGCTCGGTCGCCGGTTCGCAGACCAGGTGCACGCCGTCGGCCTTGACCACGTAGGTTTCGGGATCGACGGTGATTTCCGGGGTGGCGCCGTTGTGCACCATGTCGGATTTTTGCACGCCACGGCAACCGGAGACGGCGACCAACGGCTTCGACAGTCCGAGCGCGGCGACGGCAGGATTCTCCAGCGCCGCCTGCGAAACGAAGGTCACCGAAGTCTTCAGCGCCTTGCCGAAGCTGCCGAACATCGGCCGGTAATGCACCGGTTGCGGCGTCGGGATCGAGGCGTTGGGGTCGCCCATGGCAGCGGCGGCGATCATGCCGCCCTTGAGGATCAGGCTCGGTTTGACGCCGAAGAAGGCGGGCTTCCACAGCACCAGGTCGGCCAGCTTGCCGACTTCGATCGAGCCGACGGTGTGCGCGATGCCATGCGTCAGCGCCGGGTTGATCGTGTATTTGGCGATGTAGCGCTTGACGCGGAAGTTGTCGTGGCGGGCGTTGTCCTCGGGCAGCGTGCCGCGCTGGACCTTCATCTTGTGCGCCGCCTGCCAGGTGCGGATGATCACTTCGCCGACCCGGCCCATGGCCTGCGAGTCGGACGACATCATCGAGAAGACGCCCATGTCGTGCAGGATGTCTTCGGCCGCAAT
Organism: Azonexus caeni; assembly: GCF_048146105.1. Taxonomy (NCBI): domain Bacteria; kingdom Pseudomonadati; phylum Pseudomonadota; class Betaproteobacteria; order Rhodocyclales; family Azonexaceae; genus Azonexus; species Azonexus caeni. The sequence continues at coordinate 64,377 of NZ_JBKJAD010000022.1, forward strand.
CGTCTCGCGGCGAATGCGCGATTCGGCAAAGGCGACGTCCTCGGCGATGCTCGAATCGAGGTGGTGGCAAACCATCAGCATGTCGAGGTGCTCGTCGATGGTGTTCACCGTGTACGGCATCGTCGGGTTGGTCGAGCTGGGCAGCACGTTGGCCAGGCTGGTGGCCTTGATGATGTCCGGCGCGTGGCCGCCGCCGGCGCCTTCGGTGTGGAAGGTGTGGATGGTACGGCCCTTGAAGGCATCGATGGTCGCTTCGACGAAGCCCGATTCGTTGAGCGTGTCGGTGTGGATGGCGACCTGCACGTCCATCTCGTCGGCCACGCTCAAACAGCAGTCGATGGCGGCCGGCGTCGTGCCCCAGTCCTCGTGCAGTTTCAGCCCGATGGCGCCGGCTGCGACCTGTTCGCGCAGCGCTTCCGGCAGGCTGGCGTTGCCCTTGCCGAGAAAGCCAAGGTTCATCGGGAAGGCCTCGGCCGCTTCGAGCATGCGGTGGATGTGCCACGGCCCTGGCGTGCAGGTCGTCGCATAGGTGCCGGTGGCCGGGCCGGTGCCTCCGCCGAGCATGGTGGTGACGCCGGACATCAGCGCTTCGTCGATCTGCTGCGGGCAGATGAAATGGATGTGGCTGTCGATGCCGCCGGCGGTGACGATCATGCCTTCGCCGGCAATCACCTCGGTGCCGGGGCCGACCACAATCGTGACGCCGGGCTGGATGTCCGGGTTGCCGGCGCGGCCGTAAGCGGCGATGCGGCCGTCCTTCAAGCCGATGTCGGCCTTGACGATGCCGGTCACGGCATCGACGATCAGCGCGTTGGTGATCACGGTATCGACCGTTTCAGCGGAAACGCGCTGGCTCTGGCCCATGCCGTCGCGGATGACCTTGCCGCCGCCGAATTTCACTTCCTCGCCGTAGATCGTGTAGTCCTTCTCGACCTCGATGATCAGCTCGGTGTCGGCCAGACGCAGGCGGTCGCCGGTCGTCGGGCCGAACATCTCGGCATAAGCCTGACGGGTAATCTTGTTCGCCATTACAGTGCTCCCTGAATCAGGCCACGGAAACCGTAAACCTTGCGTTCGCCGGCCAGCGCAACCAGTTGCACGGTGCGCGTCTGGCCCGGCTCGAAGCGCACGGCGGTACCGGCGGCGATGTCGAGGCGGTAGCCGCGCGCCGCTTCACGGTCGAAGCTCAGCCCGGCGTTGGTTTCAAAGAAGTGGTAGTGCGAGCCGACCTGGATCGGCCGGTCGCCGGTGTTGGCCACCACGAGGGTGATGGTCGGGCGGCCGGCGTTCAATTCGAGTTCGCCGGGTTCGGCGAGGAGTTCTCCGGGGATCATGGGCGCTCCTTTTTCAGACAATCGGGTTGTGGACCGTGACCAGCTTGGTGCCGTCCGGGAAAGTGGCTTCGACCTGGATTTCCGGGATCAGCTCGGCGATGCCGTCCATCACGTCGGCGCGGGTCAGCACCTGGGTGCCGGCGTGCATCAGCTCGGCCACCGTTCTGCCTTCGCGGGCGCCTTCCATGATCGCGCAGGTGATCAGCGCGACGGCTTCCGGGTAGTTCAGCTTCAGGCCCTTGGCCAGCCGCCGCTCGGCGAGCAGGCCGGCGGTGAAGATCAAGAGCTTGTCTTTCTCACGCGGTGTCAGTTCCATAACGACTCCTTCAGGTATTCCAGATTCGGGGCAGCACGGCCGGTCGGCCGCAGCCGGCCGGACGCAGGATTTTCCACAGTTCGGCAAACCACAGCCGGGCGGCTTCGCTGCTGTCGCCGAGGTAACGGGCGATCAGCAAACCGGGCAGGGCGGTGATGTCGTGTTGTGCGCCGTCGCCGGGCGTCAATGCGCGCAGCGCTTCGAGCAGGGCGGCGGCCTGTTGCGGCAGTTCCGGGAAGCTGCACAGCAGCGTGCCGCACACCGTCGCGCCGGCCCAACCGGCCGGGCTGGCGAACATCGCATCGTTGCCGGTAAAGCCGCCGCGCTCGACCCACAGCGGTTTGCCGGCGCGCTCGATGCGGTAGGACAGGTCGAAACGCCCGTGCGCGAAGCGCTCGCCAGCCGCCGCCCGACCCAGGCAGAGGATGTCCCAGCCGAGGTAGCGGCTGTCGGCGGCGAGCGAAACGCGGGTATCCATGCGGGCAATCGCGCCGTCGAAGACGATGCTTTCCTGCGGCAGCCATTCCAGCGTCGCGCCGGCAGCGACGTTCAGCGTCACCGTCTGCGACGCCGCCGCGCCGCCCGAGCGATACCACTTGCCGGCGCCCGGCGTGGTGATCTGGGCGTGACTGTTGGCGTCGACGGCAATGTCGATCGCCAGATGATCGCCGCCGGCAATGCCCGAGGGCGGATGCAGCAGCAGCGCCTGGCAGACCGCGTCGCCTTCCGGGTAGAGCGCCTTCTGCACGCGCAGCGGACCGCGATGGCGATTTTCGCGCAGCACCGTGCGGCCGGCGCGGGCGGCGAAGGCCAGGTGCAACTCGGCATGCCAGGCGGCGGTATTGTCGGCCTGGAAAACGGGAGGGCGCGAAGTCATGGGCGGATTATCCGGGAAGGGCCGGCGGCGGGGAATACGCAGGAGTACGCATAATCCGTATCAGTCGATCGTGCGGTGGCCGGGCCGAAGCGGTACATCTATCGGCTCCGGCAGCGAGTCGAGTTCCGAGTGGGGGCATTTTCAGCGGAGGTTTCCCATGCCCCACATCCAAGAAACCCGATCCCGCCCGCTCGACGGGCGCGCAAACCGCTACCGAGGTCGCGCCAGCGTTGAGAAGAGCGAAGCGCCAATGAGACACCAGCGGTCGACCGGGCCAACGGCATGAAAATGAAAAATGGCGCTGCGAAAGCCGGCGCCATTTTTAAAGAAACGGACAAGGGGTTTGACCGAGTCAAGCGCCCAATGTCTCGACTACGACAAACGTGAGTCTTCAGCCAGCCCGGCGTGATGCGACTTCTTCGAGCAGGCGGACGATTTCCTTGCGTCCAGGATCGCTTGGTAGCTCCTCCAGCTTCTTGCGGGCAAAGTCCAACGCGGTCATGCCGTTCGAGTCCTGCAAGTCGGCGCGAGCACCATGGCGCAGCAACAACTGGACGCGCGCCAGATCGCCTTCAATGGCCATCGCATGTAGCGCAGTCCAGTGCCGTACCTTTTCTTCTCCCGCATTGACGTCGACACCACGTTCAATGAACAAGGCGAGCATTTCCTCAGCTAACGCCGGATTCTCTGCCAGGACGGGAAACAGTGCGCCGCCATCGCGATTCAACTGCGCGATTTCCTCGGTCGTGAACGTTCGGCGCAGCAGTATCTGTCGGCACGTCCATGCGCCTGGTTCGCGTTCTACGTCCGCGCATGCCAATAACAGCGACGGAGATAACTGCAGTTTCTCGCGGACATATTCCCCGTAGAGTCCAATGACTGCGACCGCAATAAGGCCGATCCCCCAGCGTATTGCGCGTTTCATATTCATGTGGTTTCTTGCTACGCCAGAGTGACGGTCGTCGTGTCGCGCTTGAGCGCCACGTCGTTCGCGAAGGCGTCGAGTCGCCGGCGCAGGTTGCGCGCGATGTCTGCCCGAACGGTTTCGTAAATCTGCACATCCGCAAGGTCTTGCTCTCGCGTATGCCGCCACCAATGGCGTATGAAGTTGCGCGCCAGGCGCCTTGCCAAGGCCGGAATGTTCCGGTTGTTCCGCGTGACAGCGTGCGTCATCGTGTCCCAAAGTGCGCTCACATATCCCATCGCATATGAACCATCAATCGCCGCAATCAATGCCGTTTGTGCAAGTCGGCGGGTGTCGTTGGTGATGGTCAGGGTGTCGATGACTTCAGAAAAACTCGGCCAGAAGAACTTGAGAATCTGTCGTGTCTCATTTTCGTCATAGATGAGGTTGGCGTCAGGTATGTCTGGTATGGTGTGAACGATCGATCCCATGATGATTCTTTCCGCGAATGCGTTGAATTGGGTAAAAAATGCGCAAGGCATAATACCATCGGCGAATGGATATGCCATTCGCGGCCCGCGAAATAGCCATGTGTTTTGCCAAGCCAGGGCTCCCGCCCCGGCCGGAATGCTAATGAGGGAAACGCCCATGGCCTGGGCAATCTCGAACAGCGGCAGCGGACGATAACAGTCTGATCAGCGACGCCGCGCATATCGGCTACGACTACCTGCAGGAAAATCAGCGCGCAGATGCGGCAATGAGCCGGGAAGGGCGCCGGGAATACCAAGGATTGCGCAGGAATGCGCAGAATTCCGCCAAATCGGCAGCGTGCCGGGGCAAGCAAACGCTACACTGTCGGGTCAGGCAGCGAGTCGAGTTCCGAGCGGCGCCATTTCCAGCAAAGGTTTTCCATGTCCCCCATCCACGATCACGAACTGCTTCTCCTGCTGGCCGTTTCGCTCGCTGCCAAGCGCCGGCCGGCCGACCCGGCGGCCATCGTCGCGGCGGTCGAACTGATCCAGGGCAGCCTGCCCAGCGCCGCCGAGTTCGCCACTGCCTTCGCCAGCCTCGACGGCGCCGGCCTGATCGCCGGCGGCGACGATGGTGTCCGTTTGGCCCCCGCCGCCGAAAAGCTGATCGAAGCGCTGCCGGCGCGCGGCGACAACGCCCAACGCCTGGCCGCGCTGCGCAACCTGCTCGCCGGCTACACCGCGACGACGCCGGAAATCCCCGTCGCCATTGACGCCTCACCCTGGCAGGCCGCCCTCCAGTCGCACCGCGCCGCCGCCGCCGGCCCCGCCGCCAACCTGCTGATGCCCAAGCCGAAAGCTGAAACCCAGTCGCGCCCCGGCCAACGGGCGCGCAAGCCGCTGCCGAAGTCGGGCAAGTCGCGCCAGCGCTGAATTCCGGGGGCGCCAGGAGCGGGCCGGGCGGGCTCGCTTCACCGCAACCCGGCCGGCAGGGATGACGCATCGCCGCCCTTTGCCGCATCACCGGCGCAACCTCCCGGATTTGCCCGGCGCGGAAATCTTCGCGGGAAGCCAGAACGCGCACTTTGCCAGCGCCAAGTCTGCCCATAAACTGGCGCTGTCATCCAACCGTCCCGGGTCGTGCTTCCATGAATTCCCCCTCCGAACGCAGCGCTGCCGAACTTGCCCGATTCCCGCGCACCCCCTGTCTGGCCGGGAGCGATGGCGAAGCCAAGCGCGCCGAGTTGCTGCGCTATTTCCACGCCACCTTTGACCGCTACGAATCGCTGTTCGAGGTGCTGAGCTGCGACGAGGCGTATTACACCAAGCCGATCAGCCTGCGTCACCCGCTGATTTTCTACTTCGGCCACACCGCCACCTTCTTCATCAACAAGTTCCTGCTCGCCGGCCTGATCGACCAGCGCATCGACCCGCGCCTGGAATCCATGTTCGCCATCGGCGTCGATGAAATGAGCTGGGACGATCTCGACGACGCCCGCTACGACTGGCCGACGGTCGACGAGGTGCGCGCCTACCGCCGGCAGGCGCGGCAAGTCATCGATGGCGTCATCCGCCATACGCCCTTCGCGCTGCCCATCGGCTGGAACGATCCGTTCTGGGCGGTGCTGATGGGGATCGAGCACGAACGCATCCACCTCGAAACTTCTTCCGTGCTGATGCGCCAGCACGCCCTGCGCTACGTCAAGCCGCACCCGGCCTGGGCGCCTTGCCGCGCCAGCGGCCCGGCGCCGGTCAATGCGCTGGTCGATATTCCCGGCGGCCGGGTCGTGCTCGGTCGCGCCCTGAGCGATCCGTTCTACGGCTGGGACAACGAATACGGCCAGCACCAGGCGGAAGTGGCGGCCTTCCAGGCGTCCCGCCATCTGGTCAGCAACGGCGAGTTCCGCGAGTTCGTCGCTGCCGGCGCCTATGCCGACGACCGCTACTGGGACGAGGAGGGCGCCGCCTGGAAACGCTTTGCCCAGGCGGCCCATCCCACTTTCTGGGTGGCCGACGCCAGCGTGCCGGGCGGCTGGAAGCTGCGCCTGCTCGCCGAAGAAGTGCCCATGCCCTGGGACTGGCCGGTGGAAACCAACTGCCTGGAAGCGCGCGCCTTCTGCCGCTGGAAATCCGAGCAGAGCGGCCAGCCGCTGCGTCTGCCGAGCGAGGACGAATGGCACCGCATCCACGATCACGTGCAACTCACTGACGTGCCGCCCGACGCGCCGGCCACCGCTAACCTGCATCTTGACCACTGGGCCTCGAGTTGCCCGGTGAACCGCTTCGCCCACGGCGAATTGTTCGATGTCGTCGGCAATGTCTGGCAATGGTGCGAAACGCCGACCTATCCCTTCGACGGCTTCGCGGTCCATCCGATCTACGACGACTTCACCAGCCCGACCTTCGACGAGCGCCACAACATCATCAAGGGCGGCAGCTGGATCGCCACCGGCAACGAATCCCGCGCTGCCTCGCGCTACGCCTTCCGGCGCCACTTCTTCCAGCATGCCGGCTTCCGCTACGTGGCGACTGAAATGCCAGTGACCAACCCGGTCTCCGCTTACGAAACCGACGCCATGGTCTCGCAGTACGCCGAATTCCATTACGGCGATTCAGCCTTCGGCGTGCCCAACTTCCCCCGGGCGATGGCCGAACTCGCCATCGCCGCGCATCGCCGCCACGGCAACGGCGCACAGGCGCGCGCCCTCGACCTCGGCTGCGCCACCGGCCGCGCCAGTTTCGAACTGGCGCGGGTGTTCGAGCAGGTCGTCGGCATCGACTTCTCGGCGCGCTTCATCCAGGTCGCCATCCGTCTGCAGGAAACCGGCACCGTGCGCTACACCCTGCCCGACGAAGGCGAGCTGGTCAGCTATCACGAGCGCCGCCTGGACCGCCTGGGCCTCGCCGAAACGGCCGGCCGGGTGGCGTTCTGGCAGGGAGACGCGTGCAACCTGAAGGACATCTTCGGCGGCTTCGACCTGATCCTCGCCGCCAACCTGATCGACCGCCTGTACGCCCCGCGCCGCTTCCTCGACAGCGTCGCCGCTCGCCTCAACCCCGGCGGCCTGCTGGTGCTGGCCTCGCCCTACACCTGGCTGGAGGAATACACCAAGCGCGACGAATGGATCGGCGGCTACAAGAAGGACGGCGAGTCCTACACCACGCTCGACGGTCTGAAGGACATCCTCGGCGCCAGCTTCACCCTCGTCGAAGGACCGCAAGCCGTCCCCTTCGTCATCCGCGAAACCCGCCGCAAGCACCAGCACACCCTGAGCGAGGTGACGGTCTGGAAGCGCAAGTCATGACGCCAGCGCGATCGTGCCCCGCGTGGTGCTAGCGAGGGCAGGGACGTTCACCAAGGGAGCCTCGGCTGATTTGCTCTGGCGAAGCGCTACCTTGCGCTTCGCCTTTTGTGGCTCCGGGCTGAGCATGGTATTGCTGGTTGCCGAGTGCGGTATTCGCAAGGATTGATGGCATACGTCAAAGACGTATAATCCCCGCATGCACACCTTCATCGAACTCCCCATCTTCACCCGCTACGCGAAGGATTATTTCAGCGATGAAGAGTTGGCCGCATTGCAGCGCCACCTGTCGAAGGACAGCAAAGCGGGCGATGTGGTGCCGGGTTCTGGCGGGGTGCGCAAGTTGCGCTGGTCGCGAGCCGGAATGGGCAAGCGAGGTGGCGTCAGGGTGCTCTATTACGTGCAGGACGCCAAGGGCCGTATCTGGCTTTTGACGGTGTATGCCAAGAGCGCACAGGAGAACATTTCTGCGGCGACGCTGAATCTTTTACGGGAGCTGGCTGATCATGCCGAAATTGAATGAAGCTGAATTGATGGCCCGCGATGCCGGGCGCGATCTGGATGCCGAGTTGCGGGAAGCCGCCCGCGAAATGCAGGCAGGCAAGGTCGGTCGGGTGTCGGTGGTGAGCCGGGATGGCCGGGTGGTGGAATCGCCAGTTGCCAAGGCCCGCTTGACTTCCCGGCTATCGCAGTCGCAGTTCGCCGAACTGATGGGGGTGTCGGTGCGCACCTTGCAGGAATGGGAGCAGGGTCGGCGCGAGCCTTCCGGTGCGGCAAAAACCTTGCTGCGGGTGGCGCAAGCGCATCCGGAAGTTTTACGGGAATTGGCGGCCTGATTCCGCCCAAAAACGAATCAGCCCGGCATCGCCTTGATCGCCGGGCTTTTTATTGGGTTATCCACAGACTTGCTCAGGTTTTCTCTGGATATCGGCCTGGCGGCAATTCGGTCGCCATCCGTCAGCTGGAAACCGGCACCGTCCGCTACACCCTGCCGGACGAAGGCGAACTGGTCAGCAACCACGAGCGCCGCCTGGTGCTAGCTGTGGCAGGGACGTTCACCGAGGGAGCCTCGGCTGATGTGCTCAGGCCCGTGTTGTTTTTTTTGCCGTGCATGAAGCGTCAACGGGGACGGCTGCCGACCCACAAGAGACATTCACACTCTAGGCAGTTCAGTGGCGAGTTACTGAGCGGAGCAGTCGTACAGCCCGAAGGCTGACTGCCTACTCCTCGACCAAAGCTGCCTGTCCGTGCTCTGCTTGTGAGCGACCGCTCCCGCCCCGGAGCGCCATTTCCACCGCAAAGATCCGCAAGTCCCGATAGCCACGTTGAAAGCCGACACCATGCTACTTTCCGCTTGAGTCGTGAGGACATTATCGTTGTAATTGAGAACGGACAGGTTGAAGGTTGCACGCGTGAATCGTTCGCTACGAATGCCCGCAGCTATCTCGTCACGCAGCTACGAACCGGTTACCTTCCGTCAGAATTCAAGAATGTCGTTCGGTCGCCCGACATGGGTCCCTTCCAGTGCAGCGATCTGCGAGTGCGCGTAAGTGACTGGGGATACACCGCTGAAGACAAGCCAGGATACAAGCTCAGGATCTGTCACGGACGTGAATCGAGCCATGTCAGCGAGGTTCTCCCGTGCGAGCGCCACACGCGTCAGATGCTTTTTGAGTTTGTCTGGTTTGCCTTTTATGTCATCGCCCTGGTACTCGGAGAGCTGGGAAGCGACTTCCGAGTAGTTTCGGGCAAGTGAAAGATCCTTGCATTCGACTATGAGTATCTGATTGCGGTCCGGACGCCAAGCGAGAAGATCGATGTCGCCTGGGTTTGTTGGCAGGTTTCGCCTTAGGATTTCCGGAAAGCCGATGCCGCGCCGAACAGTCCATCCAGCGTCGCGGAGTTCGCTTTCCAGGGTCTTTTCGAACGTGTGTCCTTCCCGAGCTTCCCCCAGCCAGTCGTCCCGCATCCCCTCCGTACGGAAAAACTCTCGTTTGAGGCGCCCCGTGTGCGCCCCTTCGAAGATGTACTGTAGGGATTTGCGCAGGAGCCCGGGCGCTACGATCACCAACGGATCATGGCTATCGTCCACCTGCAACAAGGGGCGGGCTGCAACTGATAGGCGTCGACCAAACCGCCAAGGATAGATGTCGGAAAGGTCAAACCCGTCTGGCACCGCATCCCACTTCGGACGCGTGCTGAGCACGAACTGGTCTAGGAGCGCGCCAGCAACGTTGTTGTCAAGCTCGGCCGACTTGCCTGCGACCTCCAGTTCGCTCCATTTCATCGCGAAAATCGCCGAGTTTTTCGCCATGCCGATTGAGTCGAGAGCATGGACAAAGCGTAAGCCTTCTTCGAGCGTAAAGCCCATCTCCGCGTTCCAGAGTGCATGGAAGGTCTCGGTATCATCATCGATCTTGGCGTCGTCAGCACAGTCTCCCTCGTCGGTAACGTCTTTCGTCGCGTCCGCCTTTGCGTAGTGCCGCTCGAATTGTGCAGCATGCGCTTCGAACTGCTCGTTGGTCGCCTTCGACAGCAGGGGTTCGAGCACCATCTCCCCGAGCTCGTCGCGGAAGAGGATGTCACCTAGGGAGACGCTGATTTATTCCGATTTCCGGAACGACGATAGCGTTGGGATGAGAAAATGCTGAAAGCGTGACAGCGGGTAGGCGAGATGACAAAGCAAGCGAGCTTTTCTGAACTGGAATATGCGGCGAAGAAGAAGCAGACGCGGCGGGACCG
>NZ_JBKJAD010000023.1:0-70796 GCF_048146105.1 Azonexus caeni
AGCTGCGGCATCCCCTCGTCCCGCCACGACAGCGCATACAGGCGCGTGTCGCTCGAGAACAGGTTGCGCACGAGGTCGATGGACATGGCTGTGGCGGCTAAATGGGAAGCCGGAAGGATAGCGAAGATGGCGTCATGTGACAATGGAATAAACAACACCATAACCAGGACGAGAAAGTGCTTTCCCCGAAAGCCATCGGCACGCTTGGACAACGCACCATCCTGAACCGCCGATACAGTAACGCTCCCTGGATTGGGGCATCGCGACGGCACGCCGGATATCCGCCGCGCAATAAACATTATCTTTAAAAACAATAACAAACGATGCAAACCCGGCGCAGGAATCACCTGGCACGCCACATGCTAACAAGCCTTAACCGGTCTGACCGGTCTGAACGGAAGAAACCCATGCCCAGCGTCTCCAACATCGCCGCCCAAACCCTGCAACGCCGCATTCTCGACGGCGATTACGCGCCCGGCGCCGCCCTGCCCGGCCAGCGCGAACTGGCCGAAAGCCTGGGCATCAGCCGCGCCTCGTTGCGCGAAGCGATCTCCATGCTGGAAGCCCTCGGCCTGCTGCGCTCCTTCGTTGGCAAGGGGGTTTTCGTCACCGCCGGCGCGCCGGCCGACGTTGCCAACCTGCCGAGCGGGCCCAATGCGATGCCGCCGGACGCCATCTTCCAGATGCGTTTCGTCATCGAGCCGGCCAACGCCGCCCTCGCCGCCCGCCGCCGCGACGCCGAAGGCATCGCCGCGCTGCGCGAGTGCCAGAGCGAGATGCAGCGCGCGCTCGGCGCCAGCGACCTGGTCACCGCCGCCGACTGCGACCTGCGCTTTCACCTGGCGCTTGCCGAGCTTTCCGGCAACCCGGCGCTGGCGGCGATCACCCAGCATTTCCAGGCCCAGCTCGCCTACAGCCTGCGCCTGCCCTTCGCCGACAGCAGCCACATCTGGCAGCCGGCCGACGAGCACGCTGCCATCCTCGCTGCCATCGCCGCCGGCAATGCCGCCAGCGCGCGCAAGGCGATGCAGCAACACCTGCTTTCCGCCGCCGGCCGTGTCGGCATCCGTTTCGTCCAACCCTGATTCCCCTTACCCATCCAGGAGCCTCGCCATGCAAAAACGTCAATTCCTCAAGTCCCTCGTCGCCGTCTCGCTGCTCGCCGGCGGTATCGGTCTGGCCCAGGCCGACGTCCTCGCCGACGCCATGAAGAGCGGCGTGCTGCGCGTCGCCGTACCGCAGGACTTCCCGCCCTTCGGCACCGTCGGCCCCGACCTCAAGCCGCGCGGCTACGACATCGACGTCGCCAACCTGATCGGCCGCGAACTCAAGCTGAAGGTGGAAATCATCCCGGTCACCAGCACCAACCGCATTCCCTACCTGACCACCGGCAAGGCCGACCTGGTCATCTCCAGCCTGGGCAAGAACCCGGACCGCGAGAAGGTGATCGACTTCTCGGTCGCCTACGCGCCGTTCTTCAACGGTGTCTTCGGTCCGGCCGACGCCGCCGTCAAGACTGCCGCCGACACCGCCGGCAAGACGCTGGGCGTCACCCGCGGCTCGGTCGAGGACCTGGAATTCAGCAAGATCGCCCCGGCCAGCGTCAACATCAAGCGTTTCGAGGACAACAACGCGACCATCTCGGCCTACCTCTCCGGCCAGGTGCAACTGATCGCCACCGGTAACGTCGTCGCCGCCGCGGTCAACGAGCGCACCAAGATCCGCCGCCTGGACACCAAGTTCCTGATCAAGAACTCGCCCTGCTACGTCGGCGTGAACAAGGGCGAAGCCGCCATGCTGGCCAAGGTCAACGAGATTATCGGCAAGCTCAAGGCCAACGGCGAACTGGACCAGGTCTCGCAACGCTGGCTGCAAGCCCCGCTGCCGGCCGGTCTCTGATAACCCACTGGGCGCCGCCCGCGGGCGGCGCCGGAGGATAGCCGATGGCTTACGCATTCGATTTCGCTTCCGTGCTCGAATACCGCGAGGTACTCGTCGACGGCACCCTGAAGACGCTGGCGCTGACCGCCATCGGCACCATCTGCGGGCTCGCCGTCGGCATCCTCGGCGCGGTGTCGCGGGCCTGGAAGCTCGCCCCCTTCGACCGGCTGTTCGCGGTCTATGTCGAGGCGATCCGCAACACCCCCTTCCTCGTCCAGCTTTTCTTCATCTTCTTCGGCCTGCCCTCGCTCGGCGTGCAGATCAACGAATGGCAGGCGGCGATCCTCGCCGTCGTGGTCAATCTCGGCGCCTACACCACCGAGATCATCCGCGCCGGCATCGAAGCGACGCCCAAGGGGCAGATTGAAGCGGCGCAGTCGCTGGCCATGAGCCGAGCGCAGATCTTCCGCCACGTCGTCCTGCCGCCGGCCCTGCTCAAGGTCTGGCCGGCCATCTGCAGCCAGGTGGTGATCGTCATGCTCGGCACCTCGGTCTGCTCGCAGATCGCCGCCGAGGAACTGACCTTCGCCGCCAACTTCATCCAGTCGCGCAACTTCCGCGCCTTCGAAACCTACTTCGTCGTCACCGCAATCTACTTCCTGCTCGCCATCGCCGTCCGCCAGGTGCTGATCCAGGCCGGACAACGACTGATCGCCCGGAGAACGAAATGAACGACATTTCCAACTGGGACATCGTCCGCAACCTGCTCGACGGCGCATTGTGGACCCTCGGCCTCTCGCTGACCGCCTTCGTCCTCGGCGGCATCGCGGGCCTGGCCGTGCTTTTTGCCCGCATCGCCAAGGCCCCGCTGCCGCGCCGGCTGGCCAAGGGCTACATCGAGGTCTTCCAGGGCACGCCGCTGCTCATGCAGTTGTTCATCATCTTCTTCGGCGGCAGCCTGATCGGCCTCGAAATTTCGCCGTGGATCGCCGCCGCCCTCGGACTGACGCTGTTCACCAGCGCCTACCTCGGCGAAATCTGGCGCGGCTGCGTCGAAGCAATCCCGAAAGGCCAGTGGGAAGCCTCGGCCAGCCTGGCGCTGACCCACGTCGAACAGATGCGCTACGTGATCCTGCCGCAGGCGCTGCGCATCGCCATCGCGCCGACCGTCGGCTTCTCGGTGCAGGTGGTCAAGGGCACCGCCGTCACCTCGATCATCGGCTTCGTCGAGCTGACCAAGACCGGCTCCATGCTCGCCAACGCCACTTACCAGCCCTTCCTCGTTTTCGGCCTCGTCGCGCTCGGCTACTTCGCCCTGTGCTACCCGCTCTCCGCCTATTCCCGCATCCTCGAAAGGAAAATCCATGGCTCTCGTGCGCATTGACGCCCTGCACAAGCATTTCGGCAGCAACCATGTGCTGCGCGGCATCGACCTCAGCATTGAAGAGGGCCAGGTGATCGCCCTGATCGGCCGCAGCGGTTCGGGCAAGAGCACGCTGCTGCGCACCATCAACGGGCTGGAGAGCTTCGACGACGGCTGCATCGAAGTCGACGGCGAACGCATCCACCCGCACGAAACCGACCTGCGCGCCCTGCGCCAGAAGGTCGGCATGGTCTTCCAGCAGTTCAACCTGTTCCCGCACCTGACCGCCGGCCAGAACGTCATGCTCGCCACCCGCGTGGTCAAGAAGATGCCGGAATCCGAATCCCGCGACCTGGCCAAGGCGATGCTGCTCAAGGTCGGCCTGCAGGACAAGTTCGACGCCTACCCCGACCAGCTCTCCGGCGGCCAGCAGCAGCGCGTGGCGATTGCCCGCGCCCTGGCCATGCAACCGCGCGTCCTGCTCTGTGACGAAATCACCTCGGCGCTCGACCCGGAACTGGTCAACGAGGTGCTCGCCGTGGTCAAGAACCTCGCCGCCGAAGGCATCACGCTGATCATGGTGACGCACGAAATGCGCTTCGCGCGCGAAGTCGGCGACAAACTGGTCTTCATGTACCAGGGCCGCATCCACGAAGCCGGCGACCCGCAGGAACTGTTCGCCAACCCGCAGACGGCTGAACTGGCCAGCTTCATCGGCTCGATCAACTGAGCGCCAATGGTGCGCCCGCCACCCCGGCGCGCGAAAGCGGTGCGGCAGCCGCCGGCAAACCGGCCGCAAAACCGCACCACTGCGTCACTTCGAGCGCGGCGCAATTTTTGCTAGTTTGAAACGACAATAATCTGACCAAGGGGAAAAGCATGGCCGCGAGTTGTTCCTGGGAATCCATCGACGTGCATCTGCTGCAAGTGCTGCATGCCCTGCTCACCGAATGCAGCGTCTCCAACGCCGCCCGCCGCCTCAACCAGTCGCAACCGGCGGTGAGTACCGCCTTGCGCCGGCTGCGCGACATCACCGGCGACCAGTTGCTGGTGCGCAGCCGCAACGGCATGACGCCGACCGAGCGCGGCCAGTCCTTGCTCGAACCGGTCAAGATCGCGCTCGCCCAGATCGAGGCCATCGGCCTGCAACAGGTGCGTTTCGACCCGATGAAGACCAAGCGCGTCTTCAACATCGCCACGCCGGATTACCTGAACGCCATCCTGATCGGCAACATCGTCGCCCACCTGCGCCAGCACGCGCCGCATTCGCAGGTCGTGCTGCACTCCTTCGGGCCGGAACACGATTACGCCAAGGCGCTGGAAACCGGCGAACTCGACATCGTCATCGGCAACTGGCCGCAGCCGCCCGAGCACCTGCGCCTGGCACCGCTGTTCGAAGACGACGTCGTCTGTCTGATGCGCAAACGTCATCCGCTGGCCGGCCACCGGCTCACCGCCGACGACTACCAGAACGCCGAACACCTGGTGCCGACGCCCTACGCCGTCGGCCAGCGCGGCGTCATCGACATGCAACTGGCGCGCGACCGGATCAAGCGCAACGTCGTCGCCAGCGTGCCCTACTTCAACCTGGTGCCCTACGTGCTGCAGCAGGCCGACCTGATCTTCTCGGCGCCGCGCATCTTCGCCGAACACTGCTGCGCGCTGGGCGATCTCTGCTACGCCGAATCGCCGGTCGAATTTCCGAAGATGCAGTTCTACCTGCTCTGGCACGACCGCACGCACCACGCCGAGGAATGCCGCTGGTTCCGCGAACAGATTGGTGAAGTGATCCGTCAGCGGATCAATACGCCGAGCAACGAAGCCGCGCCCCGCCAGCGCCTGCGCGCCTGAGGCTGGCTCAGGCGAGCAGCGCGTCGAGGCGCAGGTCGGCAATGCGCAGAATCTGCGCCTGCGCCTCGGCAAATTCCTCGTCGGCGCTGCGCGGCAGACGCTGCCGCATGGCGGCGATGATGTCCTGGCGGGTCAGCCCACGCACGGCAACGATGAACGGCCAGCCGAATTTCTCGCGATAAGCGTCGTTGAGGCGGCGAATTTCCGCCAGTTCTTCCGGACTGCAGGCGGAAAGCCCGGCGCCGGCCTGCTCGCGCGCCGAATCTTCGGTCAGTTCCCCACGCAGCGCCGCCTTGCTGGCCAGTTCCGGGTGGGCGAGGATCAGCGCCAGCACTTCATCACGCCCCGCACTGGCCAGCGTCGCCTGCATCGCGGCGCGCAAGGCGGCGCGGTCGGCAAACGGGCGCCGTTCCCAGACCCGCGCCATGACCCAGGGCGAATGCTCGAACACCGCGCCGACGGCGGCATCGAAGCCCGTCCGGTCGAGTTGCGAGAGGGTGGCGAGAGCTAAGGGCAAGGTCATCGTGTCATCCGTGAGATCAGTTCGGAAACTAGCTTACGGACTCGCCCGAGAGCCAGCAAGCCGCGCCATTCGCATAATGGTCTTGCCTGTCGGCAGATATTGCCCCGCCCCCGGCGGCGCGACATCCGAAAAACCCGATAGCCTTTATAAACCCGCGCGAGGCCGCGCCTTTCTATAATCGACGCATCGTCAACGCAGCCGGAAACCCGCCATGGGACGCCTCTCCACCCACGTACTCGACACCGCCAGCGGCCGCCCGGCCGCCGGCATGGCCTACACCCTGTTCCGCATCGACGGTGCCACGTCAGTCGTCCTCGCCAGCGGCACGACCAACGCCGACGGCCGCACCGACGCCCCGCTGCTCAGCGGCGCCGACCTGCTGCCGGGCATCTACGAACTGGTCTTCGACGCCGCCGCCTACTTCCGTGCCGCCGGCGCCGAACTGCCCGAGCCGCCCTTCCTCGACCGCATCGCGCTGCGCTTTGGCGTCGCCGACGCAAACGGCCACTACCACGTGCCGCTGCTCGTCTCGCCGTGGGCGTACTCGACCTACCGGGGCAGCTGATGGACTTCAACTACCTGATCGAAGTCGGCTCGCTGCTGCTGCGCTGGCTGCACCTGATCGTCGGCATCGCCTGGATCGGCTCCTCGTTCTACTTCGTCTGGCTCGACAACTCGCTGAAGCCGCCCACCGACCCGGCGCTACAGGCGAAGGGCGTCGGCGGCGAACTGTGGGCGGTGCATGGCGGCGGTTTCTACAACCCGCAGAAATACCTGGTCGCGCCGGCCCATCTGCCGAGCGAACTGCACTGGTTCAAATGGGAGTCGTACTCGACCTTCCTGACCGGCTTCTTCCTGCTCGGCGTGCTCTACTACTCGCAGGCGGCCACCTACATGGTCGATCCGGCCAAGGCCGACCTGTCGCCCAGCGCCGCCATCGGCATCGGCCTGGCCACGCTGGTCGTCGGCTGGCTGGTCTATGACGTGCTCTGCCGCGTCCTGCTGCGCCGCAACCAGCTGGTCTTCGCGGCGCTCTACTTCGCCTTTGTCGTCGCCGTCGCCTGGGGGCTGACCCACCTGCTCTCCGGCCGCGCCGCCTTCCTGCACATCGGCGCCATGATCGCCACGACGATGAGCGCCAACGTCTTCTTCTGGATCATTCCCGGCCAGAAGAAAACCATCGCCATGATGCAGCGCGGCGAAACGCCGGACCCGATCTACGGCCTGCGGGCAAAACAGCGCAGCGTGCACAACAACTACCTGACGCTGCCGGTGCTGTTCTGCATGATCTCCAACCACTACGCCTTCACCTACAACCACGCGCAGGCCTGGCTGGTGCTGGCGTTGATCCTGCTCGCCTCGGTCCTCATCCGCCACTTCTTCAACCTGCGCCACAAGGGCGTCTTTGCCTGGCAGTACCCGGCCGCCGGTGGCGCCCTGCTGCTCGGCGTCTTCGTCTGGCTGGCGCCGGCGCCGCTCGCCGTTTCCGCCAACGGCGCGCCGAGCGTGGCTGAGATTCAACCGGTGCTCACCGCCCGCTGCGTCGCCTGCCACTCGGCCACGCCAACGCTGATGCCGGCGGCGCCGGCCGGCGTCGTCCTCGACACCCCGGCGCAAATCCGCGCCCTCGGCCCGCGCATCCTGGCGCAAACGGTGCAGTTGAAAGCGATGCCGCTCGGCAACGTCACCGCGATGACCGACGCCGAGCGCCAGAAAATCGCCGCCTGGGCCGGCGGCGGTTATCGCTGATCAGGCCTTGTCGAGCTTCTTCTTGATCGGCGCGACGAACTGGTAGTCGATGTCCCAGGGGAAGTAGATCCACTTGTCCTGGGCAAACTGCTTGACGCACAGATCGACCACCTCAAGCCCCTGCGGCTTGGCGTAGATCGTCGCGAAGAAGGCCTTGGGCAGCAGCTTGCGGATGACGCGCGCGGTGTTGCCGGTATCGACCAGATCGTCGATCAGCAGATAGCCCTCGCCATCGCCTTCCACCCCCTTGAGTATCCTCACTTCCTTGCGCATGGTCTGCGCGCTGTCGTCGTCGGCGGCTTCATAACTGGAAGCGCAGATCGTATCGACCAGCCGGATTTCCAGCTCCCGCGCCACCAGCGCCGCCGGAATCAACCCGCCCCGGGCAATCGCAATGATCCCCTTGAACGGCCCCTTCTCGACCAGTTGATGGCAGAGCAAGCGGGTATCCCGATGCAGCTCCGGCCAGGAAATCACGATGTCGTCACGATAAGGGCTGGCGGGGGCGTTTTCCATGGTGCGGTCCTGAGTTGGGGAAAGCGGGGATTATAGGGGAGCGGCGGGATTACCCGGTCACTGCCCGCTTTGACGATACGCAGCCATCCAGCGCCGCATTGCCACGAAAGCACTTGCGGAGGCCTCAGGCACAATGACGAAGTCTTATCCACCGCCTGGCGGCCCAGAAAGGAAAATGAACATGGCCAAGATCGACGTGAAAGGCACGTCAATCACCGTCTATGCCGAAAACGACATGGACTTCATCTCCCTGACCGACATGCTCAAGGCCAAAGATGGCGATTTCTTCATCGCCGACTGGCTGCGCAACCGCAATACCGTGGAGTTCCTGGGCATCTGGGAACAAGTGCACAACCCCGCTTTTAATTATGGCGGATTCGCCGCAATTGAAAGACAGGCCGGGCTCAACAACTACAAGCTCAGCGTCAAGGAATGGGTAGCCCAAACCAATGCCATCGGCCTGGTCGCCAAGGCCGGGCGCTATGGCGGCACCTACGCCCACAAGGACATCGCCTTTGAATTCGGCATGTGGATCAGCGCCGAATTCAAGATTTACCTGATCAAGGAATTCCAGCGCCTCAAGGAGACGGAATTCCAGCAACTCGGCTGGGACATTCGCCGCAATCTGGCCAGGATCAACTACCGTATCCACACCGACGCCATCAAGGCCGAACTGATTCCGCCACAACTGACGCCACAGCAGACCAGCCTCATCTACGCCAGCGAGGCGGACTTGCTGAACATGGCACTGTTCGGCAAAACCGCCAAACAATGGCGTGACGAAAATCCGGATAACAAGGGCAATATTCGCGACGAAGCCAATGCCGCGCAACTGGTCTGCCTGGCCAACCTGGAAACGCTCAACGCCCACTTCATCCACCAGAAGCTGGCGCAGGCCGAACGGCTGGCACTGCTCAACCAAACCGCCATCCAGCAAATGAAACTACTGCTGGCGGATGCGGGCACCCGGCGACTGGAAGGGAAGCGGCCATGAATGTAGCGGCGGAAGCCTTGAGCCCCTTGGCCAGCCTCGGCTTGCACATGCGCAATCTGAATGTACTGACCTCCATCGCCACCTTCTCGGAGAGCACGGCTTCTGAGAACCATGGACCGCAAATAAAACCGTGGTCTGTCCCCTATTATTATTATCATCGGCCAAGGCCACTCCCTTCGGGCGCTGGGCGCTGGGCGATAATGCGCCGCGCAGCGGCCCTTATCTACAACCTTATACATAAGAGCACCTCTATGACAGCCAAGCAGTTCGCAGCACAGATGAAAATTGCCATTGAGGAAATTAAGGCGAAAGGCAATCCTGCAATCCCTTGCGACAACCTCATCTCATACCTTGAGAAAGTACAAAGTTCAGCAGAACCTGATCCGTCACCGGTTGAAATCGAACGGTTCAAAGCAGATCTGCAAAATCGGATCGAGACCAATAAAATGAAACATGAGAGCGATCTCGAAATGTTCCGGTCGGTCATTGCCTCAGGACAAGCTGCGATAAAATCGTCTTTTTTACTTAACGGTGGTGCCGCAGTAGCAATGCTCGCTTTTATTGGACACCTTGCTCAATTCAAGGCAGAAAAGGTAGCTGCATTCGCAGCTTGTCTTGTGCCATTCGCCTATGGGGTATTGGCAATCGCGGTGACATCAGGAGTTACCTACTTAACTCAATGGTTCTACGCTAGCGATCAGTCATGGGCACAAAAAGTTGGGTTTTGGCTCAACCTGCTGTGCATCATTCTGGGCTTGGCATCCTATGCTTTGTTTGCTTGGGGATTGCTCGACACCTACCGCTCGTTCGTCAACTATGCTTAATATCCCGGTCAACACCGCACCCTGCGGGCGCTTGGACATGCTGCAAGCGGCAGGCCATTTGCTTTGAATGTTATCTATTTAACGAAAGATGAGCGAGTTTATGAATGAAATATTAATCAGCTTGCAAATTTTAATTCTTTTGGGTATAGGCTGTATTTTTCTGTTAAGAAATTATTTGTTCTCGTACTCCTCGGGAAAAGGCAAGAACTTGGCTACAAAAGAAGATATAGAAGAAATTACAAGAAAAGTTGAAGACGTGAAGTCGGTGTATGTTGCCGAAATAGAAAGACTAAAAATGGACTTGTCGCTCTTGGCAAGGAAACACAACATCCTTTTAGATGAAAAAATAAGAGTATTTAAAAAACTCCAAAAGAGATTGGTTGACTTTAAGAAATATTGTGAGGCCGCACTTGGTTCTTATGGGGAACGTAGCGAATTCCACCCAAACCTTGAGGTACTTTCAAAAAGGATCGAAAAAACCACACTACGCCACCTTACAGCATTGCACAACATTGAACAGGAAGATTTTATATTCTTATCAAAGAAATCAAGATCAATCCTCTCCAAACTGCACGACAGCTGTTCAATTATGTGTAGCATGGAAATAGCTGTCCACGGAGAAGAAACAGGAACTGTAATGGCGTTAAGTACAATACCTGTATACGAGTCAGCTATTATTAATATTGACAACTGCTTGGAAAGCTTATACGAAGAGCTTGAATTTCCTGAAAATAAAAAATAGACAATACAGAGTTCAAATGGACGCCAATTCCGATACGCTCCATGGGCGCCCTTTAACTCGGCGTTGAACGTCCGCTTTCGCAAACAACCAACTCCCGCTTTGGATCGATAGCGACAATAGGGGGACAGACCAGTGATTCTGGGAACGTCTATTTTGTGCGCCCTCACGACCGCCGATTGTTATTCTCTCTCCCGACATTGCCGACCATCTCCCCATCGATCCCTCTTATTCTTGCACGCAGTGTGCAAATATAGGACATCAACGCCCCATGTTTGCGGGGACTGAAAGAGGTCAAGATGTCGAGGATGACTACAAAGGAAAGGATACTGTCGAGCATTCGTCGCTCGAAAGACTCTGCTTTCTTGCGGAAGGATTTCGACCGCTTCGGCGAATACAGGCAGGTCAGTCGCGCGATCAGCGAACTCGTGGCGGAGGGCGTTCTGCTGCGCGTCGGCTATGGGACGTATGTGAAGACCAGACCCTCCTCCCTGTCAGGGAAACCCGTTCCAGCCGACACCTTGCTGAACGTCACTTTCGAGGTCATGAGGAAGCTGGGCGTCAAGGCTGACGTCGGGCGCGATGCGAAAGCCCTGCGCGAGGGACGCAGCACCCAGGTCCCGATGCTTCCTGTCGTGAACGTGGGGAAGGCCCGGGTGTCGAGAAAGATTTCCTACGGCGAAAAGACGGTGGTCTATGAAAAGAGTCGGTGAGGAAACCCGACTCCGCATCATGGACCTGATCTCGGAACGGGGGCTTAGGATCGCAGAGTTCGCCTTGGAGAAGGATTTCATCGTGTTCGACGTCCTTGGCGCCGTCCCTGCCTTGAGCCAGCCACTACGGCCTTGACGAAGCCGACGCGTAGCGCCTTCGATTCAGAGCAAACCAAAAACCCACCCATTTACACCCATTCAGATGCTGCGCGACCTCCAGAAAACGGGGAACGCTTATCCATATTTGCCCGCCTCGCTCGCAACAACCCGAACATCAGGCAAATGCGCGAAACATGGCCGCCCATAACCTCAGGCAGCCTCTGTCAGCGATAGATGAGGCGGGCTAACGCCCGCGCCGCACTTCCTTGACCAGCTCCGAACTGGCAATTTCCTCCAGCGGGCGGAAGGCTGAGGTCAGCTGGTCGATCAGCAGACCGGGCGCGCCGAAGGTCTCGAAGACGGTTTTCCATTGCCGGATTTCGCCCCAGACGCGGCGGATGATGGCGATGGCTGCGGCGCGGTCGGCCAGGAAGGCGGTGGCGTGGCTGAGCGCGTTGTCGAGGGTGGCGGTCTTGCCTGCGGCGCCGATGTGCAGATGGAGGCGTCGTTCGAACGCCAGCCCGGGGCGGGGAACGACGTCGTAAAGCGGGCTCAGTTGCCAGCCGCCGAGGCGCGGGTCGCGGATGAAGCCGTGGTTGCGCAAGTGGTCGTCGTCGTTGCTGACGAAGATGTTGAAGACCATGCGGGCGAAGAGTTCTTCATTGTCGCGGGCGATGCGCTCGGGGTGCACGTAGCGACGGATGGCGCGCGCCAGGTCGCCATAGCTTTTGTCGGGGGATTCGTACTCCGAGCAGCCAACCAGGGTCAGCCCGCTGACGAACGGCAGGCGTGACTCGATCAACTGCCGGCCGGGACGAGTCTCGTGCAGCGGGCCGGCCGCCGGGTACTGGCCGGCAGGCGCCCAGAAACGGTCGAAGCGGCGAATCAGCATGACCGAGCGCTGGCCGATGTCGCAGTGGCGGACCTCGGGCACGGTCAGGCCGCAATTGCGCGCCAGTTCCAGGGTACAGGCTTCGGCGCGGGCCACGTCGAAGGTGTCGTTGCGGGCGGGGAACTTGGCGAGCCACAGGCCGCCTTCATCGTCGCGGACGGTGGCTTTCGGCCGGGCACCGCCGGCAGATGAACCGGCGCCGAGGATGTCCATCAGTTGAGCCGGAACGGGCAGACCGGCCTCGACGGCTTCGGCGGCCTGCAGCAGATATTCCAGCGAGCGCAAGTCACTGGCGGACGGACGCGGCGGCGCATCCAGCGCTGCACGAACATCCAGCGCACCGACACGGTCGCCCCCGGCTTCCAGCAGATAGTCGGCCTCGGTCAGGGTATTGGCCGGCACCCGGCGCCGGGCCTCGATGACGCGCCGACCCCAGGCATCCGGCGCGGCGTCGCGCAGGCCGCCAAATTCCGGCAGGGCGTTGACGGGATAGAGGAGCTGACCGCGCACGGCAGCGCGGTCAGCCAGGCTCAGGCTGACGGGGTCCAGCTCGAAGCTGTCCGGCCGCTCGATGTAGCGGGTGCCATAGGCGAAGGCCGAAGCGAGCTCACGCGCCGCCGGGTTGGGGCTGGGCGTCTCGGTGAGAGTCAACCGGCCGGCTGGCACGAAGCGGTTTTCAGTGCCGGCCAGGTAGGCGAAAACGATGAGGTCGCGGACGCTCGCCATCAGAAGTCGAGATCCTTGAGTTCGGCCGCGCTCAGCGGTCGGGCGCGGCGGCTGGTTTCGCGCGCGGCGAGGGCGCGCAGCGCGGGGTCTTCTTCCTGCAGCAGGGCAAGGAGGCTGAGCCCCGGAGCAACGGCCTCAAGGTAGCGCAAGACCTGGGCCAGGGTGCGCCCCGGGTCGCCTTTCTCGATCAGGGCGGCGGTCGACCGCGAGAGGCCGGCGCGCGCCGCCGCATCCGCCTGGCGAATCCGGCGCGCCAGACGCAGCCGGGCGAGCTTCTCGCCGATGGACCGGGCTTCAGCGGTTTGCTCTGGGGTCATCAAGGGGATTTCGTCGCGCTTCATGTCTGCAATCCTGGTCATTAATCTGATAATGCCTGTTATTACGGACAAAATACTGCGCAGCACGTATTGCGTCAAGCGAGATGTCCGTAATCATGGACGCTAAGCAATTAAAGACCAGGATTGCGGACATCGCCCGCTTGTTTGCTGCAACCCCACTACCCATTGAGGCGCGCGGCCAGCCGCCAAACGCAAAAAGGCCGACCCGCAGGTCGGCCCCATTGCTTGAGCACAAAGCTTCTCAGGCGCTCGCCCCGGCCAGCACCGGGCGGCGGCTCATCAGGGCGCTGTAGAACACCCCGCCGAGCAGGCAGCCGATGAACCAGTTGAAGTCGGCCACGATCTTGGCGCCGGACAGCGTGATGGCGATGCCGATCAAAACTGCCGGAATCAGCGCGTAGACCGCCCGTTTGTTCACTCCCTTGTCGTACCAGTAGACGCCGTTCGGGCTTTCCGTGTACAGGTCGTCGACGACGATTTCCTGCTTGCGCACCAGATAGAAATCGACCAGCAGGATGCCGAACAGCGGGCCGATGAAGGCGGCCAGCATGTCGAGCGTGTAGTGAATCACTTCCGGCGAGTTGAACAGGTTCCACGGGGTGATGAAGATCGACGCGACGGCGGCGATGAAACCGCCGGTGCGGAAGCTGATGTGCTTGGGCGCGACGTTGGAGAAGTCGAAGGCCGGCGAGACGAAGTTGGCGACGATGTTGATGCCGATGGTCGCGGTGACGAAGGTGAAGGCACCGAGCACGGCGGCGGTGGTGTTGTCGATGCGGCTGACGGTTTCGATCGGGTCGGTGATCATGTGGCCGAAAACCGGGATGGTGCCGGAGGTGATGATCACGGTGACGACCGAGAAGGCGAGGAAGTTGACCGGCAGGCCCCAGAAGTTGCCACGCTTCACTTCTTCCATGGTGCGGCCGTAGCGCGAGAAGTCGCCGAAGTTGAGCATCGGGCCGGAGAAGTAAGAGACGACCAGCGCGATGGCGGTGATCATCATGCCCAGCGATTCGAGGCCGCTGTACTTCACTTCGCCGAGGTTGAGCGAGATGTTTTCCGGGCCGGCTTTCCAGACGATCCAGGCGGCCAGCGCGAACATCACGACGTAGACCGCCGGACCAGCCCAGTCGATGAAGCGCTTGATCGCTTCCATGCCGTGCCAGAACACGGCGGCCTGCAGCACCCACATGGTCATGAAGCCGACCCAGCCGAGGTAGGAAAGGCCGAGGAACTGGCTGTGCGCCAGGCTTTCCAGGCCGGGGAAGAAGCGCAGCAGGACGATACTCAGCGCCGACGAGGCAAGGAAGGTCTGGATGCCGTACCAGGCGACCGCGATCAGGCCGCGGATGATCGCCGGGATGTTGGCGCCCCAGATGCCGAAGGACATGCGGCAGGCGACCGGGTAGGGAATGCCGGCCATCTGGCTGGGCCGGGCGACCAGATTGCACAGGATGTTGACCAGAACGATGCCGACCAGCAGCGAAACCAGCACCTGCCAGCTGCCCAGCCCGAGGGCGAACAAGCTGCCGGCGAAGACATAGCCGCCAACGCTATGCACGTCCGACATCCAGAAGGCGAAGATGTTGTACCAGTTCCAGTTCTTGTCCTTCAACGCGGCGAGGTCCTCGTTGTAGAGGCGATCGCTGTATTCGGCCGGCTTTATATTGTTCATGGGATTTCCTTTCTAGGAAAAGGCAGGGGTTTCAGGTACTGTTGTATACAATTTCAAATCCGGTTAGCGACAAACAAAACCGGTTTTGTCCAGAAACCCAGAGCAATCCCCGTGCCAAATTCTACCGGCAGCGATCGACAGATCGACCGACGAAGGCGGCAAGCGTGCAAAAACAGCAACTTGTATCCGATAGAAAACAATTTTGTTGCAAACGTCTAGATTAGTTGTATACAATTTTGTCGACAAATTAGTTACGCATTTGGTGCAATCCGTCACGGAGCTGCACCAAAAGGAAGCCACCGAGCCCGTCAGGAAACGCCGTACATGACCAAGACTGAACCCATCAAGGACGCAGCCCAGGAGCGCGACGAGATCATCTACCAGCATCTGCACGCCGCCATCTGCGATTCGCGCCTGCTGCCCGGCACCCGCCTGCCGGAAGACACGCTGGCCGAAACCTTCGGCGCCAGCCGGACGATCATCCGCAAGGTGCTGCAGCGCCTGGCCTACGAAGGCCTGATCGAGATCCGCCCGAATCGCGGCGCGCAGATTGCCGAGCCCTCGGTGCCGGAAGCGCGCGACATCTTCGCCACCCGGCGCATCCTCGAATGCGGCGCGCTGGCCGAGATGGCCGGCAAGGTCACCACCGCCGACCTTGAAGCGCTGAAGGCGATCAACGCGGCCGAGGACGAAGCCCAGTTGAAGGGCGACCGCGCCGCCGCCATCCGCCTTTCCGGCGAATTCCACATCCACCTCGTCGGCCTCGCCGGCAATGCCGTGCTGAGCGAACTGGTCGCCCGCCTGATCGCCCGCAGCTCGCTGATCATCGCCACCTACGGTTCGCCGATCTCGGTCACCTGCCGCCACTCCGAACACGAACAGATCATCGACCTGATCGCGCGCGGCGCTTTCGCCGAGGCGGCCGACTGGATGGGCGAGCACCTGACCACCATCGAGCGCAGCCTGCGCTGGGAACAGGAAACGCCCGACCTGCAGGCCGTCCTGCGCGAATTCATCGGCGGCTCGACCGCCAAGCCTTGAGGCCGACGATGCGCATCCACGTCATCAATCCCAACACCTCCGCCGCGATGACTGCCAGCATCGGCGCCGCCGCGCAGCGCGTCGCCGCGCCGGGCACGCAGATCGTTGCGGTCAACCCGGCCGACGGCCCGGTTTCCATCGAAAGCCATTTCGACGACGCGGTCGCCGCAGTCGGCGTCTGTGAAGAAATCCTGCGCGGCGAAGCGGCCGGTGCCGACGCCTACGTCATCGCCTGCTTCGGCGACCCCGGCCTGGCCGCCGCCCGCGAGCTGACCCGGGCGCCGGTCATCGGCATCGCCCAGGCCGCCTTCCAGGTCGCCGCCATGCTCGCCACCCGCTTCTCGGTGGTGACGACCTTGCAGCGCACCGTGGTCATCGCCGAACACCTGCTCGCCGCCTACGGCTACGCTCACCAATGCCAGCGCGTGCGCGCCGCCGAAATCCCGGTGCTCGACCTCGAAGACGGCGCCGCCTGCAGCGGTGTCCTGCTCGACGAAGCGCGCCGCGCCCGTGACGAAGACGGCGCCGGCGCCATCGTCCTCGGTTGCGGCGGCATGGCCGACTACGCCGGAGCGATGGGCGAGGCGCTCGGCATCCCGGTGATCGACGGCGTCACCGCCGCCGTCAAGTTCGCCGAAGCGCTGGTCGGCCTCGGTCTGCACACCAGCAAGCACGGCGATTACGCCTTGCCGCCCGCGAAGCCCTTCGCCGGCCGTTTCCAGCATCTGACCCGGAGTGCCTGACATGTCACCGACCCCCAGCTACCCGCGCGACCTTGCCGGCTACGGCCGCCAGCCGCCGCACGCCCAATGGCCGGGCCAGGCCCGCATCGCCGTCCAGTTCGTCCTCAACTACGAGGAAGGCGGCGAGAACTGCGTGCTGCACGGCGACGCCGGCTCCGAGCAGTTCCTCTCCGAAATGTTCAACCCGGCCAGCTACCCGGACCGCCACCTGTCGATGGAGTCGATCTACGAATACGGCTCGCGCACCGGCGTCTGGCGCATCCTCAACGAGTTCGAAAAGCGCGGCCTGCCGCTCACCGTGTTCGGCGTCGGCATGGCCTTGCAGCGCAGCCCGGAAGTCACCGCCGCCTTCGTCGAACTCGGCCACGAGATCGCCTGCCACGGCTGGCGCTGGATTCACTACCAGACGATGGACGAAGCGACCGAGCGCGAACACATGCGCCTGGCGCTGGAAGTCATCGAGCAGATGACCGGCAGCCGCCCGCTCGGCTGGTACACCGGCCGCGATTCGCCGAACACCCGCCGCCTGGTCGCCGACGACGGGCGCCTCCTCTACGACAGCGATTACTACGGCGACGACCTGCCGTTCTGGACCGAAGTCACCAAGACCGACGGCAGCACGGTGCCGCACCTGATCGTGCCGTACACGCTCGACACCAACGACATGCGCTTCTGCCTGCCGCAGGGCTTCAGCCACGGCGACCCGTTCTTCCAGTACCTGAAGGACAGCTTCGACGTGCTCTACGCCGAAGGCGAGGAAGCGCCGAAGATGCTCTCCATCGGCATGCACTGCCGCCTGCTCGGCCGGCCCGGCCGCTTCCTCGCGCTGCAGCGCTTCCTCGATTACATCGAACGGCACGACCGCGTCTGGGTCTGCCGTCGCCTCGACATCGCCCGCCACTGGCAGGCGACCCATCCCTACCGCCAGGACCAAAAATAATGATCCACGCCGCCCCCATCGTTTCCGCCGCCGCCGACCTGCCCGACTGGGCCAAGCGCTCGGTCAACCTCGCCGATACCCGCATCGGCGCCCGCGCGCTGTTCGCCACCGACGAGTTCTTCGCCCCGCTCGAACGCATGCTCAACCCCGAGCCGGCGGTTTTCGTGCCCGGCAAGTACGACGCCAACGGCAAGTGGATGGACGGCTGGGAAACCCGCCGCAAGCGCACCACCGGCTACGATTGGAGCCTGGTCAAGCTCGGCCGGCGCGGCATCCTGCGCGGCTTCGACGTCGATACCAGCCACTTCACCGGCAACTTCGCGCCGGCCGTCTCGATCGACGCCACCGACTGCGAGTCGGACGACCCCGAGGTGCTGGCCAAGGCCCGCTGGACGCGCATCCTGCCCTCCACCACGCTGAGCGGCAACAGCCACCACCTGCTCGCCGTCGACAGCGCCGACACCTGGAGTCACCTGCGCATCAACATGTACCCGGACGGCGGCATCGCCCGCCTGCGCGCCTACGGCCAGCCGGTCGGCGTCTTCGACGCCAGCGAGCCGGACCGCGTCTACGACCTCGTCGCGCTGGAAAACGGCGGCCGCGCGGTGGCCTGGAACGACGCCCACTTCGGCTCGGCAACCAACCTGATCGCCCCCGGCCGCGGCATCAACATGGGCGACGGCTGGGAAACCCGCCGCCGCCGCGAACCGGGCAACGACTGGTGCATCCTGCAACTGGGCGCGCCCGGCATCATCGAGCGCGTCGAAGTCGACACCGCCCACTTCAAGGGCAACTTCCCCGACCGCTGCTCGATCCAGGCGGCGCGCATGGACGGCGGCACCGACCAGTCGGTGATCACCCAGAGCATGTTCTGGCCGGTGCTGCTCGGCGAGCAGAAGCTATCGATGGACGCCATCCACAGCTTCGACGGCCTGGCCGACCTCGGCCCGGTGACGCACGTGCGGCTGAACATCATCCCGGACGGCGGCGTTTCAAGGCTGCGCCTGTGGGGCAAGGTGGCGCGGTGAAGACCCTGCATCCCGAACCACTGACGGCCGCGGCGTTTGCCCCCTTCGGCGAGGTCATCGCGGTCGCCGCCGCGCAACGGCACTTTCCGATCAACGGCGGCAACACCGAGCGCTACCACGACCTCGCCGAACTGGTGCCCGGCCCGGACGGCAAGCTGATCGTCAGCCTCTTCCGCGGCCAGCCGCGCGCCCTGCCCTTCGCCATCGAAATGCTGGAACGCCATCCGCTCGGCTCGCAGGCCTTCATGCCGCTCGGCGACCAGCCCTATCTGATCGTCGTCGCACCGCCCGGCCCGCCGCCCGGCCCGGGCGACCTGCGCGCATTCATCGCCCAACCCGGCGAAGGCGTGAACTACGCGCCCGGCACCTGGCACCATCCGCTGCTGGCGCTGAACGCGGTCAGCGACTTCCTCGTCATCGACCGCAACGGCCCGGGCAACAACTGCGAGGAAACGGCGATCGTGCCGGCGGTGCTGCTGACGCTGCCGGCCGCCAGCGCCTGACGCAGCTGGGAGGCAGCCGGCCGGCGCCGGGGCGTCCCGCTTCAGGCGGCGCGCTTCGCCAGCCAGTGCAGCAGCGTCATGTAGAGGTGATCGGGGTCGATCGGCTTGGCGATGTGGTCGTTCATGCCGGCATTGAGACAGACCTGGCGATCCTCGTCGAAGGCATTGGCGGTCATCGCCAGGATCGGCGTCGCCGCATTCGGGCCGCCGGCGCGGATCGCCCGCGTCGCATCGAGGCCGTTCAGGTTCGGCATCTGCATGTCCATCAGGATCAGGTCGTAGCGTTTCTCGCTGGCCAGCGCCACCGCCTTCTGCCCGTCTTCCGCCAGGTCGACCGTCAGGCCGACGTCGCCGAGCAGGCCGAGCGACACTTCCTGGTTGATCGGCTCGTCCTCCGCCAGCAGCACGCGGACGCCGGCGTAGTCCTGCAGCAGGCGGGCTTCGGCGGAGAGCGCCTCGTCGCTCGGCGCCGCCTCGACCGCCACGTCGCCGGCCTTTTCCAGGCGGACCGTGAACCAGAAGCGGCTGCCCCGGGCAAGCGCGCTTTCGACGCCGATTTCGCCGCCCATCATCTTCACCAGGCGCCGGCTGATCGCCAGCCCGAGGCCGGTGCCGCCGTATTTGCGGGTCATCGAGCTGTCGGTCTGCTCGAAAGCATTGAACAAGCGCTTCTGGTCCTCGGCCGCGATACCGATGCCGGTATCGACGACCTCCCAGAGCAACTGCAGTCCATTGCGATTTTCTTCCAAAACCCGGCAGCGCAGGACGATCGAACCCTGCTGGGTGAACTTGATCGCGTTGGCGGTCAGGTTGATCAGCACCTGACCGAGGCGCACCGGGTCGCCGAGCACATGGCAAGCGGCGAGATCCGGCGCCAGATCGACATCGAGGCGCAGCCCCTTTTCCGTCACCTTGTGGCCGATCAGGCTCAACAGGTTTTCCACCGGCTCGCCGAGGCGGAACCGGGTGCGCTCGAGGATCAAGCGCTCGGCTTCGATCTTCGAGATGTCGAGGATGTCGTTGATGACGTGCAGCAGATGGCGCGACGCCGAGTCGATCTTTTCCAGCTGGTCGCGCAGCCTGGCATCCTCGGCGTGGCGCAGGGCGATTGCCGTCATGCCCATGATGGCGTTCATCGGCGTGCGCAGCTCGTGGCTCATGTTGGCGAGGAAGGTGCTCTTGGCCCGGCTTGCCGCCTCGGCGATGTCCCTGGCCACTTCGAGTTCGGCGGTGCGCGCCTTGACCAGCGATTCCAGGTGATGGCGGTGGGCGTCGAGCTCGGCTTCCGCCCGCTTGCGCTCGCTGATGTCGACGTGCGTGCCGACCAGGCGCAGCGGCTTGCCGTCGGCGTCGCGCTGGAGAAAGGCGCGGGAACGGATGTCCACCCAATCGCCGGCCTTGTGGCGCATGCGGAATTCGATGTCGAAGACCCGCGCCCGGCCGCTCAGCACGTCGTCGATCAGGCGCATCGTGCGTTCCCGGCCCTCGTCGTCGGTCAGCCTTTCCCAGGTGGCGAATTCATCCGCCAGTTCGTGCTCGCCGTAGCCCAGCATCGACTTCCAGCGCGGCGAGAAATAGACCTCGTTGCTGACCAGATCCCAGTCCCAGATGCCGTCGTTGGCGCCCTGCAGGGCCAGCGCCATGCGTTCCTCGCTGCGCGCCAGCGCTGCGCGCGAGGCCCGGAGTTCGTCGAGGATCTCCCGCACCCGGGCGATCATCGAGTTGGTGCCGCGCTGCAGTTCGCCCAGTTCGTCCTCGCTGGTGACTGGAATGCGCTCGTCGAGCGCCCCCTCCTCGACGCGCTTGAGGACGGCCAGCGTCGCGCTGACCCGGCGGCCGATGAAACGCTGGGCGACGACGATCAACACGGCCGAACTGAGGACGATGAAGAACAGCGAACCGATCACGCCGAGCAGGATGATCGACTGCTTGCGCGCCGATAGCGCCTCGGTACTGACGGCGATGATCGCCGTGTACAGCGGCGCGCTGGCGGACTCCCCGCGCAGGCGCTGGACGCTGGTCAGGCGGTCGCCGGCGGCGATCCATTGTTCGTCCGGCGCTTCGGCGGCCAGCCAGCGCGGGTCGATCCCCGGCAGCGATGCGGCGGCCAGGCCGAGCAAGGCGCTGTCGGTGGCCACGATGACGCGGCCGTTGCCGCCGACGGCCAGGCCTTCGAGATAGGGGGCGCCAACCAGGTCGGCGATCAGACTTTCCTGCGACAACGAGCTGATCGGCAGGCTCTCGCTCGCCAGCATGCGGCCGACGTTGCGCAGACCGGCGATCATCCTCTCGTCGAGGGCGCTGCTGAAACGGCTGACGTAGAACCCGCCGAGAACACCGAAGACAACGATTTCAACGAGCACTACCAGCAAGGCGATGCGGCCGATCAGGCCAAATTTCCCGGTCATGGTTCAGGGCGAATAGCGCGGTGTTTCGGTCAGGGATTCCAGCCGGGTGTTTTTTTCCGGCGCATGCTGCGCCTGTTCCGGGCTGACGCGGCCGACGATCTCGATGCCGCGCTCGGGGCGCGCCGGATCGGGCTTCCAGCGCGCGATGTAGATGGTCTGCTGCAGGTGATGGCTGACCGGGTCCATGTAGGCGGCGTCGTGCTGCATGCGCGAGCGCGGCTCGGCCCGGTATTGCTCCAGTTGCGCGATGATGGCGTGGTTGTCGGTGGTGCCGGCCCTGGCGATGGCTTCGAGCAGGGCGCGGGTGGCCAGATAGGCGGCGTGCGTGACGTCGCCCGGCCAGTCGAGCCGGGTATGACCGTAGCGCTGGCGGTAGCGCTCGACGAAAGCCTGGCTGCCCGGCGTATCGAGATTCCAGGCCCAGGTCGTGCCGAACAGCGGACGCGGCGTCCCCGGCGCCGGGTAGAGCTCTTCCCAGTCCACTTCGCCGACGATCCAGAACTGCCGTTCGAGCACTCTGGGGTCGATCCGGGAAAACAGCTTGATCTGGTTGTCGCCGCTGATCACCACGGTGACCACATCGGCCGGAATCGCCGCCACCTGGTTCAGCACTTCGGTCGGATCGCTCAGGTTTTCCGGGGCCAGCACCTCGCCGACCAGCTGCCCGCCGTATTCGGCGATATAGGGGCGCATCGCCTCGGCATTGCTGTGACCGGCCGCGTTATCCTCGATCAGTTGCAGGACGCGTTTCGATTTGCGGTCCTTGAGCGCGTACTTGAGCAGCGCCCGGTTGAAATTGGCGCCGCTGGCATCGAACACGAACTTGCTGCGGTGGGCGTTTTCCAGGGATTCGGAAGGCGCCGAGGAATTGGTGTTGATGAAGATCACGCCGTATTTCTGCGCCACCGCCGACATGCTTGCCGCGACGTTGGAGGCGATGGCGCCGACCATGAAGCCGACCTTGTTGCGGGTGATCAGCGTCTCCGCCACCTCGGCGGACTTTTTGGCGTCCATCGTCGGATTGCTCGAAATCAGGACGATTTCCCGACCCAGCACGCCGCCCTGCCGGTTGAAATCCTCGATCGCCATCTCGGCGCCGCGCCGGTCCGCTTCGGCATGCAGGGCAAAGCGGCCGGTGGTCGGCGCAACGTGGGCGATCAGGATCGGCGGTAACGGCCCGGCTGCGGCGGGGGCGCTCAGGAACAGCGCCAACGCCAGAATGCCAAATGGCTTTTTTATCCGCATTTGCGATTCGCTCCCTGATTCCAGCTTGTTTTCCCCAATCATACTCCGCTATCTCGCCACGGAGCGACCGGCCGGACCGATGGAAAACTGCGCTGGAAGAGCAGGAACGGCCGGCGGCCAGCCGTCCGGAGGCTGCCGCAAGCGGGGAAGACGGCCAATCGCCATGCCTTTGGCATCACTCCTTCCAGGCGCGCCAGGCATCGTTCGATGGCCGGCGCGGCGCAGCTACCTGACCGGCAGATCCCCGGCCGAGCGCTCAGGGCATCCAGAAGCGGGCGTCGGCGCTGCCGCTGACCGCCGGTTCGGCGCCGTCGTCGACGACGAAGACGATGCGGTGGGCGCCGGCCGCCAGGCTGCCCGGTTCGGCGCGGACGACGACGGTGGCGGCGCCGGTTTCGCCGCCCGGCACCTGCAGCGCGGTATCGCCGGCGACGGCCAGCGGCGCCTCGCCGCTGACGGCGATGCGCAGCCGGCGGGCGTCGTCGCCGGTGTTGAGGATTTGCAGCCGGTAGATGTTTTCGATGGCGCCGTCGTCGGCCTCGCGGGCCAGCGTGTTGCGGTCCTTCTCGACGTTGATGCGCAACGGCGGCCGGTGCGCCAGCGACCAGGCCATGGCCAGCGTCAGCCCAACCAGCAGCGTCGCGTAGATCAGCACGCGCGGGCGCAGCGCCCGGCGCAGCACGCTGGCCGGCGTGAGACGCTGGGCAATGGCGTTCTCCGTCGAATAGCGGATCAGTCCACGCGGGTAGTTCATCTTGTCCATCACCTGGTCGCAGGCGTCGATGCAAGCGGCGCAGCCGATGCATTCGTTCTGCAGGCCGTCGCGGATGTCGATGCCGGTCGGGCAGACCTGCACGCAGATGCCGCAATCGACGCAGTCGCCCAGCCCGAGCACCTTGGGATCGGCCCCCTTGGGGCGGGCGCCGCGGGCGTCGCCGCGCTGGCTGTCGTAAGCGATGATCAGCGTGTCCGGGTCGAGCATGACGAACTGGAAGCGGGCATACGGACAGATCTGCCGGCACATCTGTTCGCGCAGGAAACCGGCGTTGCCGTAGGTGGCGAAGGCGTAGAAGACGACCCAGAAGCTCGCCCACGGCCCGGCGGAAAAGCTTGCCAGCTGGCCGACCAGCTCGCGGATCGGCACGAAGTAGCCGACGAAGGTGATGCCGGTCCACAACGCGAACAGCCCCCAGGCCAGGTGCTTGCCGCCCTTGATCGCCAGCTTGCGGGCGCTCCACGGCTGGGCGTCGAGCTTGATGCGGCGGGCGCGGTCGCCCTCGATCAGTTTCTCCAGCCAGAGGAAGATTTCCGTGTACACCGTCTGCGGGCAACTGTAGCCGCACCACAGGCGGCCGGCGACGGCGGTGAACAGGAACAGCGCCAGCGCGCCGACGATCATCAGGATCACCAGGTAGATCGTGTCCTGCGGCCACAGCACCAGGCCAAAGAGGTGGAACTTGCGGGCGTCGAGATCGAACAGCACCGCCTGCCGGCCGTCCCAGGGCAGCCAGCAGGTGCCGTAGAAAACCGCCTGCGTCAGCCAGACGAAGAACCAGCGCCAGCGGGTGAACGGCCCGTCCACCGAACGCGGGTACACCTTGGCCTCGGGATCGCCGGCGGGACGGATGTCGATGATTTTTCTCGGGGTGGGGTGGGCCATTTCTGCGCTGCCTGAAAACTCCCCGCCAGACGAGGAAATCATAAGTGGAATAATAAATTCCGCTTTATGGTAGCGACTCACCTCCTTATAATCAACATTCCAAATTCCCCTTATGGAACCGGCATGCGACTCAGCACCTTTTCCGACTACAGCCTGCGCGTCCTGCTCTACCTGGGCGAGCGCCCGAGCGGACTGATCAGCATCGGCGAAATCGCCGCCTGGCACGAGATTTCGGAAAGCCACCTGATGAAGGTCGTCCTCCACCTCGGCCGCTGCGGCTATGTGCAGACGGTGCGCGGCAAGGGCGGCGGCCTGCGCCTGGCGCACCCGCCGGCCGCAATCGGCCTGGGCGAGGTGCTGCGCCAGACCGAAACCGACTTCGCGATGGCCGACTGTTTCGGCACCACCTACCCCTGCCGCATCGACGGCATCTGCCGAATCAAGGGCGTGCTGCACGAAGCCCTGCAGGCGATGTTCCTGGTCCTCGACAGCTACACGCTTGCCGACCTGCTGGCCGACCCTGACACCCTGCCCCTTGCCACACCAGCCCGCGAGGACGCCCGCCATGCGTGAATTCTCGCCGCCGGTCGGCGAGGAACTCGCCATCGACGCCGACCACGAACCGGAGTTGTCGGATGCCGACATCCTCGACGCCATGCAGCAACTGCCCGGCTACATCGACATCGGCACCGAAGACTTCCGGCTGATCTACCACCTCGCCTGGCGCCACGCCGTCGAACGCCTGCGCCGCCGGCAGGCGGGCCGGGACGACGCCGCGTGAGCCCGCCGGAAAACCGGCTGCGCGCCTACTTCCGCAAGTGGCGCGGCAGCACCGCCGGCAGCCCGCCGCGCGTCAACAACAGCGAAATCCTCTGGTCCTGGCTCGGCGCCTTCGCCGGTATCGGCCTGCTCGCCTGGCTCGGCCAGTACAGCTTCAGCGCCTACAGCCTGCACCTGCTGATCGGCTCCTTCGGCGCCTCCGCCGTCCTCCTCTTCGGCGCCCCGCGCAGCCCACTCGCCCAGCCGCGCAACCTGCTCGGCGGCCACGCCCTCTCCGCCGCCGTCGGCGTCGTCTGCTGGCAACTGCTGCACGGCCAGCCGGTGCTCGCCCAGGCCCTCGCCGTCGCCAGCGCCATCGCCCTGATGCACCTCACCCGCTGCCTGCACCCTCCCGGCGGCGCCACCGCCTTGATCGCCACTCTGGGCAGCACCGAGATCGAACGCCTCGGCTACTGGTACATCCTCTGGCCCGCCACCACCGGCCCCCTGCTCCTTCTGGGCGTCGCCCTGGTCGTCAACAACCTGCCGGCCTCGCGGCGCTATCCGCTGGTGTGGTGGTAGGGGAAGCAAAGCCGTCGGCAAGTCGGCAAACTGGCGCCCGCTAGCAGCCTGTCGGATTGAGCCGACCGGGCCGATGAAACTGAGGCTCGAAGTCGATCCCCGCCAGCAGATCGACAATCCTCTGCCCAGCACCGATCAAGCGCTGATACTCGTCGATACTCAGCAGCACATGCGCCAGCCGACCGCGGTCGGTCACTAATTCCCCTCCTGCTGTTGAATGCGCCGACCACCAACAAGCTGCCAGCATTGCGGCGCTATCCGCCGGCGGTGGTTGGCAGGAATCGGCCAAAACTGACGCTCGCTGTCAGGGTAAGCAATGGCTGCATTACACAGCATTCCAGAGAGGCTCGAACTTCAGGTACGGGCAGCATTGCTCAATCGATTCCCCCCGCTTGGCACGCCGGTTACCGGGGCCATGCCATAATTCCGTTGGAGTAAAGGGAACTTATCCCTCGAATGGTTTGTGCAACAAGGCCTTTTTTGCCCTCGCTCCACCTTGTTACGCCCAGCCTTTTCTCTTTTCCGCATAACCCGCTCAGGAGAATTCCATGCTCTCTCCCTTTCCCAAACCCTGGCGCACCGGACAGCACTGCCGTTATCTTGCCTTGCTGGCGGGTTTGCTGTATGCCATAGGCGCACACACCGAGTCAGCACACCCGCTGCCTGCGGCCAGCCTCACTGACGTTTCCGGCCTCCAGGTCGGCAGCTACACCCTGCCCAGCGGCACTACCGGCTGCACCGTCATCCTGGTTGCTGGAGAAGGCGCCCCCGGCGGCGTGGCACAGCGCGGTGGCGCCCCCGGCACACGCGAGACCGACGCCCTCCACCCACTCAACCTGGTGGATAAGGTCAACGCAATCGTGCTCTCCGGCGGTAGCGCCTTCGGGCTGGATAGCGCCAGTGGCACGGTGCGCTGGCTGAAGGAACAAAAACGCGGCTGGGATGTAGGCATCGCACGCGTGCCTATCGTCCCGGCAGCGGTCCTGTTCGACCTGCCGGTGGGCGACAACGCCCGCATCCAGCCCGATGTCGAATGCGGCTACAAGGCTGCCCAAACGGCCAGCACTGCGCCGGTGCAGCAAGGCAGCGTCGGTGCCGGCGCCGGTGCCACAGTGGGCAAACTCGGTCAGCCCATGCGTGGCGGCCTGGGCAGCTTCGCCTACCGGATGCCCAACGGCCTGGTGGTCGCAGCGCTGGTCGCCACTAACGCGCTGGGCGACATCGTCGACCCGGACAGCGGCCGCCTGCTGGCCGGCGCACGCGACGCAGAAGGAAAGTTGCAGGACGCGCGCCAGCTGCTGCGCGATGGCCGCCTGTTTGCTCAAACCATGCCGCGCATGGGAGAGAACACCACCATAGGCGTGGTCGCCACCAACGCCAGACTCAACAAGGTCGAGGTCAACCGCCTCGCCCTGATGGCCGACGACGGCTACGGTCGTGCCATTTATCCGGTACACACCATGTATGACGGCGACACCGTGTTCGCACTGGCAACCGGGCACTGGGAGGGCAAGGCGGACATGAGTTTGATTGGCGCCCTGGCCGCCGACGCCATGGCTCAAGCCCTCAAGCAGGCAGTCCTGCAAGCCAGTTCGCTGCCCGGAATCCCGGCTGTCAAGGATCTGCTGCCTGAGCGCAAACCCTGATAACCATCACAAGCTGCCCGATCAACCACACAAACCCGGGTCTGTGCCGCTCAGCCCGTGTTGGATGGGTACGTCAGGCGCCTCAGCCCTTTTTAGCGTGGGGATTATAGCTGCTGTCAAACCGGATGCATCATTCGGCGGAGATCAAGGATTTCCTGCCGCCAGCCAATTTCGACCCTGGTTGGCGATGACTAGCGGCTTAGCACTAGGTTGCCGCTTTACACCTAACACCAACTTATGGGCCAATGGCCGTTATGGCGGCCCCCAGCCATTCCCCAAAAAAACAAAGCCCCCGACCAAGGCCGGGGGCTTTTGCTTTTCCGCCGGCAGAAACCGGCGTGATCGTCTTCCCGCTTACTTCGGAATCGCGCCTTCGACGCCTTCGACGTAGAAGTTCATCTGCTTCAGTTCCGGGTCGGTAAAGGTCTTGCCGGCGGCGAGGACGAGCTTGCCGGTCTGATCCTTGAGCGGGCCGCTGAACGGATGGAGGGTGCCGGCCTTGAGGGCGTCGCGGCGTTCTTCGGCAAGCTTCTTGACGGCGGCGGGGACGGCCGGGCCGAAGTTGTCGATGTTGACTGCGCCTTCCTTGACGCCCCACCAGATGTCGCCGCTCTTCCAGGTGCCGGCGGCGACGTCGTCGAGGGTCTTCTTGTAGATCACGCCCCAGTTCAGGATCGACGCGGCGAGTTGCGCCTTGCCGCCGAACTTGCTCATGTCGGAATCCCAGCCGAAGGCGA
This sequence comes from Azonexus caeni, assembly GCF_048146105.1. Taxonomy (NCBI): domain Bacteria; kingdom Pseudomonadati; phylum Pseudomonadota; class Betaproteobacteria; order Rhodocyclales; family Azonexaceae; genus Azonexus; species Azonexus caeni. The sequence goes on from NZ_JBKJAD010000023.1 coordinate 28,176, forward strand.
GGACGCCCTTTTCCTGGGCGGTCTGGACGACGGCCGGGGAATCGGTGTTCTGCATCAGCACGTCGCAGCCCTGGGCGATCAGCGCCAGCGCGGCTTCGCGTTCCTTGCCCGGGTCGAACCAGCTATTGACCCAGATGGCGCGGGTGGTGATCGCCGGGTTGACGCTGCGCGCGCCGAGGGTGAAGGCGTTGATGTTGCGGATGACTTCCGGGATGGGGATCGAGGCGACGACGCCGAGCTTGTTGCCCTTGCTCATCTTGCCGGCGACGACGCCGAGCATGTAGGCGCCCTCGTAGGTGCGCACGTCGTAGACGCCGAGGTTCTTGCCGGTCTTGTAGCCGGTGGCGTGCATGAAGACGGTGTTGGGGAAGGCCTTGGCGACCTTGACCATCTGGTTCATGTAACCGAAGGAAGTGGCGAAGACGACCTTGTGGCCCTTCTGCGCCATGTCGCGGAAGACGCGTTCGGCGTCGGCGGTTTCCGGCACGTTTTCGACGAAGGTGGTCTTCACCTTGCCGCCGGACTGCGCTTCGACCTGCTTGCGGCCGACGTCGTGGGCGTAGGTCCAGCCGTGGTCGCCGGTCGGGCCGATGTAGACGAAACCGGCCTTGAGCGGCTCGGCGGCCGACGCGCCGGTGATGCAGGTCAGCGCCAGCAGGCCTGCGGCGGCAAGGGTCTTGAAACTTTTGGGAAGCATGTGCTTATCTCCTGTGCGGGGTCTGTTGGATCGCCTTCACTCTAGCAACGCGCGCCGCGGCAACCTATCCTGCCAACGTTATGAACAGTATGGCTCGCCGCTGTCATCACTGGCCGGTCCGACGCCGGATAATGCCAGACAAAATCGATCGGGAGTTTCCCCATGCACCGGATCAGGGTGATCAACTTTCCGAAGTAGGCGGCATTGGCGGCTTGCCCGCTGCCAGCGACGCGCTGGCAGCCGCCATGGCGGCCTGTACCTGCGCCTGCGCCTGGGCGACCGCCTCAGCCTGCGCCTGGATGGCTTGTTGCATCGCCTGCTGCACAGCCGAAACATTGGCTTGCAGCGCACTCTCGGCTTGCGCGACCGCCTGTGCGGCGGACTGGGAGTCGGTGAGGTGAGCGGTAGCAGCGACGGCGGCCTGGGCAGCAGCAGCGGCACCCGCCACGGCGGCGTCGATCTGGGCTTGTGCGATCATCATGGCTGCGCCCGTCGTGTCGACAGCGGTGGCGCCAGGCGCTTCGTCGGGCGTCGGGGGCGGCTCCGGGTGAGACAGGGAGGGACGGGATGGGGTGGGCTTGACCATGGGAACTACTCCGCTATCGACATGCGAGGGGAACTGGCCAAGCCTGAGGCCGCATCAAGCGCCACCGATGAGCCAAACTTGTGCAACGACAGCAGCCGTTCCGCGCTGACGTGCAGCACCGCCTGTTGAGTTTCGTTCTGCAGTGTGAAGGTGAGACTGGCGCCGTCTTGCCCCAGGCGGCTTAGCTGCAAACGGTTGCCGGCCAGGAAGGCTTGTGCCGTTCTGAGGTAGAGGTCAAACATGCGGCGCGCATCCATGCCGCTTTCGTCGCGGAAGGTGGTTTGCGTGACCATCTGCAGCACAGCCTGCGACAGGCGTGAAAAGCCCAGTATGTGCCCCCGGGCCAGCCAGTTGCGCAGGCACTGCTCGACCTCGACAGGCGACGGCAGGTGGTCCGGCAGTTGCGGGCACTCCATCGCGCCGAATGCCAATGGCAGCAAGGTCTGCACAGCCTGACTGCAAAGCTGGCTGCGCGCTGCCGCCGTGCCGCCCAGCGCGTTCATTTTCCTGGTGTGAGCCAGGTACACCTGGTAGTAATCGCAGAACTCGGGCACGGTGCGGGCCTGCTGCACGCCGAAGACCGCTGCCTCCTGGCGCAGTTGCGCCGGGTTGTCGCCGTCCTGCCCCATGGCTGCTGCGGCCAGCGTGTGCAAGGCCACGCGGTCGTTGAAATCCAGCGCCTGGAACACGGGCGCATCGGCCACCCCAAGGTCTTGCAGAAACCCGCTGGCACTGTGCAGTTGCTGCGCGTTCAGCAGGTGGTGTTCAGCCATGATGCGGTCCGTCTGTTGCACCACGGCGATGCTGGTGTCGCCGGCTTCGGCCCGGACGAGTGTGCGCAGATTGGCGCTACCCAGCGACATGAGCTTGACCGGGCTGACCCACAGGCCCAGCCCTGGTAGCAAAACCATGGGCGACGCGTGCAGTCGCTGCTGAACCTCGGCCAGCAGCGTGGTTTCATCGGCCACTTCGTAGCAGACCATGGGGTTGGGTATGGCCCAGGCGAGGCACTGCGAGCCTCCGTCGATGCAGGTCAAGGTCTGGCGCGCCAGCTCAGACAGTTGTTCGCTCTTCTGGATCAGCTTGCCAGCAACGATGACAGTCATGACGTAAGTTCCTTCACCGATCTGTGAGGCGCATGGCGACACCCACTGGGTCAGCCCGCCGGGCATCCCTTGAGCATAGAGACAGCTATGGCAGCGATCTTGCCGAGGGACAGGAAATATCAACGCGACATAAGAAAGTAGCGGGAGTATCTTCTCCCCTGAGCTTTCCTGTCAATCGCCGGTTTCGCCCCCTCTCCCGCCCGCTTGCCAGCGCTGACGAGGCGGTCTAGCATACACACAGTGACGTACATACACGAGTTGCATGATGCCGACCCTGACCACCCGCGTCTTCAACAACGGCAACAGCCAGGCGGTGCGCATTCCGGCCGAGTTCCGTCTCGATGCCGAGCGAGTCAGCATCTCCCGCGACGAGGCCGGCGACCTGATCATTCACCCGCTGCCGACGCCACGCGGTACGGCGCTGTTGCAGGCCCTGCGGGCATTGGGCGAGGTTGACGAAGCGTTTGTCCAGGCGCTGGAAAGCGGCCAGGCATCGCCCTTGCCGGCGCCGGAGCGCGAAACGCTGTGATCTACCTGCTCGATACCCATATCCTGATCTACCTGATCAAGAAGCAGCCGCCGGACATCGCGCGACGCATCGATGCCCTGCCCGAAGAAGACAGCCTGGGCATGTCCTTCGTCACCTGGGCGGAACTGCTCAAGGGTGCCGAGCGCAGTACCCGCAAGAGCGATGTCCTGCGCCGGCTGGAAGCGCTGGCCCGCCAGGTGCCCGTGCGTTACCCCGGCGGCCCGGCCATCTGCCGCCACTATGCCGAACAGGCGACCCGCCTCAAGGACAATGGCACGCCCATCGGCGCCAACGATTTGTGGATTGCCTGTCACGCGCTGGCCGAGAACGCGACCCTGGTCACGCATGACACGCGCGAGTTCGTCCGTGTGAGCGGCCTGAAAATCGAAGACTGGGCGGCGTAGACCGTAATGCCGCTCGATTACGCCAGCCTCACTGCCCTACGCACCTACCACCCGGCCTGGCGCCTGCTGCGCTCCGACCACGCGGCACTGGTGGCGAGCTTTCTGCACCGCGTGTTCGTGGCTCCCAACCAGCGCGTCATGGCCGCCGCCGACCTGGCCGAACTGCTGGAAGACGAGTTGTATGCCCTGCGCCTGCAACTGGGCGACGCCGCCTTTCCCAAAGCGGCCATCGACTACCTGAACGACTGGGCGGCGCCCGACAAGGGCTGGTTGCGCAAGTTCTACAAGAGCGGCACCGACGAAGCCCAGTTCGACCTGACGCCGGCCACCGAAAAAGCCCTCGCCTGGCTGGCGCAACTGGCCGAAAGGCAGTTCGTCGGCACCGAATCGCGCCTGCTGACGCTGTTCGATCTGCTCAAGCAGATGCGCGAAGGCAGCGAAACCGACCCCGCCGCGCGCATCGCCGAACTGCAGCGCAAACGCAACGAGATCGACGCCGAGATCGCCCGCGTCGTCGCCGGCGACCTGCCGATGCTCGATGACACGGCGCTGCGCGAGCGTTTCCAGCAGTTCATCCAGGGCGCGCGCGAACTGCTCGGCGATTTCCGCGAGGTCGAACACAATTTCCGCCAGCTCGACCGCCGCGTCCGCGAGCGCATCGCCCTGTGGGAAGGCGGCAAGGGCGCCCTGCTCGAAGAAATCATGGGCGAACGCGACGCCATCGCCGATTCCGACCAGGGCAAAAGCTTCCGCGCCTTCTGGGATTTCCTGCTGTCGAACCGCCGCCAGGAAGAACTCGGCGATTTGCTCGAACAGGTGCTGGCCCTGCCGGCGGTCGCCGCGCTGCACCCCGACGCCCGCACCCGCCGCGTCCATTACGACTGGCTGGAAGCCGGCGAACACACCCAGCGCACCGTGGCTTCGCTGTCGCAGCAATTGCGCCGCTTCCTCGACGATCAGGCCTGGCTGGAAAACCGCCGCATCATGGACATCCTGCATGGCATCGAAAGCAAGGCACTGGCGCTGCGCGCGCACTGGGGCGATGGCTGGCCACCGGCCGGCCCCGTGATGGAAATCGCCGAAGCCCGCGCCGACATCGATCTGGCGATGGAGCGTCCGCTATTCACTCCCGCCGTGAAGCCGCTCCTGAGCAGCATCGCCCTGCAAGCCGGGGACGAAGACATCGACCCTGCGGCCCTCTTCGACCAGGTACTGGTCGACCCGGCGCAACTCGTCCGCCACATCCGCCACGCCCTGCAGGACAAGACCCAGACCACCCTGAGCGAACTGGTCGCCAGCCGACCGCTGACGCACGGCCTGGCCGAACTGGTGACCTACCTGCATCTGGGCAGCGACACCTTCAACGCCGTCGTCGACGAAGACCACCCGGAAGTCATCCACTGGCAGGCCCGGACCGAAACCGGGCAATCAATCACCCGCTCGGCCCGGTTGCCACGGGTGATTTTCCTGGCCGCACAGAAAACAGAAAGTCATGCACAAACACATCGACAAGAGAGTTTTTGAAACGATCTGCCCGATCGCTTACTATCCAGGCTGAAATCGACGAGATAACGATCATGGCAAGTCACAAGAAAATCGATCGGAAGACTGAAGAAGCGGTTCGCCGCTTCCTGCAGTTGATCGCCGGTCGATACGAGATGACAGGCGCAATCATCTACGGCAGCCGGGCTCGAGGCACACACCGCCCGGACAGCGATGCCGACGTCGCCGTACTCCTGAAAGGCGAGCACCAGCGCATTTTGCCAACCACGCTGGCCATGGCGAATTTCGCCTACGACGTCCTGCTTGAGACAGGCATCAATATCTCGCCACTGCCCGTCTGGCAGGACGAGTGGGAACACCCGGAGAACGCGGCGAATCCCTCGCTGTTGCGTAACATCGCCAGGGAAGGTATCCGGATTTGAAAAGTGACGCCCGCGTAATCGTCGAACAAGCCGAGCAGTTCATCAACGCAGTGCGTAACGAACCGACGCTTGGCCCCCTGCTGGCTCCCCATGACGAGTCCGGCACCTGAACCCCGGCACAAGCTGATGGAAGCCTCTCCTGCCGAAACCCCGGCCCCCGACCTCTCGGCCCTGCTGATCGCATTGCTCAAGGGCGTGCTCTACCGCGCCGACGACGAAAAGCAATGGGCGGGGCTGTTGCACCTGCAGGCGCGGGTGCGCGACTACGTGACGGCGCTCAACCTGGAGCTGGTTCTCGACGAGGCCGAAGGACACGCTTTCCTGAAGAGCCGCCCGGACCCGGAAGACGAGGCGACGCCGCGCCTGCCGCGACTGGTCGCACGGCGTCCGCTATCCTTCCCGGTCAGCCTGCTGCTGGCGCTGTTGCGCAAGAAGCTGGCCGAGTTCGACGCGGGCGGCGGCGACACCCGCCTGGTCCTGAGCCGCGACGAGATGGTCGAACTGGTGCGGGTTTTTCTACCGGACGGCCCCAACGAAGCACGCCTGATCGATCAGATGGAGACGACGATCAACAAGGTGGTCGAACTCGGTTTTCTGCACAAACTCAAGGCGACGGGCGGCAAGAGCGTGCCGGCCGGCTACGAAGTGCGGCGCATCCTGAAGGCTTTTGTCGACGCGCAATGGCTGGCCGAGTTCGATGCCCGGCTGGCTGCCTACCAGACGGCTTTTGCCGGCGCGAAGAACAAGCAGGAAGGCGCGAGCGATGACTGATCCGCAAAGCCTGGCCCTCGATTTCGCGACCGACGACAGCTTGTCCGGCTTTCGCCTGAACCGGCTGGAGGTGTACAACTGGGGCACTTTCGACAGCCGCGTCTGGTCGCTGCAGCTCGACGGCCGCAACGGCCTGCTCACCGGCGACATCGGCTCCGGCAAATCGACCCTGGTCGACGCCGTCACCACCCTGCTGGTGCCAGCCAACCGGGTTGCCTACAACAAGGCGGCGGGGGCCGACAGCAAGGAGCGCAGCCTACGTTCCTACGTGCTGGGCCATTACAAGTCGGAGCGCAACGAAACCACCGGCGTCGCCCGGCCGGTCAGTCTGCGCGACCACAACAGCTATTCGGTGATCCTCGGCGTCTTCCATAACGCCGGTTACGACCAGACCATCAGCCTGGCCCAGGTCTTCTGGATGAAGGATGCGCAGGGCCAGCCGGCCCGCTTCTTCCTCGGCGCCGAGAAAGCCCTGTCGATCGCCGCCGACTTTGCCGACTTCGGCAGCGACATCACCCAGTTGCGCAAGAAGCTGCGCGGCCTGGGCGCCGACATCCACGACAGCTTCCCGCCCTACGCCGCCTGGTTCCGTCGCCGCTTCGGCATCGACAACGAGCAGGCGCTGGAACTCTTCCACCAGACGGTATCGATGAAATCGGTCGGCAACCTGACCGACTTCGTGCGTCAGCACATGCTCGAACCTTTCGACGTGGCGCCGCGCATCCAGGCCCTGATCGGCCATTTCGACGACCTCAACCGGGCGCACCAGGCGGTACTCAAGGCGCAGCAACAGGTGGACCTGCTGACGCCGCTGGTTGCCGATTGCCACCGCCACGCCACCCTGAGCGAAGCGGTCGTGCAATGGCGCCGGTGCCGCGACGACCTGCGCCCCTACTTTGCCGGCCTCAAGCTCGACCTGCTCGACAAGCGTCTGGAAAACATAAACGAAGACTGGCGCCGGGCCGACCAGCAGGTGCGCCGCCTCGACGAACAGCGGGAAACCCAGACGCAGCAGATCGGCGAACTGCAGCAGGCGATCCGCGACAATGGCGGCGACCGCCTGGAACGGCTCGCCGCCGAAATCCGCCAGCAGGAGCAGGTGCGCGACCAGCGCCACGCCAAGGCCGTGCGTTACGGCGAATTGTGCACCGTGCTCGGCGAACCGGCGGCCAGCGAAGCAGCCGCTTTCGCCAGCCAGCGGGCGCACTTCGGCAACTGGCGGGAGGAACTGCAGCAGCGCGATGCCGACGCCGAAAACGCCCTCACCGAACACGGCGTCAGTTTGCGTCAGGGCCAGCAGGAACATGCCCAGTTGAGCAGCGAAATCGATAGTCTGAAGCGTCGGCGCAGCAACATCGACGACCACCAGGTCCAGATTCGCAACGCCCTGTGCACGGCGCTCGACCTCGACCCGGACGACATGCCCTTTGCCGGCGAACTGATCCAGATGCGCGATGACGAACGCGACTGGGAAGGCGCGGCGGAACGCCTGCTGCGCGGCTTCGGCCTGTCCTTGCTGGTGCCCGACAGCCACTACAAGGCGGTCGCCGACTGGGTGGACCGCAACCATCTGCGCGCTCGCCTGGTCTATTTCCACGTTCGTCCGCGCAAAGGCGCGGCAAACCCCGAACTGCACCGCGACTCGCTGGTGCGCAAGCTCTCGGTCAAGCCCGACTCGCCTTACTACGACTGGCTGGAGCGCGAACTCGCACAGCGTTTCGATGTTGCCTGCTGCGCCACTCAGGAGCAATTCCGCCGCGAAACCCGGGCCATTACCCAGGCCGGACAGATCAAGGACCCGAGCGGCCGGCACGAGAAGGACGACCGCCACCGTATCGACGACCGCAGCCGCTACGTGCTCGGCTGGAGCAACCAGGCCAAGATCGCGGCGCTGGAGGAGAAACGCCGGCAACTGGAAAGCCGGCTCGGCGATCTCGGCGTCCTGACCGGCAAGCTGATCGCCGAACGCCAGGGCCTGCGCGCCCGGCTCGATGCCCTGGTCGCCCTGCACGAATTCGCGCTGTTCGACGAAATCGACTGGGCCAGCGTCAGCCGGCGGATCGCCGTGCTGGGCGAAGAACATCGCAGCCTGGCTGCGGCCTCCGACATCCTCAAGGAACTCGACCAGCGCTTGCAGGCACTGCAGCAGGCTGCCCGGGAGAGCGAAACGAGCCGCCATGAAGCGCGCGACAAACGCTCGAAGATCGAGCAGAAACGTACCGACACGCTGGTATTGCAGCAGGAGGCGCAGGCCGTGCTGGAAACTGCCGCAGCCGACCCGGCACGCGCTGCCCTGCTGGAAGAACTGCGCCCGGAAGCGCTCGGTGAACACCAGTTGAGTGTCGAGTCCTGCGACAACCGCGAGCGCGAAATGCGCGACTGGCTGCAGAAGAAGATCGACAACGAAGACGACAAGATCCGGCGGCTGGCGGAAAAAATCATCAAGGCGATGTCCGCCTTCAAGGAATCGTTCAAGCTCGAAACCGCAGAGATCGACGCCAGCCTGGACGCTGCCTTCGAATACGAGAAACTGCTCGGCGAATTGCAGCGCAACGATCTGCCGCGCTTCCGCGAAAAATTCAAGGAACTGCTCAACGTCAACACCATCAACGAGATCGCCAACTTCAACGCGCAACTGGCCCGCGAGCGGGAAACGATCAAGGAGAAGATCGCCCACATCAACCAGTCGCTGGGCGAGATCGACTACAACCCCGGCCGCTACATCGTGCTCGAATCGCAGCCCAGCCCGGACGCCGAAGTCCGCGATTTCCAGCAGGAACTGCGCGCCTGCACCGAAGGCGCGGTCAGCGGTTCCGACGACGCCCAGTATTCGGAAGCCAAGTTCATCCAGGTCAAGGGCATCATCGACCGCTTTCGCGGCCGCGACGGCCTCTCCGAAGCGGACCGGCGGTGGACGGCCAAGGTCAGCGACGTGCGCAACTGGTTCCTGTTCGCCGCCAGCGAACGCTGGCGCGAAGACGACAGCGAACACGAGCACTATTCCGATTCCGGCGGCAAATCCGGCGGGCAGAAGGAAAAGCTCGCCTACACCATCCTCGCCGCCAGCCTGGCCTACCAGTTCGGTCTGGAATGGGGCGCGGTGCGCTCGCGCTCCTTCCGCTTCGTCGTCATCGACGAGGCCTTCGGTCGCGGCTCGGACGAATCGGCGCAATACGGCCTGCGCCTGTTCAAGCAGCTCAACCTGCAACTGCTGATCGTCACCCCCTTGCAGAAGATCCACATCATCGAACCCTACGTCGCCAGCGTCGGCTTCGTCCATAACGAAGGTGGCCGGGCGTCGAAGCTGCGCAACCTGAGCATCGAGGAATACCGCGCGCAGAAAGCCGCAACGCCGGAATTCGCCGCATGAACTGGAGCACGCCCGCCGACCTCAGGACGCAACTGGCCCGCCTGTGGGAGCGCGGCGAACTGCTGCGCGACACGCTGAGCGGCACGCCGCGCTTTCCCCTGCGCCTGATGCTGAAAACCCCAAGCTCCAGCGACCTCCGCGAACGCTTCGAGGCCGTGCGCCAATGGACGGCCACCCTGGCCAAGGCACCGCTGCGCATCGAATGGCAGGAAGTCCGCCACCGCGTCCAGGGCAAGCAGCGCTTACCGGCGGCGGCCTGGATCGACACGCCGGAAGCCGCCATCGCCTGGCTGGGCAAGCAGGACGACTGGGCGCAATTCGCGCGCCTGACCGAGCGCACCCGGCAAGCCTGCCCGGCCCTGCTGCCCTGGCTGGAGAAACGCCCGCTCCAGGCGCTGACGCTGGCCGAGGCCTGGCCACGCCTGCTCGCCGTCGTCGCCTGGCGGCAAGCCCATCCCCAGCCCGGCATCTACCTGCGCCAGGTCGACCTGGCCGGCATTCACAGCAAATTCATCGAGGCCCACCGGGCGGTGCTGGCCGAACTCTTCGACCTCGCCCTGCCTGCGGAACAGATCGATGCCAGCCGCAGCGGCAGCGGCCAGTTCGCCGCCCGCTACGGCTTCCGCGACAAGCCGCTGCGCATCCGCTGGCGCCTCCTCGACCCCGACATCGCGACCCTGCCGGGGCTGCGCGCCCCGGACATCAGCCTCGACGCCGACAGTTTCAGCCGCCTGACGCTGCCGGTTCGCAGCGTCATCATCACCGAAAACGAAACCAACTTCCTTGCCCTGCCCGAGCTACCCGGCGCACTCGCCATCTTCGGCGCCGGCTACGGCTGGGAAGCGCTGGCCCGGGCCAGGTGGCTGGCCAACTGCACCCTCCTCTACTGGGGCGACATCGACACCCACGGCTTTGCCATCCTCGACCAGTTGCGCGCTCATTTCCCGGACGTCGATTCCTTCCTGATGGACCGAGCAACGCTCGACGCCCACGCCGCTTTCCAGGGCAGTGAAGACAAACCGCTGAAGATCGACCTGCACCGCCTGACGCCGGCGGAACAGACGCTCTACGACGACTTGCGGGACAATCGCATCGGCGACAGCCTGCGTCTGGAGCAGGAGCATCTCGGCTACGCCTGGGTGCTGGCGCATCTGCGCCAACGTCTGGGCCTTGGCCCCGGCTGTGCGGAACAATCTGCCGACTGAGATTGCTCGCCCGGTAGCCGGCAAGCGAACCATAAGCCAGGGCGCATAGTCCTTATCCATGGCGGGCGCTGCCCGGCGCGTTTGCCCTGTGCTAATTTCGCTCCATGCCATCAACGAATTTTCCGTCCATGTCCGAACGTCCGATCCAGTTCTATTTCCGCGGCGCCATCCAGTCGGTGCAGGGGCCGGCGCCGACGCGCACGGTGCTCCAGTACCTGCGCGAGGATCTCTGCCAGACCGGCACCAAGGAAGGTTGCGCCGAAGGCGATTGCGGCGCGTGCACGGTGGTGATCGGCGAGCTGGTCGGCGAGGCCGGCGCCGAGGAGTTGCGCCTGCGCGCGGTCAATGCCTGCATCCAGTTTCTGCCCGCGCTCGACGGCAAGGCGCTGTTCACGGTAGAAGACCTGGCGGCCGGCGAGCAACTGCACCCGGTACAGCAGGCGCTGGTCGACCGGCACGGTTCGCAATGCGGTTTCTGCACGCCGGGCTTCGCCATGTCGTTGTTCGCCCTCTATGAAAACCAGGACCATTGCCCGGAACGCGACGAGATCGACCACACGCTGTCCGGCAACCTGTGCCGCTGCACCGGCTACCGGCCGATCGTCGATGCGGCGCGCGACGCCTACGCGCTGCCGCGCCGCCGCCTCGACCGCCTGCCGGTGATCGCCGCACTGAAGACGCTGGCCGACCTGCCGCCGCTCGATTATCTCGGCGACGGCCGGCGCAGCCACAGTCCGCGCACGCTGGCCGAACTCGCCGAGTTGCGCGAGCGGCTGCCGAACGCCCGGCTGGTCGCCGGCGGCACCGACGTCGGCCTGTGGGTGACCAAGCAGGGGCGCGATCTCGGCGAACTGATCCTGACCGGCGCCGTCGCCGAACTCAAGCGCATCCAGATCGGCCCCGGCCGGCTGGAAATCGGTGCCGGTGCGACGTTGACCGACGCCTTCGCAGCGCTCACCGCCTTCGAGCCGCAATGGGCCGAACTCGCCCGGCGCTTTGCCTCGACGCCGGTCAAGAACGCCGGCACGCTCGGCGGCAACGTCGCCAATGGTTCGCCGATCGGCGATTCGATGCCGGCGCTGATCGCCCTCGGCGCGCGCATCGTCCTGCAGCGCGGCGCGACGACGCGCGAAATGGCGCTGGAAGATTTCTACCTCGATTACCAGAAAACGGCGCTACAGAGCGGCGAATTCGTCCGCGCGCTCATCCTCGATGCGCCGGCCGCCGGGCTGCAGCGGCATTTCCGCAGTTACAAGGTGGCCAAGCGGCTCGATCAGGACATCTCGGCGGTTGCCTGCGGGCTAGCCGTCCATCTTGACGACGAAGGCTGCATCCGCCGCGCCCGCCTCGCCTTCGGCGGCATGGCGGCGACCCCGAAACGGGCGGCCGGCGCCGAAGCGGTGCTGCTTGGCCGGCCCTGGGACGCCGCCGCCGTGCGCCGGGCGATGGACGCGCTGGGCAGCGACTTCGCCCCCTTCACCGACGTTCGCGCCAGCAGCGCCTACCGGCTGAGCGTCGCCGCCAACCTGCTGCAGCGCTTCTGGCTGGAAACTTCGGGCGCCGGCGATACGCCGGTCCGCCTCGCAGCGCTGGCGCCGATTGCCCCAGAGGACCAGCCATGATCGGCCGCCCGCTGCCGCACGAAAGCGCCCGCCTGCACGTCAGCGGCCGCGCCCACTACATCGACGACCTGCCGGAAGCCGCCGGCACGCTGCACGCGGCGCCCGGTTTATCGACCGTCGCCCGTGGCCGCATCCGCAGCATGGACCTCAGCGCCGTGCGCGCCTGTCCCGGCGTGCGCGCCGTGCTCACCGCCGCCGACATTCCCGGCGAAAACAATTGCGGGCCGATCCTGCACGACGACCCGATCCTCGCCACCGACACGGTCAGCTTCCACGGCCAGCCGCTTTTCGTCGTCGCCGCCGAGACGCGCGACATCGCCCGCCAGGCGGTGCGTCTGGCGAAGATCGACTACGACGCCGAGCCGCCCATCCTCGACATCGCCGCGGCGATTGCCGCCGAATCCTGGGTGCTGCCGCCGTTTTCCATGCAGCGCGGCGCCGTCGATGCGGCCTTTGCCGACGCGCCGCACCGTCTGAGCGGCAGCGCCGTGCTCGGCGGTCAGGAGCATTTCTACCTCGAAGGCCAGATTTCCTATGCCCAGCCGGGCGACGACGGCACGCTACACGTGCTCTGCTCGACCCAGCACCCGACCGAAATGCAGCAGATGGTCGCCCACTGTCTGGGCTGGCGCGCCCACCGCGTCAGCGTCGAATGCCGGCGCATGGGCGGCGCCTTCGGCGGCAAGGAATCGCAGTCGGCGCAATGGGCCTGCCTGGCCGCGCTGCTCGCCACACGCACCGGCCGGGCGGTGAAAATCCGCCTCGACCGCGACGACGACATGGTCGCCACCGGCAAGCGCCACCCCTACCGCTACCAGTGGGAAAGCGCCTTTGACGACAGCGGTCGCCTGCTCGGCCTGAAACTCGAATTCGCGTCCGACTGCGGCCACTCGGCCGACCTCTCGGGGCCGGTCAACGACCGCACGATCTGCCACATCGACAACGCCTACTACCTCGACGCGCTCGCCCTGAAAAGCCTGCGCTGCAGGACCAACCGCGTCTCCAACACGGCGTTTCGCGGTTTTGGCGGGCCGCAGGGGATGTTCGTCATCGAGAACGTGCTCGACGACATCGCCCGCCACCTCGGCCTCGACCCGCTGGCCATCCGCCGCGCCAACTTCTACGACGTCGAACCGGGCGCGCGCAGCACCACGCCCTACGGCACGCTCGTCGAGGACAACGTCGCCCCGGCGCTGGTCGCCGAACTCGAACGCGATTGTGCCTACACCTCCCGCCGCGCGGCGATTGCCAAATTCAACGCCGGCAGCCCGGTGTTGAAACGCGGCATCGCGCTGACTCCGATCAAGTTTGGCATCTCGTTCAACGCCACGCATTACAACCAGGCCGGCGCGCTGGTCCATGTCTATACCGACGGCAGCGTGCTCGTCTCGCACGGCGGCACCGAGATGGGCCAGGGCTTGTACACCAAGGTGCGCCAGATCGTCGCCCACGAATTCGGCCTGCCCTTCGACGACGTCCGCCTCTCGTCCACCGACACCCGGCGCGTCGCCAACACCTCGGCCACCGCCGCCTCGAGCGGCACCGACCTCAACGGCAAGGCGGCGCAGGCGGCGTGCAACAACATCAAGGCGCGGTTGGCCGCCTTTGTCGTCGAACTGACGAACGGCGCGGTCGTCGCCGCCGACGTGCAATTTGCCGACGGCCGGGTGCGGGCGCCGGGTTTCGACGAAGCCTTCGCCGACCTCGTCATGCGCGCCTACCGCGCCCGCATCCAGTTGTGGGACGCCGGTTTCTACAAGACGCCGAAAATCCATTTCGACCCGGTGACCAAGCTCGGCCGCCCCTTCTTCTACTTCGCCTACGGCGCCGCCTGCAGCGAGGTGGCCATCGACACGCTGACTGGCGAGACGCGCGTGCTGCGCGTGGACATCCTCCACGACGCCGGCCGCTCGATCAATCCGGCGCTCGACATCGGCCAGATCGAAGGCGGCTTCGTCCAGGGCATGGGCTGGCTGACCAGCGAGGAACTGTGGTGGCGCCCGGACGGCAAGCTGATGAGCCACGCCCCGTCGACCTACAAGATCCCGACCGCCAGCGACCTGCCGGACATCTTCAACGTCCGCCTCTACGACAACGCCAACGTCGAGGACAGCATCCACCGCTCGAAGGCGGTCGGCGAGCCGCCGTTCATGCTCGCCCTCTCGGTGTACCAGGCGCTGCGCGACGCGGTTGCCGCCGCCCTGCCGGCCGGTCAGCCCTTGCAGCTCGACGCCCCGGCAACGCCGGAAGCGATCCTGCGCGCACTCGCCGGCGGGGAAAGCTGAGATGGCCGCCGACTGGGTCGCGCCGCTGGCCGCCCGCCTCACCGCCGGCGAGGATGTCGTGCTGGTCACCGTCGCCGCCATCCAGGGCTCGGCGCCACGCGATGCCGGGACGACGATGCTGGTCGGCGCCAGCACGACCGAACTGACCATCGGCGGCGGCCATCTCGAATGGCAGGCGACCGCCCACGCCGACCGCCTGCTGGCCGGCGGCGGCCGGCCGCAGGTGGTGCTCTACGCGCTCGGCGCCGGGCTCGGCCAGTGTTGCGGCGGTGTCGTCTGGCTCGCCTACGAGAAGATTCCCGCCAGTGAAGCCAGCACCTGGGCGCAACGCAGCGCCGCGCTGGCCGGCGGTGCCCGCCTGCAACGCCGACTGGCCGCCGGCGACAGTGCCTCAACCTGGCAGACCGGCGCCGCCGCCTGCGCCACCGCCTTGCTCGGCGGGCCGGAGGACTGGCATTTCGTGCAGGACATCGCCAGCGTCGCTTTCCCGGTGTGGATTTTTGGCGCCGGCCACGTCGCCCGCGCGCTGGTTCGCCAGTTGCTGCCGCTCGGCGCCGCCATCACCTGGATCGACACGCGCGACGACGCCTTTGCCGGGTGTGACACCGCCGGCCTCGACATCCGCGCCACCGACCTGGCGGAAAGCGAAGTGGCACAGGCACCGGCCGGCACCTTCTTCGTCGTCATGACGCACAGCCACGCGCTCGATTTTTCGCTCTGCGAGGCGATCTTCCGCCGCCGCGATTTCGCCTACTTCGGGCTGATCGGTTCGCGCAGCAAACGCGCCGGTTTCGAGCGCCGTTTCGTCGATCGCGGCCTCGATCCGGCCCGCCTGGGCGAACTGACCTGCCCGATCGGCATCCCCGGCATCGTCGGCAAGGAGCCGGCGGCGATCGCCCTGGCGGTTGCCGCCGAACTGCTCAGCCTGCATCATGCACGCCAACTGCTGCACCAGGCCGGCCGTCCGCGCCTGAGCGCATCCCCCGTCCGTCCCGACCAGCCGGAGTAAGCATGAGCCCGCCCGAACCCCGCCTGAAGCTGTTGCACATCAGCAAGCGCTACCCGAGCGTCGTCGCCAACGACGACGTCAGCCTGACCGTGATGCCCGGCGAAATCCACGCCATCCTGGGCGAAAACGGCGCCGGCAAGAGCACGCTGATGAAGATCATCTACGGCGCGGTCAAGGCCGATAGTGGCGAAATGCTCTGGGACGGCCGCCAGGTCGCCGTCGCCAACCCGGCGCAGGCGCGCAAGCTGGGCATCGGCATGGTGTTCCAGCATTTTTCGCTGTTCGAGACCTTGACCGTGGTCGAGAACATCGCGCTGGTCCTCGACGAAGCCTTCGATCTGGCCGGGCTGGCCGTGCGGGTCAAGGAAGTTTCCGAACGCTACGGCCTGCCGCTCGACCCGCACCGGCTGGTGCATAGCCTGTCGGTCGGCGAACGGCAGCGGGTCGAGATCGTCCGTTGCCTGCTGCAGGACCCGAAGCTGCTGATTCTCGACGAGCCGACCTCGGTGCTCACCCCGCAGGCGGTGCAGAAGCTGTTCGAGACCTTGCGCCGGCTGGCTTCCGAAGGCGTCTCCATCCTCTACATCAGCCACAAGCTGCACGAAATAAAGTCGCTGTGCGACAGCGCGACGATCATGCGTGGCGGCAAGGTGACCGGCGACGCGATCCCGCGCGACGAAACGCCGGCCTCGCTGGCACGCCTGATGATCGGCCGCGAGCTGCCGGTCTGCGAGGCGCCGCCCTACCACGGCCCGCTCCATCCGGTACTGCAGGTCGAGCGCCTCAGCCTCGCGTCCGACGATCCTTTCGGCACTTCGCTGCACAACGTCTCGCTGACCGTGAACGCCGGCGAGATCGTCGGCATCGCCGGCATTTCCGGCAACGGCCAGGCCGAACTGCTGGCCGCCTTGTCGGGCGAAACGACGGTCGACCGCGAGGCGGTCTGGCTCGACGGCGAAGCCATCGGCCATCTCGACGCCGGGCGGCGACGCGACCGTGGGCTGGTCTTCGTCCCCGAAGAACGCCTCGGACGCGGCGCGGTGCCGGCCATGTCGCTGGCCGCCAACGCGCTGCTCACCGGCCACCGCCAGGGCATGAAGCGCTGGGGGCTGCTCGCCCGCCACGCGGCGCGCGATTTCGCCGCACGCTGCATCGAACGCTTCGACGTCCGTTGCGGCGGCACCGGCGCCGCCGCCCGCTCGCTGTCGGGCGGCAACCTGCAGAAATTCATCGTCGGCCGCGAGATCATGCTGGCGCCCAAGCTGATGATCGTCGCCCAGCCGACCTGGGGCGTCGATGTCGGCGCCTCGGCCTTCCTGCGCCAGACGCTGCTCGACCTGTCGCGCACCGGCGTCGCCATCCTGGTCATTTCCGAGGAGCTTGAGGAATTGTTCGAAATCAGCGACCGCATCGCCGTCCTCGCCGCCGGCCGCCTGTCGGCGCCGCAGGCGCGCGAACTGGCCGATGCCGAATCGGTCGGCCTGCAGATGGCGGGCCTGTTCAACGAAGGCAACGCAGCGGAGACCAGCCATGCACCTGCTTGAACCCCGCGCCCAGCCGTCGCAAGTCATGCGCTGGACGGCGCCGCTGATCGCCATCGTCGCCACGCTGCTGGTCGGCTCCGTGCTGTTCGAGGCGCTCGGCAAATCGCCGCTCGAATCCTTCCACGTCTTCTTCGTCGAACCGCTGACCACCGGCTACGGCTGGAGCGAACTGCTGATCAAGGCCTGCCCGCTGATCCTCATCGCCCAGGGCCTGGCCATCGGCTTCAAGGCACGCATCTACAACATCGGCGCCGAAGGCCAGTTGATCGTCGGCGCACTGTTCGGCGGCGGCATCGGCATCGCCTACGGCGACACCGGCGCCGCCTGGGTGCTGCCGGCCATGGTCGTTGCCGGCGCCATCGGCGGCGCGCTGTGGGGCGCCATCCCGGCGCTGCTCAAGACGCGCTTCAACGCCGAGGAAACGCTGACCACGCTGATGCTGACCTACGTTGCCACCCACCTGCTGTCGTACCTGATGCACGGCCCGTGGCGCGACCCGGAGGGGATGAACTTCCCGCAGTCCATCCTGTTCGACGACGCGGCGCTGTTCGGCCTGCTGGCCGAGGGTTTCCGGGTCAACAGTTCGCTTTGGATCGTCATTTTCGCGGTGCTCGCCTTCTGGCTGTTCAACGCCAAGAGCTTCCTCGCCTACCGCCTCGAAGTCGGCGGCCAGGCGCCGGCCGCGGCACGTTACGCCGGTTTTCCGGCAAAGCAGACGGTGTGGTTCAGCCTGGTCATTTCCGGGATGACCGCCGGCCTCGCCGGGGTCGGCGAAGTCGCCGGGCCGGTCGGCCAGTTGAACCTCAACATCTCGCCCGGCTACGGCTTCGCGGCGATCATCGTCGCCTACCTCGGCCGCCTGCACCCGCTCGGCATCGTGCTCGCCGGCAGCCTGATGGCGCTGATCTACCTGGGCGGCGAAGCGGCGCAACTGAGCCTGCAGATGCCGGCGGCGATCACCGGCATCTTCCAGGGCATGCTGCTGTTCTTCCTGCTCGGCGCCGACGCCTTCATCGACAACCGCCTGCGCCGCCGCGCCCGCTGACCGGAGACCGCGATGCTCGACTACCTGCCCCTGATCCTCGCCGGCACCCTCGCCGCCGCCACCCCGCTGATCTTCGCCGGCCTCGGCGAACTGGTCGCCGAACGCAGCGGCGTCATCAACCTCGGCGTCGAAGGCATGATGCTGATCGGCGCCATCGCCGGCTTCGCGGCAGCGGCCGAAAGCGGCCACGGCGTCGTCGCCGGGCTGCCCGCCGGCGCCCTGGCCGGCGCCGCGGCCGCTGCCGTGTTTGGCTTCTTCGCGCTGTCGCTGGCCGCCAACCAGGCCGCCTGCGGGCTGGCCCTGACCATCTTCGGCATCGGCCTCTCGGCCTTCATCGGCCAGCACTACGTCAGCTACAGCCTGCCCGGCCTGCAACCGGTGGTCGTGCCGCTGCTCAGCGACATCCCGCTGCTCGGGCCGGTGCTGTTCAAGCAGGACTGGGTGGTCTATCTGTCGCTGATCGCCTTCGCACTCGTCGCCTGGACCCTGGCAAAAACCCGCCTCGGCCTGCTGCTCAAGGCGGTCGGCGAAGCGCCGGACGCCGCCCACGCGATCGGCTACCCGGTGATTGCCATCCGCTACGGCGCGGTGATCTTCGGCGGCGCCATGGCCGGCATCGCCGGTGCCTACCTGTCCACGGTCTACACCCCGCTGTGGGTCCAGAACATGAGCGCCGGGCGCGGCTGGATCGCCGTCGCACTGGTCGTCTTCGCCACCTGGAAGCCGACCCGGCTGATGCTCGGCGCCTACCTGTTCGGCTTCGTCACCATCCTGCAGTTCCACGCTCAGGGCCTGGGCATCGAGGTACCGGTGCAACTGCTGGCGGCGCTGCCCTACCTGGCGACCATCGTCGTCCTGGTGCTGATCTCGCGCGACCGCAAGCTGCTGCAACTGAACCTGCCAGCTTCGCTGGGCAAACCCTTCCTCCCATGACCACGCTGCTGCTCAAGGACGCCGACGTCCTCGTCACCATGGACGCTGCCCGCCGCGAAATCCCCGGCGGCGGCGTCTTCATCCGCGATGGGGTGATCGAGGCGGTCGGCCCGTCCTCCGACCTGCCCTCCACCGCCGACCGGGTGATTTCACTGGCCGGCACGGTCGCCCTGCCCGGCCTGGTGAACACCCACCACCACATGTACCAGAGCCTGACCCGGGCGATCCCCGGTGCGCAGGACGCCGAGCTGTTCGGCTGGCTGCGCCGGCTCTACCCGATCTGGGTCGGGCTGACGCCGGAAATGATCCGGATTTCGACGTTGACCGCAATGGCCGAATTGATCCTCTCCGGCTGCACCACGTCGAGCGATCATCTCTACCTCTACCCGAACGGCAGCCGCCTCGACGATTCCATCGAAGCCGCCGCCACCATCGGCATGCGTTTCCACGCCGCGCGCGGCAGCATGAGCGTCGGCGAAAGCCAGGGCGGCCTGCCGCCGGATCGTCTCGTCGAAAACGAAGCGTCTATCCTCAAGGACACCCAGCGCCTGATCGAAACCTGGCACGACCCGCAGCGCCACGCCATGCAGCGCATCGTCGTCGCCCCCTGCTCGCCGTTCTCGGTCAGCCGCGAGCTGATGCGCGACGCCGCCGAACTGGCGCGCGGCTATAGGGTTTCGCTGCATACGCATCTGGCCGAAAACGACAACGACGTCGCCTACAGCCGCGAGAAATTCGGCATGACGCCAGCCGAATACGCCGAATCGCTCGGCTGGGTCGGCCACGACGTCTGGCACGCCCACTGCGTCAAGCTCGACACGCCAGGCATCGATCTCTTTGCCCGCAGCGGCACCGGCGTCGCCCACTGCCCGTGCTCGAACATGCGCCTGGCTTCCGGCATCGCGCCGATCCCGGCGCTGCGCGCCGCCGGCGTCAATGTCGGCCTCGGCGTCGACGGCTGCGCCTCGAACGACGCCGCCCACCTACTCGGCGAAGCGCGGCAGGCGATGCTATTGGCCCGCGTCGGCCATGGTCCGGCAGCGATGAGCGCCCGTCAGGCACTGGAACTGGCGACGCTGGGCGGCGCCAAGGTGCTCAACCGCGACGACATCGGCGCCCTCGCCCCGGGCATGAGCGCCGACCTCGTCGCCTTCCCGACCGGCGGCCTCGACCTGGCCGGCGCTGCCGTGCACGACCCGGTCGCCGCGCTGGTCTTCTGCACGCCGCAGACCGTGCGCCATTCGATCATCAACGGTAAACCGGTGGTCACCGACGGCCATTTGTTGCCGCTCGACCTGCCGCCGCTGGTTGCCGAACATAACCGGCTGGCGCGGCAACTGGCCAATACCGCGCACTGACATGAACGCCACCCGCAAACAACTGGTCTTCGGCCGCGTCCTCCACTTCCTCGCCGACCCCGGCGAGCAGGACGCCGCCGACAGCTACGAATATTTCCCCGACGGCGCGCTGTGGATCGTCGCCGGCCGCATCGCCGCCGCCGGCTCGCGCGCCACGGTCGAAGCTGGCATCGCCCCGGCAGAACGCGCCGCCGCCAAAGTCATCGACTACGGCGACCAGCTGATCCTGCCCGGCCTGGTCGACACCCACTGCCACTACCCGCAGTCGGCTGTCATCGCCTCCTTCGGCCGGCAACTGCTCGACTGGCTCAACGACTACACCTTCCCGGCCGAGACCGCCTTCGCCAACCCGGAAGTCGCCGCGCGCACGGCCGATTACTTCCTCGACCGCCTGCTCGCCCACGGCACGACAACCGCAGCCGTCTTCTCGACGGTGCATGCCGGCTCGGTCGACGCCTTCATGGCCGGCGCGGAAAACCGCCGTTTACGCATGTTGACCGGCAAGGTCATGATGGACCGCCACGCGCCGCCCGCGCTGTGCGACACCGTCGCCGACGCCGAGCGCGACTGTCTGGCGCTGATCGAGCGCTGGCACGGCAAGGACCGACTGCGCTACTGCGTGACGCCGCGCTTCGCGCCGACCTCGACCCCGGCCCAACTCGCGCTGGCCGGCGAGCTTTACCGGAGCAAGCCTGATCTGCACGTGCAATCGCACCTGGCCGAGAACCTCGACGAGATCGCCTGGGTCAAATCGCTGTTCCCGACAGCGCGCGACTACCTCGACGTCTACGACCGCCACGGCCTGCTCGGCCCACGCAGCATCTACGGCCACTGCATCCACTTGTCGCCGACCGAAACCGCGCGCATGGCCGAAACCGGCACCGCGGCGGCGTTCTGCCCGACCTCCAACCTCTTCCTCGGCAGCGGCTTCTTCAACCACGCCGCCGCCGTCGATAGCGGCATCCGTGTTGGCCTGGCCACCGACGTCGGCGGCGGCACCTCGTTCAGCCTGCTGCGCACGCTCGACGAAGCCTACAAGGTCTCGCAAGTCCACCGCCGCCCGCTGCCGCCGCTGCGCGCCTGGTTCCTCGCCACACTGGGTGGCGCCCGCGCGCTCTACCTCGACGAGTTCATCGGCAACTTCACCGCCGGCAAGGAAGCCGACTTCATCGTCCTCAACCCGCGCGCCACGCCGGAACTCGACTTCCGCCTGGAGAAAACCGACGAACTGGCGGCAACGCTGTTCGCGCTGATGATCCTCGGCGACGAACGCTGCGTGACGGCGACGCATGTGCTCGGGAAAAAGGTCGCGGCACAGCACTGACCCGGAAATTCCGCCCGCTCAAGCCGGCGGATTCCCCTTCCCCGCCAGCAGCAGATCGAACACCACCCGCCCGAAGGCAGCTTCCTTCTGCGGGTCGGCCAGCAATTGCAGCATCTGGTTCTGGTGGGCGGCGCCGCTGTCCAAAAGCGCTGCGGCAGCCACCGAAAACAGTGGCCTTGCTTTCCACGAAACCGGTATATCTCCGACCCAAGCCTTCCCTAGAATCTGGATACTCCAAGCAAACCTTGCCCGACACATGCCACCGCCTCGCCCAAACCAGCCGGGCAAGAGCGAGTAACTCGGAGTGGTTCGAAATGGTGCCAGCAGTGCCGTCACCAATTGGCGCATTCTCTCAACGCTGCCGGACATTTCCCACCCCGCGGTGGCACGCGGGAATTGTCGCGCCAGTGGTGAGACTCTCTTTTAACGTTCAAGCATTACAGACGTCCGAAATCCTGCGCCACCGATTGCATGATCGTTTCGCCCAGCCCCGCCTGGCGGGCGAATTCTGGCCAGTGGGCGATGATTTCCTGGGTCTTGTCGATGATCTTCAACGCCGGGCCGATGGCGTAGCGGTCGGCGAGGTGGAGCAGGTCGTCGCGGCTGATGTTGCCGAATTTTCCATTGACGCCCAGCAGGTGCTGATAGGTCCATTCGCCCTTGGGGTTGTAGGCGTGGGTGATGTCGTAGGCCGGGGCAAGCTGCCATTGCCGGCTGCCGGCGGGGAGCAGGAAGCCGAAGTTCTTGCTGTGATCGTCGCAGTTGGCGGTCAGCACGTTGAAGACCATGCGGCGGAAGGCTTCGGCCATGGCATCGTGGCCCAGCTTGAGACGCTGGATGGTCTGGAAAAGCTGGGCGTAGTCGTGCGTGGCCTTCTGCTTGTAGTCAAGGTGGGCCATCGCGCAAAGGCTTTGCATATGATGCTTGACGGTTTTGCCATCGGCGCCCGGCTCGCGGTCGAAACGCCGCGTCATGAAGTGGGCGCGGCCGCCTTCTTCCAGCAGCCGGCAGGGCGCCATGTCGATACCGGCGGCCTGTGCCATCAGGGAGTAAGCGTATTCGATACGTCCGTAGTCCTGAGAACTGCCAAGCTCGTGGTCGGTGCCCATGCCATCGAATTTGAGCAACCAGTGCTCGAAGCCGGGGTCGGCGTCGAACTGGCCGGCACGGATTTCGTCCGTTTTCGGGTTCCAGACGATGGCCGCCTTGGCCCGGGCGCCCCCGGCACTGGTGCCGACCTGGATGATCTGCGCCAGCGCCGCCTGGGCATGAGGATCGCTGTCGAGTTGCCCGTGCACCGCCAGACGGGCGCTATCGACCAGGCGCTTGAGCTTGATCGCCGTATGGCTGGCGACGTTGGGGCCGCGCGCCGGCCGAAACTCGAGCGCGCCCATGCCGCGTTTGCCCATGTAGGCCAGTCGGTCGAGCGGGGTGATGGCGTCCCTGGCGATGCCTTTGTTGGCCATCCAGGCATCGATCAGGGCGTTGCCGAAATCGTCCGGCAGCGCATCGGCCAGAAGCGCCGGCAAACGCTTGAAAGTGGCGATCGGCAGATCGGTAAATATGAAGGGATTGCCGGCTTGCGCCAGCGGCAGGGTAAGCGGTGCCACTTCGATGCCCTGCCTGACGAAGGCCGGGTCGTATTCGAAGGCGTAATAGCCGAGGCGGGGATCAAGCGCCACGGCACCGACCCGCCGACCCCACAGGCGAATCTCGACGGCAGAGACGGGTTTATGCATTGTCCGGCTTTCCTGGCGGGCGCTTGCGCGAGGCACGCTGACGCACCGGCCGGGCCTTGAGCATCTGTAGCGGGCTGATGCTGACCGGTGGCGCCAGACTGGAGAGCCATTCGGCCCGACCCAGCGCCCGCAGCATCCTGATCAAGGTCTTGAGCGTCGCCCCTTTACCGGACTCGATGTTCTTGACGGCTGTCAGGCTAACGCCGGCGCGTTCAGCCAAAGAAATCTGATCGAGATCGGCACGCAGGCGCAAGGCGCGCATCTGCTCGCCCAATTCAAAAGCCCATTCATCGACAGTCTTTGTATTTTCCATTAATAGATTAAATTAAATCTAATAATAAAATAATACACACCAAGAGACTTAAATGCATCCATTAAAATTCAAAATAATTCGATGCAGACAAGGCCAAGATCAGCGGCAAGCTTGAGGCCTCCCGCCTGCGCCCCTACTCCCGGCAACTCCGCGTCAGCCAGTGGGCCAGGGTGAGGAACAGGCGTTCGGGGTCGACCGGTTTGCTGACGTGGTCGTCCATGCCGGCGTCGAGGCAGGTCTTGCGGTCTTCGTCGTAGGCGTTGGCGGTCATCGCGACGATCGGCGTGTGCCGGTTCATTTCGCTCCTGCGGATGGCCCGCGTGGCCTCGAGGCCGTTCATGTTGGGCATCTGCATGTCCATCAGGATCAGTCCGTAGGGACGGCGGTCGGCCAGTTCGACGGCGATCCGCCCATCGCCGGCAAGATCGACGACGAAGCCGGCGTCTTCGAGCAGGCAGCGCGACACTTCCTGGTTGATCGGTTCATCCTCTGCCAGCAGCACCCGCACGCCGGCGAAATCGCGCCAGAGCGCGGCCTCTTCAGCCGTTCCGGCCGCCGCCTGGCCGTTCGGCGCCGTGTGCGCCGCCGACTTCGCCAGCCAGACCGAGAAAAGGAAGGTACTGCCCTGCCCGAGCGCGCTCTCGACTTCCACCTCACCGCCCATCAGGCGCACCAGTT
Organism: Azonexus caeni; assembly: GCF_048146105.1. NCBI lineage: Bacteria > Pseudomonadati > Pseudomonadota > Betaproteobacteria > Rhodocyclales > Azonexaceae > Azonexus > Azonexus caeni. Next base: position 52,619 of record NZ_JBKJAD010000023.1, read on the forward strand.
GCTTGCAGATTGCCAACCCGAGGCCGGAGCCGCCGTACTTGCGGGTCATCGAACTGTCGGCCTGCTCGAAGGCTTCGAAGAGGCGTTGCTGCTCGGCCGGCGCAATGCCGATGCCGGTATCCTGGACCTCGAAGCGCAACTGCATCCGCTCGGCATCATCGGCAAGCGGATGAACGTGAATGGTGACGCTGCCGCTGTTGGTGAATTTGACGGCGTTGCTGGTCAGGTTGAGCAGCACCTGGCCCAGGCGCAAGGGATCGCCCCGAAAGGCCTGGCCGGCGAGCCCGTCGGCCATATCGACGCGCAACTGCAGGCCCTTTTCGGCGACCCGCTCGGCCATCAGGCTGGTGACGTTCTCAAGGACTTCGCCGAGCCTGAACTCGATGCTCTCCAGCACCAGGCGCTCGGCCTCGATCTTCGACAGGTCGAGGATGTCGTTGATCACGGCGAGCAGCATCTTCGACGATAGCCTGGCCTTCTGCAGTTGTTCGCGGACCTTGGGATCGCTGCTGCGCTTCAGCGAGAGTTCAAGCATGCCCATGATGCCGTTCATTGGCGTGCGCAACTCGTGGCTCATGTTGGCGAGGAAGGCGCTCTTCGCCCGGCTCGCCGACTCGGCCGCTTCCTTGGCCACGAACAGTGCAGCCGTCCGCTCGCGGACCTGCTCTTCCAGGCGGTCGCGGTGCTGCACCAGCTCGCGCTGGACGGCTGCCCGTTCCTGCTCCCAGCGCGCCGACATCCGGGCGCCGAAGGCAATGCCGGCGAGGCCGAGCAGCCAGAACAGGGCGTGACTGAGGCCGAGTTGCCAGCGCGACTCGCCGACCCGCTCCAGATAGGGCGCCAGCGGCAGGTTGAGGCCGGTCGCACCGCGCATGTCGCCCTTCTTGTAACCCAGGATGGCGTGGCATTTCTCGCAGCCATCTTCCATGTACATGGCGCGCAGGTAGCGCAGATAGGGCTGGCCGCCGATCTCGGTGGCTTCCCAGACCTCGTTCCGCTCGCCGCGGGTGAAGGCTTCGAGCTGCCGGCGCTCCCAGTCGTCCGGCGCGTTGCCGGGATTGAGGTACTTGAGGCCGGTGATCCGCCCCCGGATGCCGTAGGACTCGGCATACATGTCCATCATCTGGCGCAGCATCGACGCCGGATTGAGCAGGGTCAACTGGCGACCGTCGGTCGTCGTCACATCGCGCCCCGGCACATGCGACAGCCAGGGGACCGATTTCTGGGTTTCGGTGATCGGCACATAGACACCGCCGTGATGCGTTCCCCAGCGACGAAAGGTAATGTCCTTGTTGAGGTTGGCGCGCGCCTCGGCATAGGCCATCGACATCGTCTGATGGCTGACTTGGTGCAGATTCCAGACGAGCGAAAGCGCGAGCACGACGGTCCACATGACCGCAGCCAGGATCGACAGGCGCAGCGTCGGGTTTTGGAAAGCCATCGGGGTCCCCCCCTGTATCCAGACCAAGTGGATGATTCCATAAGGATACACCTACTTCATGAATCGACTCCCAGCCTTTCGCCCCCCTCGCGCTCGCGCTGTGCATATCCCGTCGGACGAGCGCAAGCCGGGAGCGTCCAGGCAGGAATCCATGAAAACCGCCTCGATGCCGACGCCGGCGATCCCACGATCATGGCCGCGGCGCGCGCAAATATTCATTGCGAATTCCTCCCAGCCTCGACAGAATCACCGCCTTTCCCAAAACCAATGACATGAAAACGCAGGCAATCGATGACAGATGACAACTCATGGCATCGCGGTTTCGGCGATTTTTCCCGCCACGTACTCCGACGCATCCCGGCCCAACTGGCAATCTTGCCGGCCTGCCTGTTGTCGCTGCCGGCCCAGGCGAGTTCGAGCGAGTGGCTGAACTTCCCGATGTATTCGCGCGACAGCGCGCACGCCGTACACCTCAAGGCACTCAAGCTGCGCCCGGACGGCCTGCTCGAAGCGGCCTCGCGCTATCCCGGACACAACGAGGAAATGTGGTCAGCGCCGGAAAACGCGCAGGGCCAGCATGAATACGAGCGGCGACTGATCGATTGCCAGAGCGGCCTCCATTTCACTTACGAAACCCGGCTGCTGGCCAGGGACGGCAGCGTCGTCGCCAGTCGCGCGACGCCGCGAGAGGATTTCGACACCTGGAAGGCCGAGATCGCATCGCGTCTGAGCGAGGGACAAGGACTCGAGACCTGGCCGGCCAGCAGCGAAATCTTCCTGGCCTGCGCCGCCCACGCCGACCCGACCTTGCTGGCGCGGCGCGCGGCCGAGGAGCGACGCCAGAACACCGTCGCCATCCGCCACGAACCGCTGCGCAAGGCACTGGCAGCGGACGTCAGCCGACTCTGGCAGCAACTTGGCTTCCGTCCGGCATTGCAGAGCTTCGCCAAGCCGGCCCGGAAAAGCACGCGCCAGATCTTCGCGACCTTGCAGCAGCGCTTTGCCCAATGGCAGAAACCTTTCACCTTCCTTGCCTCGCCATCGGCGGCAGTTGCCAAGGCCGCGCCGGCGCAAGAAGGCGACTTCCAGTTGCTGGCCGCGACGCCGGACGGCATGGTGCGTTACCGCCAGCCCGGCGCCGCCTACTACGCCTATTCGGACATCACCCCGCCGCTCAGCGGCGCGGCGCTGGAAAAGGTGGCCGGTCTGGACGTCGTTTATCTGGCCCACTGCCAACTCGGTCTCAGCCATCCCGAACAGATCATCTGGCGCGACGCCGCAGGCAAAGCGCTGGCCAGGCAGGCGCCGCCGGTGGACGGACTGCTGGCCCAGCTACGCCAGCGCGACAGCAGCGATGGCGAGGGCTTCAGGATCAATGTCAACGACCCCGCCGGCGCGGGCGGCGAGGCGCAGGCGGTGTGCCAGGCGGCAGCCCGCCAGTGCCGGGGAGAAACGCCGGCGCCAGCCGACGCCGCCGCCATGCTGGCGGCAGTAAACGCCGCCGACTCCCCCGCAGCAATGCTGTTGGCCGTGCGCCGGATGCAGCAGGCAGCCCGCGATCAATTCACGCCAACTTGCGCCATCGGCCGTTTCTGATATCCCGTCCATGTCCACACTCCCTGTTGCCCGTCTCGTTGCCGTCCTGGCCCTCTGCGCCGCCTTCCCGCTCCACGCCGAATACGCCTGCAAGCTGCCGCAGAGCGAATACTCCGCCATCGAGGATCTTTGCCCATTTAGCGAGGGCCTCGCCGCCTTCTCCATCGGCGGCGCCTGGGGCTACCTCGACCGCCAAGGCCGACTGGCGATCCCGCCGACCTTCGACGAGACCCAAGGCTTCAGCGAAGGCCTGGCGCCGGCTGCCGCCGACGACAAATGGGGTTACATCGACAGCACGGGGCGCTGGGCAATCGCCCCAACCCACCGGGAAGCCCGCCACTTCAGCGAAGGGCTCGCCGTCGTCGAGAACGAGGACGGCCAGGATGGCGTCATCGACCGTAACGGACGCTGGATCGTGCCGCCCGGCTACATGCTGATCGAGCCTTACGCGAACGGTCTGGCGCTGGCCCGCACCAAGGCATGGCGACAGGAACTGCTCGACCGCCAGGGCCGTATCGTCCATCGCTTTGCCGACGACCTCGACATCGGCGCCCAGGTCTGGCCCGGCCACTTCAAGGCGACGCAGAAATTCGCCCCGGAACTGCACCATGGCGACGGCCGCCGCCAGGCACTCGCCAGCGATTCTGCACCCCGCGAGCACTGCGGCCGCCAGGCCTGTTTCAGCGAGAAAAAGGAAAACGACGAAACCCGCTATCGCCTGATCGACGGGCAAGGCCGGGAGATTGTCGCCACCCGTTTTTCGGAAGCCGCGGACTTCACCCGTGGCCAGGCCACCGTGCGCGTCGGAAAAAGCTATGGCGTGATCGACGAGGCGGGGAAATTCATCGTCCCGGCCGAGTTCGAGCGCATCGACGCCCTGCCCAATGGAATGTACCTGACGATGCCCAAAGTCGAAGGCACGACGCGCCACATCTTCGACCGCCAGGGCAAGGAGCGCCTGGTCCTGCAATGCCAGTGGCCGGATTCCCGGCAGTACGGCGACTGGCTGGTGCTCAGCGCTTGCGGGAGCCAGGCCTGGGTCTTCCACGCCGCTGGCCAGCAGTTCGCCCTCGACCTCCGCCCGCCGCCAGTGAAGCCAACAGCCGACGAGGAGGAAGACGCGGCCCCGATCCAGATTGCCGCCCAGGCCGACCGCCTGCTCGTGCAGCGCCGCTATACGAAACCCGACAGCTATGTGGACGGCGTCCGCTTCGCGTTGCTGACCCCGGACAAGGTGCTACTGACCGACAGCTCGCCCGCCTTCGCCGGCCAGTTCGACGGTATCGACCTAATCACCGATCAGCAGCATCCCCGCCGCCACCTCACCGACCTGCCCCTCGCCCGTTTGCACAAGGGCTACAAAACGGTCGGCATCGTCACCGCCGACGGCAATATCGTCAGCGACCTGGCCTGGCAATACGATCGCAACAGTGACAGCAACTACAACGGCAGGCTGCCGCTGCACGGGCCGCTGGTCATGAAAGCCGGCGACAAGTTCGGCGCCATCACGGCCACCGGCGCATGGGCGATCCCGCCGCGCTACAACAGCCTTGGCGACTTCATCGACGGTCTCGCCCTGGCCCGCAGCGACGGCCAACGGCTGGCCATCGACAGCCACGGCCGTAGCTGGCCGCTGCCCGAGGAAGGCCGCTACCAGCGCCTGGGCAACGGCTTGCTGGCCGACAAGAACGCCGACGACGAAAGCCGCTTCCTGCGCCTTGGCAACGACGGCGTAACCCCCGTGCCCGGCCCGGAAGACATCGAAGACCTGGGCAACGCAGCCATTGCCGGGCTCGTTCCGGCGCGCCTGAAAAGCGGCTGGGGAGTGCTCGACAACGAACTGCGCTGGGTGCTTCCACCGACCTCGAGACGCGAGCCGGAAGCGCTCTGGCAGGAAGGAAAATTCCTGGGTTGGCGCTTCGAGGCAGCGCCCGCCGAGGCTCACGGGGAAAGCGCCGGCAGCGGCCTGCTCGCGCCGGACGGCAAGGTGGTCATCGCACCGCGTTACCACAGCCTGAGGGTTCTGGAGGACGCCGACGTAGCCCTGATCGAGGTCGAGGAACACGCCGGCGGCGAAACCTACCGCGGCCTGTTCAGGCCCGACGGCAGCCAGTTCATCGCCCCGGCGCAGGCCAACATCCGCGCCCTCGGCGACGGCTGGTTCCTGGCCCAGCCGCAAACCCTGACAGGCATCATGGACAGCGCCGGCCGCTGGGTTCTGGCGCCGGGCAGATACCGTCTCAGCGAACTCTCGCCCGCAGGCTACGCCCGGGAAACAGTCGCCGGCGAGCCCGCCTACGTGCGCGGCGACGGCAGCATCTCGACGTCGTCGCAGCCGCTCGCCTGGCCGGAGGAAACGGCGGCGGCATGGCAAAAAACGGAAACCGAGATCGAGGGCGAAAGCGATCCGCTGCTCACCTATCGCGGTTTCGACTGGCAGCAGCGCCTGCAACTGCGCGGCGAAGCCTTGCACGATTTTGCCGAAGGCTGGACGGTACTCACCCGCCACTACCGGGAGCAGCGCTATCTCGCCGGCAGCGACGGGCGCCTGGTCGGTCCGCTGCCCTACGACGAGGTTGAGCCGGTGAGCGGCGGCCTGGCCATGGTGGTCAAGACGCTGCCGGCCGGACCGCGCCAGCCCGAGGCGATACAGCGCATCGGTTTCATCGACACCCGGGGCAAGCTGGTGATTCCGCCGCGCTACGAAGCCGCCAGCAACTTCAGCGAGGGGCGCGCCGCGGTGGTCTACCAGGGCAATCTCGGCCTGATCGACGAGCGAGGCAAGCTGCTGGTGCACGGCGGCTGGCGTTGCGGCACGCAAGCAGTCCTGCTCGATGGCCAGGGCAAGGCGATCTGGCCCGCCGGCAAGGCAAGCTGCCGCTGAAACCGCGATGCGCAAGAAAAACCTCGTCCTGTTTTCCGCCCGCGGCCGTGCCAGCCTGCCCGACGCGCTCGCCTGCCGGCTGGAAGCGGTGGCCGCCGTCGCTTACCGGACGACGCCGGGCCTGCTCTCCGACGCCGACCTCGTCGAGCAATGCGCGCAGGCCGAGGTCGTCGGCCTCACCCGGCGCGCCTGCAAGGATTTCCACGCCGCTCTGGTGGACCGCCTGCCGCGTCTGCGCGGCCTCGCCGCCTACGCGACCGGCGACGAATGGCTGGACCGCCCGGCGCTCGCCCGACGTCAGGTCGACGTCCGCCTGCTCCCCGACTATTCGGCGCAGAGCGTTGCCGAGCACGCCCTGGCAATGCTGCTCGGGCTGTCGCGCCGGCTCCACCTGAGCGACCGGGTGGTGCGCGGCGAACTGCCAGAGACGATCTCGCTGCGCGGCTGGGAACTGGCCGGCAAGAAGCTCGGCATCGTCGGCCTCGGCCGCATCGGCCGGCGCATCGCGCAGCTCGCCGCCGCCTTCGGCATGGACATCCACTACTGCGACCCGGCCGTGCCGGCGGCGGACGGCTGGCGCGCGATGGCGCTCGGCGAGCTGCTGGCCTGCTGCCCGGTGGTGATGCTGGCGGCCAGCGTCGAGCGCGGTGCAGCGCCGCTGATCGGCAGCGAACAGTTGCGGGCGATGCCGGCCGGCGGCTACCTGATCAACCCCTCGCGCCCGCAACTGGTGGACCACGACGCGGTCCGCGCCGCCATCGCCAGCGGCCACCTGGCCGGTTACGCGGTCGACGAACGGGTCTTTTGCGCCGCCCAACTGGCCGGCCTGGAAGCCGGCCGCATCCTGCAGACCGGGCACACCGCCTGGTATTCGAACGAGGCCATGGCGCGCGGCGCCGAGGCCTGGGTCCAGCATCTGATCGAACTCGCCCAAACATGAACGACCTCACCCGCCGCCTGCGCCGCACCCTGCTGCTCGCCAGCAGCCTCCTGCCGCTGTCGATGACGGCAATCTTCATCGTCGGTCGCTGGCCGGAATACTGGAAGTGGATCGCCAGCGAGGACACGCCGATGACCTCGCTCGAAGTCGCGGTGATGTACACCTGCGCCCTCGCCGCCTGGGCTGCCGCCGCCATGCACCATCTGCGCGGCGCCGCCGATCCGGCACGGCGCTGGCTGGTGCTCGGCGCCGGCTTCCTGTTCCTCAGCCTGGACGACCGCTTCGCCATCCACGAGCGGATTCGCGACCAGTTCCTGGCGCCGCACGCCATCAGCCTGCCCTTCCTGCCGCTCGCCCCGGGCGACTTCGTCCTGCTCCTCTACATGCTCGGCGGCCTGCTCGTCCTGCCCTGGCTGCTGCCGCTCTGGCGCCAGCATCAGGCGGCCCGCCGCCGTTTCCTGACCGGCGTCGGCGTCGCCGCGCTGGCCGTACTGGTCGACGCCTGGGACATCCACCGCCTCGACCTCGCCGGCCAACGCCTGCTGCAGACCGTCGAGGAATGCCTGGAACTCGCCGCCCAGGTGCTCTTCCTGCAAGGCATCCTGCTCGCCTGGCTGGCCGATGCACAGGCCGGCGATGAACACCGGGAGATGTCATGAAACCCTATCTCGGCGCCCGCATTCTCGGCGGGCTGATGGCGCTGGTCATGCTCGGCATCGTGCTGCTCTCCAGCGGCGACAACGTGGCCGGCATCTACCTGGCGGTCGGCGTCGCCATGGTGGTTCTCGCCCCGCTGGGCCTGATCGCCCTGCTGATGTCGATCCTCTATCTCAGACGGCGGGCGCCGGCCAAGGCCTACTGGTCGATCTGGGGACCGCCGCTGGCTGTACTGGCATGCCTGTGGCTGTACGACCTCTTCGATGAGATCCGCCGCCACCGTTTCCACCAGGCGCACCCGAACATCGAGGAAGTTCATATCAATCTTTCCGGGCGCAGCCTGTGGCTGGACCCGGAAACCACTTCCGGCAGTTCGACCTTTTCAGGCGAACTGCCCGGCGCGCAGCCGGAAAACTTTGCCCGCCTGACGCGTTACGTCTGGAACAACGACGACCTCGACCGACTATGGCCCTATGCCGGCAGCCGTCTGGCGCCGAATTTCAACAGCCTCGCCGTGCATTACGGCCATCCAGGCAATACGCCGGCGACCCGGCTGCCGGCGCTCGTCGCCACGCCTTACCCGGAATTTTCCAAACTATTCAAAGGCAGACAGCCGAGCGCAAGCGATGAGGCAGCGCTGCTGACCTACCTCTACTTCCACTACGCCGACCGGGTCGAAGTGACGCCGGCGCTGCGCCTTTCCGGTTCGCAAGAGATGGATTTCTGGGGACGAAAAATCCCGCTCGTCGCCTTCCATCTCGCCAATCTGCACGCCCTGCCCCTGGCCCGGCTGGAAATCGACGGCCAGGCGGTCGCCCTCGGCGACCACGCCTTCACCAGCGAAAGCCCGGATGACGCCTGTACCAGCCGCAATTACTCGACGTTTGCGATCAACGAACTGAACGGCCCGCTGCGCGTGCGCTGGCAATTCGCCGAGGCGAACCCGCGCTGGCACGAAGCGCTGGCCCAGGTGCCGAAATCCTCCAAGCCGTACCGGCCAGCCGGCCGCGCCCACCTGACCGACGTCACCCTGTATTTCCAGGACGACGGCAGCATCGTCGCCGAGCGCTCGCTGGAAATCGACCAGGCGCAGCAGCGGCTGACCCTGCTCACCACCGGCCCCGGCCAGCCGCTGCGCCGCCCGGCGCCCTGCGGCGCGGCGGCCGACCGCTACACCGACGAGGTCGAGATCAGGCGCGACCCACCGCGCCCGTAAAACCAGGCCGCCCCCGGCCCGGCGGTGGCGCCGCAAAGACTCGGCATCGACACCGGCTTCATGCCGCGCGCAGACGCACCCACAGCGCGCCAGCGGCGCTCAGCGTCGCCATGCCCATCACCGCCGCCCAGCCCCAACTGGCCAGCAATAGGCTGCCGAGGACCGCGCCGCTCGCCATGCCGGAGAACATCCCGACGAAGAGCACCGCGTTCAAGCGGCTGCGGGCGCCCGGATCGATCTGGTAAACCTGCGTCTGATGGGCGATCAGCGTCGCCTGCACGCCGAGGTCGAAGAGCACCGTGCCGATGGCCAGCAGCGTCAGTTGAGCCCCGCTCGGCGCCCACAGCCAGGCGGCGGTCAGGCCGGCAAAGGCCAGCGCCGTCAGCGCCGCCCCCAGGCGCGTCACCAGCCCGGGGCCGCGCCGATCCGCCAGGTGCCCGGCAAGCGGCGCGACCAGCGCGCCGGCCGCGCCAGCCAGGCCGAAAGCACCGGCGGCGGCGCTGCCGAGATGGAAGGGCTCGCCGTGCAGCATGACCGCCAGCGTCGACCAGAAGGCACTGAAGCTGAGCGCCAGCAGCCCCTGCGCCAGCGCCGCGCGGCGCAGCGGCGGATGGGCGCGCCACAGGCCGAGCAGCGACGCGAGCAAGGCGCCGTAGCTCAGATTGGTCGCCGGCCGCGCCGCCTGCATGTGGCGCCAGGCGGTGTAGGCGACGGCCAGGATGCTCAACGCGGCAATCACGAACATGCTGCGCCAGCCGAACAGTTCGGCGACCACGCCGCTGACCACGCGCGACAGCAGGATGCCGAGCAGCAGCCCGGTCATCACGGTGCCGACGACACGGCCGCGCTGTTCGGCGGAAGCCAGCGCGGCCGCTGCCGGCACGATGTCCTGCGCCAGCGTGGCGGCGAGGCCGACGATCAGGCTGGCCAGCAGCAGCAAGTGGATCGACGGCGCCAGCCCGGCCGCCAGCAACGCCAGCAAGAGCACGCCGCTCTTGACCAGGATGATGCTCCGCCGGTCGTAGCGGTCGCCGAGCGGCGCCAGCAACAGGATGCCGAGGGCGTAGCCGAGCTGGGTCAGCGTCGGCACCAGGCCGATGCTGCGGCTGGAAGCGCCGATGTCGGCACCCAGCACGCCGAGCATGGGCTGGCTGTAGTACAAGGAGGCGACCGACAGGCCGGCACTCATCGCCAGCAGCAGAATCAGCAGCGGCGTCAGGCCGGCGGCGGAAGAGTTCGGGGAAGCGGACATGATGGACTCGGTTTCAGGGATGACGAGACGACATGTTGATCATTCACAAATAGATTGTGTAGTGCATTGAAATGCAGATTTGTTATACATTGATCGCATGACAAAACCAGTCCAGCCAGCGCCGCTCGCCAGCGGCGACCGCATCGAACTGATGCAGACCTTCGTCCGCATCGTCGAAGCCGGCAGCCTGTCGGCCGCCGCCGAGCAGATGGGCACCACGCAACCGACGGTCAGCCGCCGCCTGCAGGCGCTCGAACGCTCGCTCGGCGTGCGCCTGCTGCAACGCACGACGCACCACATGGGCCTGACCCAGGACGGCGAGCGCTGCTACGAACGCGCCCGCGAACTGCTCGCCAGTTGGGCCTCGTTCGAGTCCGAGCTGCGCGGCGCCGACGACGCGCCGGAAGGCACGCTGCGCGTCATCGTCCCGCACGCCTTCGGGCAGGACCGCCTGATCGCCCCGCTCGCCGAATACCTCGGGCGCTATCCGGGGATGACCGTCGAATGGATGCTGCACGACGACCGCAGCATCCAGGACTACGTCGCCGCCGGCATCGACTGCGCGATACAGGTCGGCGAGATCGGCGATCCGGGCCTGGTGGCGATCCGCCTCGGCGAAGTGCATCGCATTGCCGTCGCCGCACCGGCCGTGCTCGCCGGCCGGCCGCTGCCGGTCGACGCCGGCGAACTGGCCGATCTGCCCTGGCTGGCGCTGCGCACCTATTACCGCAACGAGGTGGCGCTGAACCACGTCAGCAGCGGCAAGAAGCGGCGCTTCCCGATCACCCCGAGCTTCAGCACCGACAACCTGTATGCCCTGCGCAGCGCCATGCTGCGCGGCGTCGGCGCCGGCATCGCCTCGGCCTGGATACTCGCCGACGACATCGCGCGCGGCGACCTGGTCCATCTGGCGCCCGAGTGGCAGGCGCAGCCGCTGCCGATCAGCCTGGTCTATCCCTACGCCCGCTTCTACCCGGCCCGCCTGCGCCGCTTCGTCGAGATCGTGCGCGCCAACGCGCCGGCCATTTTCGGCGAGTTCACCGCCCGACCATGAAAAACGGCGCCCGCGGGCGCCGTTGTCGCGACAAACCTACGCTTTAGCCCGGCGCGTTCGGGTTGCGGTGCGCCCAGCCGGTCAGGCGCTTTTCGGCCAGCGCGAAGAGTTCGTACATGACGACACCCATGACGCCGATGACGATCAGCCCGGCGAAGACGAGCGGCATGTTCATCGACGAGCTGGCCGACATCATCAGGTAGCCGATGCCGAGGTTGGAGGCGACCGTTTCCGAAATCACCGAACCGACGAAGGCGAGCGTGATCGCCACCTTCAGCGAGGCGAAGAAGAAGGGCAAGGAACGCGGGATGCCGACCTTGACCAGGATCTGCCAGCGGCGGGCGCCGAGCGAACGCAGCACGTCTTCCAGTTCCGGCTCCAGCGTCGCCAGGCCGGTGGCGACGTTGACCACGACCGGGAAGAAGGAGATCAGGAAGGCGGTGAGGATGGCCGGGATGGTGCCGATGCCGAACCAGACGACGAGCACCGGCACGAAGGCGACCTTGGGAATGCTGTTGAAACCAACCAGCAGCGGATAGGTCGCCTTGTAGATGAGCGGCGAGGCGCCGACCGCGAGGCCGAGCAGCATGCCGACGACGACGGCAAGGGCGAAGCCGGCGAGCGTCGTCCATAGCGTCTGCAGCGCGTGCATCATGATCGGCCCGCCGTATTCGAGGCCGGAAGCCCAGATCGCGCTGGGCGCCGGCATCAGGTAATCGGGAATCTTCAGGCCGCTGCAGATGATTTCCCAGACCAGGAAGATGGCGACGGTGAGCAGCCAGGGCGCAGCCTTGATGGCGGTGGAGGTTTTGATGGCCATGGGAATTCCTCAGGATTCGCGGATGCGGCCGATGTGGTCGCGCAGTTCGTGCACGTAGGCGGCAAAGCTGTCGGTGTAGGTGACGTCGAGCGGGCGCGGACGCGGCAGGTCGATTTCCTTGCGCACCAGGATGCGGCCCGGGCGCTTGCTCATCACGTAGACGGTATCGGCTAGGAAGACCGCCTCGCGCAGGTCGTGGGTGACCAGGATGACGGTGAACGGCTTCTCCTGCCAGAGGTCGCGCAGCATGCACCAGAGTTCTTCGCGGGTGAAGGCGTCGAGCGCGCCGAAGGGCTCGTCGAGCATCAGCAGGCGCGGCTGGTGGATCAGCGCGCGGCAGATCGACGCCCGCTGCTGCATGCCGCCGGACAGTTCCCAGGGAAACTTGCTGCCGTAACCGGCCAGCCCGACGCGGGCGAGCAGCGCCTCGGCGTCCGCCGTGTATTGCGCCTTTTCCTTCTTCAGATTGCTGCGGAAAGGTTCGACGATCTCCAGCGGCAGCATCACGTTGTCCAGCGTATTGCGCCAGGGCAGCAGGTTGGCGGCCTGGAAGGCCATGCCGACGATCTTCAGCGGCCCGCCGACCTCGCGGCCATCGACGAAGACGTAACCGTTGCTCGGCGGCTTGAGGCCGGAGACCAGCTTCATCAGCGTGGATTTGCCGCAGCCGGACGGACCGACGACGGCGACGAATTCGCCCTCGCGGATGTCCAGGCTGACATCCTCGATGGCGTTGGCGCCGCCAGGCGCGTAGGCCAGGCTGACGTTCTCGAACTTGACGAAAGACATGCGGATTCCCTATCGGTAACAGCGTCGACCGGCGGCGGCTGCCGCCGGCCCGGGGCGCCTTACTTGAGCGCGCGCTCGGCGGCCGCCGGCAGGAAGGCGGCGTTGAACAGGTCGGCGGCCTTCGGCGTCGTCGGCAGACCGTAGGCTTCGACGGTTTCGGCCAGCGAGCGCTGCAGGCGGTCGGCGGTGACGGCACCGAGCCCGTTCGCCTTCACTTCCGGCGTGATCACGCTCGATTCGAGCGCCAGCTTGAGACGGCGGGTTTCCAGCGCGACGTTGATCAGCGGATCGCGTTCCTTGACGTAGGCGATGGCGGCGTCCGGGTTGGCGATGGTTTCCTTGAGCGCCTTGTTGAAGGCGCGCAGCAGGCCGGCCACCGCCTTGGGCTGCTCGGCGAGCATCTTCGGGCTGGCGATGATCGCGTTGCCGTACAGCGAAACGCCGTAATCCGGGTACTTCAGGGCGACGATGTCGGCCGGCTTGACGCCGCGCGCTTCGAGGTTGAGCAGGCTGGTGAAGTAGAAACCGGTGATGCCATCGACGTCGCCGCGCGCCAGCAGGGTTTCGCGCAGGGCCGGTTCGACGCTCTGCCACTTGACGGCATCGACCGCCAGCTTGTTCGACTTGGCGAAAGCCGGCCAGGCCTTGCGCCCAGCATCGAAGACCGGCGCCGCCAGGGTCTTGCCGACCAGGTCGGCAGGCTTCGTGATGCCCGACTTCTTCAACACGAAGACGGCGGCCGGCGTCGCGTTGTACACCATGTACACGGCCTGGATCTTGGAGCCCGGCGTCTTCGCGTCGTGCTCGACCAGGGCGTTGAAGTCGGCAAAGCCCATTTCGTAGGCGCCGGTGGCAACGCGGGTGACGGCACCGGCCGAGCCGGCGCCGGAGTCGATCTCGACATCCAGCCCCTCGGCGGCGAAGTAACCCTTGGCCTTGGCCATCAGGAAAGGCGCCGACGGCCCTTCGAAACGCCAGTCGAGCGTGAACTTGAGCTTCAGCGGCGCCTGGGCGAGCGCGGGCGCGGTCAGGCAGGCAAGGCCGGCGGCAAGCAGAAGACGACGGCAGGCGTTGAACGGAACGGACATGAAGGGTTCTCCTGAACGGTTTGTAATGACCGTCCTTAGGCAATCGCCGTGCCAAGCAGCAACACACTGTTTTAAAAGAAATTTTTACAAAGCCGGATTTTTCGGCCCGGTGCAGGAGTGCGCGGCGGGCGCTTTTTCCCGGATTTGGCGCAAAAACGCGCCTCAATTTGGTGCCAAGAGGCCGGAAACGCCCCCGCGCTGTGCATGAAAAATGAATATTTCCTGCGAGACAATCCCATTATATTCAACAGGATATAAGAAACCGACTATATGGTTTGAGCGATACCGGGTATGCCGGATATGCGCGAGGCTTCCTGATAGATTTTGCCCATCGTCAGGCTGCTGCAGCGCAGCATCCGCCCGAGATCAACCAAACTCAAAAACCGGAGGTTCAATCATGTTTGCCAAGAAGTCCATCGTCGCCGCCAGCGTCCTGCTTGCCGTCGGCATCACCGGCGCCAGCGCCGCCGACTGGAGCGACACCTACATCGGCTGGCGCTACGGCACCCAGTTCGGCGAGCCGTTCAACAAGAACGACATCAAGAAGAACATCTTCAACTTCGGCCACGTCAGCGGCTACAAGTACGGCAGCAATTTCCTCAACGTCGACATGCTGCTCTCCGACGACAAGGATTCGCTCAACGGCAGCAGCGGCGCCCACGAAGCCTACGTCGTCTATCGCCACACCCTCGACTTCGGCAAGATCGCCGGCAAACCGGAAATGTTCAAATGGGGCCCGCTGCGCGGCGTCGGCTTCACCGCCGGCTTCGACTACAACAACAAGTCGGGCGACAGCTACCAGTCGCGCAAGCGCATGCTGGTCGCCGGCCCGACGGTGATGTTCGACGTCCCCGGGTTCCTCAACGTCAGCGTCCTGCAACTGTGGGAAAGCAACGCCCCGCGCACCCATCCGCAGCGCTACCACTACGACGCCCACCCCATGTTGAACGCCGCCTGGGGCATTCCGCTCGGCTCGCTGCCGCTCTCCTTCGAGGGCTACCTGAACTACATCGCATCCAAGGGCAAGAACGAATTCGGCGGCCCGACCAAGCCGGAAACCAACATCGACGCGATGATCATGTACGACGCCAGCAGCCTGGTCGGCGCCAAGGCCAAGACCTTCCGCGTCGGCCTGGAATACCAGTACTGGCGCAACAAGTTCGGCAACGACCACAAGGGCCCGGCCGGCGACGGCGCCTTCGCCAAAACGCCGATGGTGCGCGCCGAATACCACTTCTGATCGCGCGGAAAGAAGGCTGAATCGAAGCAGGCCGCCCGATGGGTGGCCTGTTTGCGTTGACTCGCCGGAGATCGGATTGCGATGGTTGGGAAACAGAGCGCTTGATTCCCTGAGACAGCGCAGCATTTGGCGGCAGACGGCCAGAAGCGGAAATTCGATGTTCCCAGTAAGCAGCCGTTGGAGCGGCTGCTCCGCTCCGTAACTTGCCTGACGGTCTACGGGTCCAACTCGGTCTTTGCCGTAGTTGATGCTAAAGAAATAAAATGGACGCTATCCGCAGCTAGGAGCAGTCGCCTGATTCACTAAATTGCTCCAGTCCCCTATCTCCGCTTCAAGTGAAATCGGGCTAGCGTAACCATCTTTCTTGGAGTCCCACGTGAACGAGCCCCACCTTCAGACAGATTTGCACGCTGTACTTGAAATCATGAGCGAGCAGATCTCTTGGGCCCACTCGTTCGAGAATATCGCAAAGGACAACGCTGAACTTGTCGCCGAACTTGCCAGCTTCGAACGGGACGGCACTGTGGCTTTGCTCGCCAGCCTTCTCACGCTACCGGCGCACCAGGCCCAGTGCTTGCGACTTGAGTTTCTCGCTGCCCTCGCCCTCATTTACTGCAAGGGCCAGCAGGTTTCAACGGTCGACGATGCGCGGCGCTGGCATGCAGCTATAGGTGCCTCGAACTGTGTCAGTGGGGAGGATCCGGCAGAAGATGTGTTCGTCTCTCTTGTTGAGAACGAGAGGGGCGATTACCGCGTCCTGGAAGGGGTGTGGGAGGCCGCAGGCTTTTATACGCAACTGATGGTCGACATTGTCTTCGATATGCCCGATACTGGCCGCTTTCGTCCGCTCAAGCGCGCTGTACAGGCGCTTCTTCGCCTATCGGACGTCGTCTGTGCTCGCTCTAATCTTCACCGTTTCGAGCCAGGTAGTGAAGACACTCCAGACTCGCTTGATACCGGCGGCCAAGATGCGGGCGTGCTCCGCTCACGTGTCATGTTTACCAATGCCATGCTACGAGCGGCGGACATAGCAGTCGCAGACCTCGCTCTCTTCATTCTCGATCACGCAAAGATCACCACCCTCGGAAATCAGGAGCCTGGGGCGGGACTGCTAGAGCAGCGACCGCTTATACGCACACGGGAGGGCCTTGTCGTCGTGCTGCCCACAGCTCTTTCCATCGCTCTTCGCCATGCGGTGATTGCATTCGCCGTGCAGACTAGAGAGCTGAGTAACCTCGACAGGGCACTGGCCAATGCTCATGCGCGCACCTTCTTCGAAACGCCGGTCTTTGGAGGCCGCGGCGGTTTGCGGTTATCTTGGCGGCAGCACAATACAACCCAGTCAGCAATCGCCGTCTCTTCGGTCGATGTGGGCCACCTTATGGTGCTCCAGTTCGTCTTGCCCTCCATGGAGCAGCACCAGAGCACTGGTTTCCGCAACATGCTCCGGCTCGACGAAGAGACTGCGCACTTCCTTGATGTCGGCGTTGTAAAAACCGCCGTTGACCTTTCCAACCAGCCCGGCTTCCAGCGCGGCATGGTTGTGCGTGTTGGTTGTGGCTGGGGTGCAGGCTTTGCTGGCACGGTGCCTCAATTGCCAGAGGGTTGGCAACTCGAGTGGATGTCTAGTGCAGACTTTGTCCGCATAGGGTCTCTGTCTGAGATGTCCCCTCTTGCCTTCTGGCGTGTGCAGGATGCGAAACAGTTAATTGAGCGAGCCGGTGTGCAAATCATCAACGTCAACGGCACTCTCAACCTTCTTGGCTGGGTACGCAGCAATGGCGGCCACATGGTTCCCCACGACCAGTTGCCAGAAGGGCGCATCACGCCCGAGCGCCCGCTGATGCTGATGATTCCGACGAATCTGCTCCGTGACGTACGTATGGCGGCAGATGTTGGGTATGACCGACACCGAACCAAAGACAACAGTGGCAAATGGCACCGGGTGATGCGGCCCTCAGCGGAGGATTTCTTCCCGACTGAACGCGAAAGCAAGTGCTACGCCTCTATTGATGACCTTGAGGCACAACGTCTTACCTGTGTGTATGAGGGACGGAATAATCTCTGGGTGACTATTGAAGCCCCTGGCATGGAAGATCGCGGGCTCCTCATCGAACTTGCCAAAATGGTACGCACATGGATCGGGCGGATTGGCGAAGCACTGGAAACTTTGGATGAGCAGACAACCAGAAGGTCAGTAAAGGTCTACCTGCATTTTGCAGGTAGCGACGACATTGACCGATTTGAGGGCGAGGTAGTTCCTCGTGATCTGAATACCTTCTGGCAACTCGAGCGTGTTCGTGAACAGGGGGCGTTTCGGGTGGTGCTCAAAGATGGGTACCTTGCTGGATTTCGCGCCCCGGATAACCGTGCAGAACGTACCCTTGTGCGTGCACTCGGTGCCGCATTTGCGACCCTTCTTCGACTCGACTCACCGAGCGACCTGGCGATCGCAGTGGAGCAGATCGCGGTTCCCAATGACACTGCGCGCAGTTTCCACCTGATGCAATCATTCGACTTCAGTGACTTTGTCCGTAGCTCTCTGACCAGCCGCCTTTTGACCGTCGAGAACGTCGAGTCGGGTGCGGCCCGGATCGAGCTAGGGTGGCGTGCGGTTGCAGCCGATGCACCTGCACGGTACGAGGGCAAGAAGGCGGTTGGCAAGCTCCTCAACGACGTCGTTGATGTGCTCCTCCATGAAATGCGGGACGAGCTTCTCCGTTTTGATCGCAAGAAGACCCTCGTACGTCTTCTTGAGAACTGCGAACAGGCTCGCAGCGGAGAGAAACTCTGGCACCGCACAGCCGCTGCCGTCCTCGGCCTACATGCCGGGGAGTATGGCGTAGAGGAAACGATTGCCAAGCAATTGGGACGTTATGCAGGCGCGGCACTGACCTCTCGGCTAGTCATCGAGCAGGCCCTCTGCGTGTGCCCCTCAACTGGTGGGATTGAGCCCTCCGACATGGCGCTCGGTCGTCTTCTTGCACGCGCGTCACTTCTCTTTCGCATCGGCGGCATGTCGGACGCGGTACGCTTTGGCGCGCTGCCGGCCGAAGTCGGGATCTCTTCCCTAGGGAAACGCTGAACAATTCACCGAGCCCTGGAGAATGAAGCAGGTGAAGGTGATTTGACCGGGAAGTGGGCTGATTTTTGTGGTCCGGTACGGGGATTCTCGTGGCATTTTGTTCATTTTCCGTTTTC
>NZ_JBKJAD010000024.1:0-65531 GCF_048146105.1 Azonexus caeni
TCCCGAACAGGACCGTGAAACAGAATCGCGCCGATGATAGTGAGCACCTCGCTCGCGAAAGTAGGTCACCGCCAGGCTCCCATTCCAAAAGACCCCCCCTAGTTCTCTAGGCGGGGCCTTTTGCCGTTTACAACGTAAATCAACGGTAAGCGGTAGTAAGCGCTAAGCCCACGGCGAACCGTAAGCCCCCGGCAACCCCACCTACAAATTGCTCCGATAGACCGCGAAGATAGTGTCCCCTTAAAAGCGATGGTGGACACTATCAATGGAAATACAGAAGCCAATTCGCCGGCGGCGGCATCACCCGGAGGCGTTCAAGCATGCGGTGGTGGAAGCCTGCTGCGAGCCAGGCGCCGCGGTGGCCGGAATTGCCCTGGCCAACGGCGTCAATGCCAACTTGGTTCGACGCTGGTTGCGGGATCGCGCCATTGAACCACCCCGCCGACGCGTGCCGGTGCCCGTCAAAGAGGTCGCATCGGGGATGGCGCCGGCGTTCGTGCCGTTGCCGCTGGCAGCGGCCGAAGCGCCATCGCGCGATATCCGGATCGAGATCCAGCGAGGCAACACGGCGATCAAGCTCGACTGGCCGGCCCAGGCCGCCGGCGATTGTGCCGCCTGGCTGATCAACTGGCTGCGATGATCCGGGTCGATGCCTTGTGGCTCTCCATACGGATGGGCGTCACCCTGCAACCCCTGGTCGATGCCCTGAAGGCCGAGATGCTGACCTGCCCGGTGCTGCATGCCGACGAAAACCCGGTGGCAATGCTCGACCCCGGCGCCGGCAAGACGCATCGGGCCTATACAGCATCGGCGCCTTCGAGCCGATCAAGGCCGTCATCTACGATTTCGCCGACAGCCGGGCCGGCAAGCATGCCCAGGAATTTCTCGACACCTGGCGCGGCACACTCGTCTGCGACGACTACGCGGGCTACAAGGCCCCGATCGCCGGCGGCGTGACCGAAGCGGGTTGCATGGCGCATGCGCGCCGAAAATTCTTCGACCTGCACGCCAGCAACCAGAGCCAGATTGCCGAACAGGCGCTGGCCTACATCCAGGGGCTCTACCAGGTGGAGCGGGAAGTTGCCGAACGGAGCCCGGACGAACGGCGACGAATCCGTCAGGCGCAGGCCAAACCGATTCTCGATGAATTCCACGATTGGCTGCCCCGGCACTGATTGCAGGTGCCCAACGGATCATCGACGGCCAAGGCGATCGATTACAGCCTCAAACGCTGGACCGCGCTCGTTCATTACGCCGACGACGTCAGGTACCGATCGACAACAACTGGATCGAGAACCGCATCCGCCCGATTGCCACGGGCCGGAAGAACTGGCTATTCGCCGGCAGCCTGCGTGCCGGCAAGCGGGCTGCCGCCATCATGAGCCTGATCCAGTCCGCCAAGCTCAACGACCACGATTCCTTCCTCTATCTGAAGGACGTCCTGTCTCGCCTGCCAACGATGCGGGGCACCACCGCCTGCTTGGACGCCTCCGGATGATGCCGCTGCCGGTGAACTGGCTCCTGTATTGTCCACTATCGTTTCAAGGGGAAACGATCTTCGCGGTCTATCGGAGCACTTTATTGGTCAGTCCCGCCCGGGGCTTACTCAGGTGCTGCCGATCTGGCGGATGGCGTGGCTTGCTGCCGCCATGCCGAAGGCGGAGGTTACACAGACGCTGGATCCGAAACCTGCGCAATTCAATCCGCTGGGCGACGGGCCGTCGCAACTTGGGCGGGTTTCGGGGTAGCGCAGCGCTTCGTCGGAGTAGATCGCGGTAACGCCAAGCTTGCCCTGTCGCGGGAAGCCATGGTGGCGGCGTAGTGCGGAACGGACTTTGGCGAGCAGCGGGTCCTGGACGGTCTGGGCGAGATCGGCAATCCGGACCCTGGTTGGGTCGAGTTGCCCACCTGCGGCGCCCGCCATGATGAGTGCCTGCCCACACTGGCGGCAGTAACTGGCGATGGCGACCTTCACGCGAGCCTGATCAATGGCGTCGATGACGAAATCGAAGCCGTCGCCGAGCAAGCGTCTGACGTTTTCCTCAGTGACAAAATCCTCGATGGTGCGGACCTGACATGCGGGGTTGATGCCGTAGATACGCTCGGCCATGGCGTCAACCTTGGCTTTGCCATAGATGTCGCCAAGCGCATGAATCTGGCGATTGGTGTTCGATTCGGCAACCATGTCGAGGTCGATCAGCGTCAGCCGGCCGATGCCCGTTCTGGCTAGGGCCTCGGCGCACCAGGAGCCGACTCCGCCGATACCGACGACGCAGACGTGCGCCGCTTGCAGGCGGCGATAGGCCGCCTCACCATAAAGTCTGGCAACGCCGGAAAAGCGGCGTTCAACGTCGGGGCTCGTCATCAGCTCTCGATGGTCTTGCGGATCACGGCATTGAAAGGCGCGATCCATTCCGGTGCGAACTGTTTGTCGCAGGCGTTGATTTCGGCGATCGCCCGCAGCACCGAGCGATTTTTGCCTCGATGGATGTGCTTGAGCATGACCGCTTCAAAAGCATCGACGATGGCAAGGATCTTGGCGCCTGGACAGATGCTTTCGCTATTCAAACCTTGCGGATAGCCGGCGCCGCCTGGCATTTCGTGATGCTGGGCGACGATTTCGGCGGCCGTTTCCCAGCCTGCCATGCGTTGCAGCAGGCCGGCGGCGTAGCCAGGGTGGTTGCGCAACTGCGCCTTGTCACTCTCGCTCAGCTTGCCGACCTTGAGCCAGTTTTCTTCGGGGAGCAGCATCATGCCGATATCGTGCATGTAGACCGCAGCCTCCAGTTGCAAAGGGTCGATCGGATTGCCCGCGGTCCGGTTGGTTTCCAGCGCCAGTCGCAGCACCCGCATCGTTCTTCCCTTGAACAGCGGGGAGCGGCTCTCGAACTGGGTAGCCAGCGAACGGAAGAAATGCAGGTCGTTGCTGACATTGGCGTGTTCGGACTTGGGAATCGCGGTCTTCGGCGACTTGCCGCTCATGCTGCTGATCACCGGCGGAAAACCGGTAACCGCTTCGATCAGTTCGGCGCAATCCGCGTCGACACGCTCGCCGCTGGCGCGAGAAATTTTCTCCAGTCCCTGCACCAGATCCAGCAGGCGCAAACTTTCCAGCGGCTTGCGGTTGAGTACGGCATCGGTCGCCAGTTCCAGGCGGTCGATCGCCAGTAATATGGTTTCGGCGAGCAAGTCAGAGAAGCCGATTTCTCCCTCGCGGAAACGCGACATCATCGATTCGATCGGATGAGCGATGGCGATGCCCAAATCGAACTTGCACAGAGCCGCATCGCCCTTGATGTTGTGGATGGCGCGGAAGAGATCGGCGGTGATTTCGCGGTCGCCTTGCGACTTTTTCAGGCGGGCGACGTCGCGCTCGACTTCGGGCGCCCGGTCGGTGAGCGCATCGGCGAATTCTTCCAGCGCTTCACGGTCGTGAACCGTCGGCGAGATTACTGCGCGAATATCCATTTCCGGGCTCCCTGTGCCAACACCAATCGATCCGAGGAGTTTAGCAAACCCCCGTCCGGATAGGGAGAAGACGCCGCCGATTGACCTTGACTGCCCAGTGGTGGCCCCCTAAGATTTCGGGCTTCGCCTCGAGATAACGCATCGTGACCCTGGAACAGCTTTATGCCCTGATCGGGCCCGACATGAAAGCCGTCGACGCGGTGATTCGAGAGCGCCTCTACTCCGACGTCGTACTGGTTCGCCAAGTCGCCGAATACATCATCAACAGTGGCGGCAAGCGCATGCGCCCGGCACTGGTGCTGCTGACTGCCGGGGCGATGGGATATCAAGGCACGCACCACCATGAACTGGCGGCCGTTGTCGAGTTCATCCACACGGCGACGCTGCTGCATGACGATGTGGTCGACGAATCCGAACTGCGACGCGGTCGGCAAACCGCCAATGCTGCCTTTGGCAACGCAGCCAGCGTTCTGGTCGGAGACTTCCTCTATTCGCGTGCTTTCCAGATGATGGTGGCAGTCGACAACATGCGCGTCATGCAGGTCCTTTCCGACGCCACCAACATCATCGCCGAGGGCGAAGTGTTGCAGTTGATGAACTGCCACGACGCCGACGTCGATGAAGAGCGCTACATGCAGGTCATCCACTACAAGACGGCCAAGCTGTTCGAAGCCGCCGCTCGCCTCGGCGGTATCATCGGCGATGCGGAGCCCGTCGTCGAGGCAGCCCTGGCGTCTTACGGCATGCATCTGGGGACGGCTTTCCAACTGGTGGACGACGTGCTCGACTATTCCGGCCAGGAAGCGGATACCGGCAAACATCTCGGTGACGACCTGGCTGAAGGCAAGCCGACTTTGCCGCTGATCCACGCGATGCAGCACGGCACCCCGGAACACGCCGCCTGTGTTCGCAAGGCGATCGAGGAAGGTGGACGCGATGCGTTCCCGGAAGTGCTCCAGGCTATCCAGCAGAGTGGGGCTTTGGAACACACCCGGGCCCGGGCGGCAAAGGAAGCGGAGCAGGCCAGAGCAGCAATTTCGCTGCTGGGGGATTCTCTTTATAAAAAAGCTCTGCTAGAATTGACCTTCTTAGCTGTTGAGCGAAATCACTAGGTTTCGCAAAGCACATCGGAGTGTAGCTCAGCCTGGTAGAGCACTGCGTTCGGGACGCAGGGGTCGCATGTTCGAATCATGTCACTCCGACCAAAGAATCTACGAAAAGCCTTGATTTATCAAGGCTTTTTTCGTTTCTGTCGGTGCGTTGAGCAAAGTGCCGTCTTTGTGCTCCGATATCGCTCCAAAGAAACCCGTTACCGCTCGGGACTCCGTCGTCTCCGGTTTATCCCTTGCCGCCGACGTCATACGGGCAGGGCTGGCGTTCCAGATTCAGCAGGTGATGGTCGAATTCCTGGATCAGGGCCGGTGCCGTTTCATCGAGCAGGAAAGCGCGGAATTTGGCGGCGGCCGGCATCAGGCGCTTGGCGCTCATGTTGACCACGTACCAGGTGCGTTCGATCGGTGTGCCTACGACGTCGAGCAGGCACAGGGCGTGGGTCTTGAGTTCCAGCGGCAAGGTGTGCAGCGACAGCAGGCTGACGCCCATGCCGGCCATCACCGCCTGCTTGATGGTTTCGTTACTGCCCATGCTGATCGTCCGCGCCGGGGTGAACAGGTGGTTCTTGAACATTTCCTCGGCAACGCGCCGCGAGCCCGAGCCTTCCTCGCGCAGCAGGAAGGTCTCGTGTCGCAGTTCGTGCATCTCGAAGCGGCGGGCGTCGCGCAGCGGATGGTCGGCCGGGGCGATAAGGACGTAGGGGTGGCAGGCCATCGGCTCACCGTGCGCGTCGATTTCCTGCGGAATGCGGCCCATGATCGCCAGGTCGATGGCGTTGTCCTGCAGCTTCTGCAAGAGCGCCTGGCGGTTGCCGACGCTGAACTGGACATCGACGCCGGGGTGTTGGTGGGCGAACTTGGCGAGCAGGCGCGGCATGAAATACTTGGCGGTGCTGACCAGACCGACCGAAATCTGGCCGCTTTCGGCGCCATTCAGCGCCTGCAGGCTGGCTTCGGCGTCCTTGATCTCGCCCAGGATGCGTAGCGCGTGATGGACCAGCAGCTCACCGGCGCCGGTCAGCGCGACGCCGCGGCCCATGCGTTCGAACAGCGGCAGGCCGACGTTGTCTTCGAGCTGCTTGAGTTGCATCGACACGGCCGGCGGCGTCAGGTGCAGTTCCTCGGCGGCGCGGGCGTAGCTCAGGTGGCGGGCGGCGACGACGAAGATCTGCAGTTGGCGCAGGGTCAGGTTGCGAACGAAGTTCATGTTTTTCTGAACTGGAGCGATGAAAAATTCGGAATCGCTTAACTCTAGGCGTCGCATCGGCCAGCGTCAACGGGTCAGGTTGAGGTAGATCAGCGGCAATTGCTCGGGCAACTGCTCGATCCGGTCGAGCACCCGCCAGCGCTGGCCGAAGATTTTCCCGACGTAGGCGTCGGCCTTGGGGTCGAGGCTCAGGCAGAAGCAGTCGATGCCGCTGGCGGCCAGTTCGGAGACCGCCTGGCGCGTATCGGCGAGCAGGTAGTCGGGGTCGCTGACGTCGATGTCGGCCGGCTCGCCGTCGGTCAGGACGAGCAGCAGGCGTTTCTCGCTGCGCCGGGCGGCGAGCAGGCGGCCGCCGTGGCGCAGGGCGGCGCCCATGCGCGTCGACCAGCCGGCCTCGACGGCGGCCAGCCGCGCTTTGACCGTGTCGTCCCAGGCCTCCGAGAAGCCCTTGAGGTGGTGGTAGCGGACCTCGTGCCGGGTGTTCGAGTGGAAACCGGCGATGGCGCAGGCGTCGCCAAGCTGGTCGATGGCCCAGGCGAGCAGGGCGACCGCCTCGCGCGCGGTGTCGAGCACGCGCTGCCCGCTGCCCGGCAGTGTGGCGTTGAGCGATTGCGAGAGGTCGAGCAGCAGGAGCACGCTGATGTCGCGGCCAGCGGTGCGCTGGCTGATTTCGATCCGGGCTTCGGGCAGGCGCCCGCTCTGCCAGTCGACGAGGGCGTCGATGGCGACGTCGAGGTCGAGTTCGCTGCCGTTTTCGCGGTAGCGCTCGCGCACCCTGGCCTGCGGCTTGACCAGGTCGAGCAGGCGCTTGAGGCGGCGGGCGAGTAGCGCGTGGCGGGCAAGCAGCGCATCGATGTCGGCGGCGCGCCCGGCCGGGTGCAGGGCTTCGTAGACCGCCGTCCAGTCCGGCCGGTAGCTCTGGCTGGCGGCGTCCCATTCCGGGTAGTGGCGGGGTGGCAGGCCGCTCGTTTCGGGGGCGGCGCTGCGCGGCGGCGGGGTGAAGGATTCCTCCTCGTCGCCGGCTTCGATGAAGGTCCACAGATGGCGGTTGTCGTCGCGGTAATCGACCTCGGTGTCGGCGAAATGCACCTGGGCGAACTGGTCGCTGGGCAGCCGGCTGCGGGTGGCGTAGGCGAGCGCCAGTTCTGCCATCGCCCGGGTCGAGGCTTTGCTTTCCGCCAACTGGGCGGCGAAACGGGCGGTGAACTCGCCGATCAGTGGGTCCGGGTCACGGTAATCGCGGTCGATGCAGGCGCGCGACAGGCGCGTCAGGCGGTGGCGCAAAGTATTCTCGCGGGCCGGGTCGCAGGCGTCGGCGGCTGGTATCGGATGGAGCGCCAGCAGAATCCGGCGCAGGCCCGGATAGCTGTGGACGATCAACGCGTCGATGCGGGCATCCTCGAAAGCCTCGACGCTCAGGCGTTGCAGCGGGCTCCAGTTGTCGGCGACGAGCGGCGTGCTCCAGCGGTGGTGGCCGCTCAGGTGCGCGAGCATCGCCCGGTAGCGGTCGCTGCCGGAGACACCGGCGCTCGCTTCAAGGACGTCCGGCAGGCGCATGCCGTCGGCGGCCAGGTAGGGCTGCAGGCGTGCCTCGACGAAGGCGGTCGAGTACGGAACGAGCAGGCTGTCGTCCTGCCACAGACCCTGCTGGCTGAGAACGAGGCGGCGCTCGACGTCGGCGAACAGGGTGCCGGCGCGCTGTTGCTGGAGCAGGGCGCGGCTTTCCGGCGAGCGCAGCGCGAAATACTCGCGCAGGCGCTCCGGGTGCTCGCCGCTCAGACGAATGCCGTCTTCCAGCCAGCGCCGGACGCCGGCCAGCGGGACCAGGGCGAGGAGCTGCGGTGCGACGCGCAGGAATTCGGGCAGCGCCGGGCTCGCCTGGGTGACCTGGCGGCCGTGGATCGAGCCCGAGGTGCGCGCCGCCAGATCGCGCGCCAGGCGCAGGTAATGTTCGAGGGCGGGTGCGCTGCGCAGGCGTTCGGCGACGCCGCCCAGGGTTTGCAGCAGCGGCGTCAGGGCCAGGCCGTTGGGCGATTTCTGCAGCTCGCCGATGGTCTCGATGAGCAGCGGCAAAGCCTCGTCCTGGGGGATCGTCGCCACCACGCGCGGCCAGCCTTCGAGAAAGGCGAGCGGCGGTTCGGCGCCCCGGCCCAGCTTGCCGAGCCGGCGGGCGGTTTCAAGAAAGGCAGGGAGTTCGGCGTCGGTGAGCGCTTGCTTCGATGCCGCGTAACAGTCGTCGAAGACGTCGGCGACACTGGCAAAACCACAGTCGAGCGTGGCCCAGGCTGCCTGCGCTTCAGGGTTGGCCATCAGCCGCTGGCGGGCGTCGGCCACTTGGCGGATGCCGGGGACGGCCATGGCGATCAACCGAAAATCGCGCCGATGGCGTGGTCGAGACTGTCGATGATGTCCGGGTCGTCGGTGATCGGGCGCACCATCGCCATCCGGCAGGCGTCGGCCGGCGCGGTGCCCTGGCCGATCAGCCTGGCCGCATAGACGATCAGGCGGGTCGAGATGCCTTCGTCGAGGCCGTGCCCCTTCAGCCGCCGGCCGACCTGGGCGAGTTCGACGAGACGCCCGGCGAGGTCGGCGGCAATGCCGCTCTCGCTGCAGACGATGGCGGTTTCCAGCGTGCTGTCCGGGTAGTCGAACTGGAAGGCGGCAAAGCGCTGCTTGGTCGATTGCTTGAGGTCCTTCATCAGGCTCTGGTAGCCCGGGTTGTAGGAAATCACCAACTGGAAGTCGGGATGTGCCGCCACCAGCTCGCCCTTCTTGTCGAGCGGCAGCGTGCGCCGGTGATCGGTCAGAGGGTGGATGACGACCAGCGTGTCCTGGCGCGCCTCGACGATCTCGTCGAGGTAGCAGATGGCGCCGAGGCGCGCCGCCAGCGTCAGCGGGCCGTCCTGCCAGCGGGTGCCGCCGGCGTCGAGCAGGAAGCGGCCGACCAGGTCGGCGGCCGTCATGTCCTCGTTGCAGGCCACCGTGATCAACGGCTTGCCCAGCTTCCAGGCCATGTGTTCGACGAAGCGCGACTTGCCGCAGCCGGTCGGCCCTTTCAGCATGACCGGCAGGCGCGCGGCGTAGGCCGCTTCGTACAGTTCGATTTCCTTGTCTTGCGGCTGGTAGAAGGGTTCCTGGCGAACCCGGAAGTCGTCGGCGGTGGGCATGGCGGGCTTCCTTTGCGGCTGGGGTGAAAAAACCCCGCCAAAGCGGGGTTGGTGAATGCTTACTTATGGACGCCGAGCTTTTCCCGCCAGCCGGGATAGATCTTGTCGGCATCGTTCGGGAAGGAGACGAAGGCGCGGGCGAATTCCGGGTGTTCCTTCGCCCATTCGATCGGGTCGGCCTTGGCCTTCCAGCATTCGTAGGCCTGGCGCAGCGACTTGGCGCCGGCGGCCGGACTGTCGATGTGGCCGTAGGAACCGCCGCCCGCCGTGTTGATCACGTTGCCGTGGCCGAGATTCTCGAAGAAGCCAGGCAGGCGCAGGGCGTTCATGCCGCCGGAGATGATCGGCGTCGTCGGCTTCATGCCGTACCACTCTTGGTGGTAGGCCGGGCCGCTGTAGCTGTCGCGCTCGATGATGTAGGCGATGGCGCGGTCGTCCTTGTCGCCTTCCATCTTGCCGTAGCCCATGGTGCCGACGTGGATGCCGGAAGCGCCCTGCAGGCGGCTCATCTTGGCCAGCACGTAGGCGGTGTAGCCGCGCTTGCTCTGCGGGCTGGTGACGGCGCCGTGGCCGGCGCGGTGGTAATGCAGGTACTGGCCCGGGAAATAGCGGCGGGCGGTGGTGACCATGCCCGGGCCGCCGACGTAACCGTCGACCAGGAAGGCGACCTTGTCGGCGTCCGGGCCGAAGGTTTCGAGGATGTACTCGCCGCGCGCGATCATTTCGCCGTGGTAGTCGGCGGTGATGTTGGCGGAGAAGATCTTGGCCTCGCCGGTTTCGTCCATCGCCCGCTTCATCGCGTCGTACACCAGGGGCATGACCTTCTTCATCGGCGCGAAGACCTGGTTGCCCTGCGGTTCGTCGTTCTTGATGAAGTCGCCGCCGAGCCAGAACTGGTAGGCGGCGGCGGCGAACGGTTCGGGGCGCAGGCCGAGCTTGGGCTTGATGATGGTGCCGGCGATGTAGCCGCCATCGACGACCGGCCGGCCGAGGATGCGCCAGAGGTCGGAAATATCCTTGGCCGGGCCGTCCAACAGCTCGATGGCGCGGCGCGGCACGTAGAAGTCGTACATCTTGGCGTACTCGATGTCGCCCATGCCCTGGTTGTTGCCGATGGTCAGCGTCAGGAAGGAGACGATCATCATCCGGCCATCGACCACGTTGCGGTCGAAGAGGTCGAGCGGATAGGCGATGCGCATCTCTTCGCCGGCTTCGTCGATGTGATAGACCAGCGCGTCGACGCCCTTGGTGAATTCGTCGGTGGTGCACACCTCGACGTTGGTGCCGGTCGACGACTCGGCAGCGAAGTGCGCGGCAGCCTCCAGGTAACCGTAACCGGCCTTCGGCTTCATCTTGTAGGCGCAGAGGATGTGGCGGCCGCCGGCGATCAGGTCGTCTTCCCTGAGGCTGAGGTCGGCGTAGCGGTTCGATTGGTCCATCGTCTTGTCTCCGTGTGTGGTTGTGCGGTTTGCTGCGGCGATGGAGCGAATATTAGGAAGGGCGAAAGATAAATAACAGTCACGTATTTTTACCGGGGTGTTCAGCAAAAATTTACGATCCGTGCGGTGAATCCCGGGAACTTTCCGGCGTGACGGGAAACAAAACCGCTCCGATCAAATTACCTACTGCGGGGTATCACATGGACCAACTGTCCCTCGTCGGTGTCGGCTTTGCCGTCGCCATCTTCGGCCTGGCCTGCTTCATGGCTTTGAAGCTGGCCTCGAAGAAGGCGTATCACTGATCTGCCGGCGCCGGGATTTCCCGGCGTTTTTCATGGTGCAGGGGGAAACAGGTCCTTCGGGGCGATGCCTTCCAGGCTGTCGACCACCCGCCAGGCAGCGCTGAAGTCCTGGTCGCGCGAATATTCGCCACGGCAGACCAGACAGCGCAGGCCGGCAGTGCGCGCCGCGTCCAGGCCGTTGGCCGAATCCTCGATGGCGAGACAGGCGGCGGCCGGCAGGCCCAGGCGCTCGCGCACCCAGTCGTAGATGTCGGGCGCCGGCTTCTTGGCCGGCACGACGTCGCCAGCGCCGATCACCTCGAACCAGCCGGCAGCGTCCGGCGCCAGACTGGCACGCAACAGCGCGTCCACATTCTCCGGTGCGGTCGTCGTCGCGATCGCCAGCCGCCAGCCGGCGGCCCGCGCCGCACCGATCAGCTCGGCGACGCCGGGGCGCAACGGAATGGCGCCGGCGGCGACGCTGCGCACATAGTGCGCGGTCTTCGCCCGATGCAGTTGCTGCACCAGTTCCCCGAAATCCGCCGCGGCCGCCCGCCGCGGATCGTAACGTCCGGCGAAATGCCGGATCCGTTCCTTGCCGCCGGTGACTGCCAGCAGTTCGCCATAGAGACGGGCGTCCCAGACCCAGGGTAGACCGAATTCGGCAAAGGCGGCGTTGAACGCCGGCAGGTGGCCGTCACGCTCGGTTTCGGCGAGCGTGCCATCGACATCGAAGATCAGGGCGGGTTCGGTTTGCATGCTCGCCAAGATAGTGCGGCGGCCGCGCGATCGCCAGTCAGGAATCCTGAACCCAGGGCTCAGACTTGTTTAATCAGCAATGATTTATGAATAAATTAAAAAATACTGACTAGGCCTTAATTCACAAGTAACTTATCTTGAGCTCCAACACGGTAACAAACCAATGACTGGAGACATCATGCTATTCGGACGCACCACGCTGTCGAAGTTCGTCATCGAGCACACCCGCGGCCAGCACAGCGACATGGGCGCCCTGCTGATCGACGTCGCGGCGGCGGTCAAGGGTATCTCGGCGCTGGTCGGCAAGGGAGCGCTGTCCGGGTTCTCCGGATCGGCGGCAACGACCAACGTGCAGGGCGAAGAGCAGAAGAAGATCGACGTCCTGGCCAACGAGGCCATCCTGCGCCACTGCGAATGGGGCGGCCAGCTCGCCGGCATGGCGTCGGAGGAGATGGACGAACCCTGTCCGATTCCCGAAAGCTATCCGCGCGGTCGCTACCTGCTGGTCTTCGACCCGCTCGACGGCTCGTCGAACAGCGACGTCAACGTCTCGGTCGGTACCATCTTCTCGATCCTGCAGCGGCCGCAGGCCGGCGACGCGACGCTGGCCGACTTCCTGCGCCCGGGCGCCGAACAGGTGGCTGCCGGCTACGCCATCTACGGCCCGGCGACCATGCTGGTGCTGAGCGTCCGCACCGGCACGCATGCCTTCACGCTGGACCGCGAGAGCGGCAACTTCATCCTCACCCATCCCGACATCCGCGTGCCGGAGGCCACCCGCGAGTTCGCCATCAATACCTCGAACGAGCGTTTCTGGGAGCCGCCGGTGCAGCGCTACGTCGCCGAGTGCAAGGCAGGGAAGACCGGCGTGCGGGGTGCCGATTTCAACATGCGCTGGATCGCCTCGATGGTTGCCGAAGTGCATCGCATCCTGATGCGCGGCGGCATCTTCATGTATCCCAAGGACAGCAAGGATCCGTCGAAGCCCGGGCGCTTGCGCCTGCTCTACGAAGCCAACCCGATGGCGATGCTGATCGAGCAGGCCGGCGGCGCCGCCAGCACCGGCCGCGAGCGCATTCTCGACGTCGCGCCGGAAGCGCTGCACCAGCGCGTGCCGGTGATCCTCGGCTCGCGCGAGGAAGTCGAACGGCTCGAACGTTACCACCAGGAGTTCGACGCCGGCACCGACCGTCCCTACGCCTCGCCGCTGTTCGCCGAACGTTCGCTGTTCCGCGATTAGCCCACCGTCTTCCTCATTCCCGGAGTTCCCGCCATGTCCGTCAAACATCCGATCATCGCCATCACCGGCTCGTCCGGCGCCGGCACCAGCACGGTGATGCAGAGTTTCCAGCACATCTTCCGGCGCGAGAAGATCAACGCCCAGATCGTCGAGGGCGATTCCTTCCATCGCTACGACCGGCTGTCGATGCGCGCCGAAATGAAGGCGCAGGGGGAGCAGGGCAACGTCAATTTCAGCCACTTCGGCCCGGAAGCCAACCTGCTCGAAGAACTGCAGGACCTCTTCGTGAGCTACGGCAAAAACGGTAGCGGCAAGGTGCGCAAGTACCTGCACGACGCCGCCGAGGCCGCGCCCTGGCAGCAGGAGCCCGGCACCTTCACGCCCTGGCAGGACATCCCGGCCGCTACCGACCTGATGTTCTACGAAGGCCTGCACGGCGCCTGGAGTGGCGACGGCATCGACATCGCCGCCCAGGTGGATCTCTGCGTCGGCGTCGTGCCGATCATCAACCTGGAGTGGATCCAGAAACTGCACCGCGACCAGAAGATGCGCGGCTACTCGCAGGAAGCGGTGGTCGACACCATCCTGCGCCGGATGCCCGACTACGTGAACCACATCTGCTCGCAATTCGGCCGCACCCACGTCAATTTCCAGCGCGTGCCGATCGTCGATACCTCCAACCCCTTCATCGCTCGCGACATCCCGTCGGCCGACGAGAGCATGGTGGTGATCCGCTTCGCCAACCCGAAAGGGATCGATTTCCAGTACCTGATCAACATGCTGCACGGCTCGATGATGACCCGCCCGAACACGCTGGTCGTGCCCGGCGGCAAGATGGGGCTGGCGATGCAGATGATCTTCACGCCGATGGTCCTGCGCCTGATGGATCAGAAGCGCCGCGCCTGAGACGGACGGAAATTTCAGCCATGGAGAGAGACATGACGACCACCACCTTCCGCCGCGACCTGGCGAACGCCCTGCGCTTCCTCGCCATCGACGCCGTCGAGCAGGCCAAATCCGGCCACCCCGGCGCGCCGATGGGCATGGCGGACATTGCCGAAGTCCTGTGGCGCGACCATCTGCGCCACAACCCCGCCAACCCGCAGTGGGCCGACCGCGACCGCTTCGTGCTGTCGAACGGGCACGGCTCGATGCTGCTCTACGCCTTGCTCCACCTGAGCGGTTACGACCTGCCGCTCGCCGAGATCAAGCGTTTCCGGCAGTTCGGCAGCAAGACCGCCGGCCATCCGGAAGTGCACCACACGCCGGGCGTCGAGACGACCACCGGGCCGCTCGGCCAGGGCATCAGCAACGCGGTCGGCATGGCGCTCGCCGAGAAGCTGCTCGCCCAGCGCTACAACCGTCCCGGCCACGCCATCGTCGATCACCGCACCTGGGTCTTCCTTGGCGACGGTTGTCTGATGGAAGGGATCAGCCACGAAGCCTGCGCGCTGGCCGGTGTCTGGGGGCTGGACAAGCTGGTCGCCTTCTACGACGACAACGGGATTTCCATCGACGGCCACGTCGCAGGCTGGTTCCGCGACGACACCGTTGCCCGTTTCCGCGCCTACGGCTGGGACGTCATCGGCCCGCTCGACGGCCACGATCCGATTGCCATCGCCGCGGCGACGGCCGAGGCCCGCCAGTCGCGCGGCCGGCCGACGCTGATCGTCTGCCGCACGCAGATCGGCTGGGGGTCGCCGAACAAGGCCGGCAGCCACGACGTGCATGGCGCGCCGCTCGGCGCCGCGGAAGTTGCCGCCACCCGCGCCGCGCTCGGCTGGCCGCATGCGCCGTTCGAGATTCCCGAGGCGCTGCGCGCCGCCTGGGACGCCCGCGCCAGCGGCGCGGCGGCGGAGGCCGCATGGCAACAGCGCTTTGCCGCCTACCGTGCCGCCTATCCGGCGCTGGCCGCCGAGTTCGAGCGCACCCAGGCCGGCGGCCTGCCGGAAGGCTGGCCGGAAATCCGCGCCGAACTGCTCGCCCAGGCGGCAGCGAAGACCGGCGGCATCGCCAGCCGCAAGTCGTCGCAGAACTGCCTCGATTTCCTGATCGAGCGCGTTCCCGAACTGCTCGGCGGTTCGGCCGACCTCACCGGCTCCAACCTGACCGCCGGCAAAGGCAGCGTCGCCTGGCACGCGGCCGGCGACAAGACGCCGAACTACCTGTCCTACGGCGTGCGCGAATTCGGCATGGCGGCGATCATGAACGGCGTCGCCCTGCACGGCGGGTTGATTCCCTATGGCGGCACCTTCGCCGTCTTCTCCGATTACTCGCGCAACGCCATCCGCATGAGCGCGCTGATGCAGCAGCGCGTCGTCCATGTCCTGACCCACGATTCCATCGGCCTCGGCGAGGATGGGCCGACGCACCAGCCGATCGAGCATGTCGGCAGCCTGCGACTGATCCCCGGTCTCGATGTCTGGCGTCCCTGCGACGAGCTGGAAACAGCGGTCGCCTGGGCCGAGGCACTGGAACGCCGCGACGGGCCGAGCGCCCTGTTCCTGTCGCGGCAGAATCTCGAACAATGCGGCGACCGCGCCGCTCGGGCCGAAGAGATTGCCCGTGGCGGCTACGTCCTGCGCGACGCCGACGGCCCCTTGCAGGCGGTGATCCTCGCCACCGGCTCGGAAGTCGGCATCGCCCTGGCCGCGCAGCGCGAGCTGGCCGCCCACGGTGTCGCCGTGCGCGTCGTCTCGATGCCTTGCTGCGAGCGCTTCGACCGCCAGAAGACGGCGTGGAAGAAGGCGGTGCTGCCGCCGGACGTGGTGCGCATCGCCATCGAGGCGGCGCATCCCGATCCCTGGCGCAAGTACGTCGGCCTGGTCGGCGAAGTGGTCGGTATCGACAGCTTCGGCGCCTCCGCCCCGGCCCCCGTCCTCTAC
This sequence comes from Azonexus caeni, assembly GCF_048146105.1. Classification (NCBI taxonomy): domain Bacteria; kingdom Pseudomonadati; phylum Pseudomonadota; class Betaproteobacteria; order Rhodocyclales; family Azonexaceae; genus Azonexus; species Azonexus caeni. Next base: position 15,559 of record NZ_JBKJAD010000024.1, read on the forward strand.
GAACATTTCAAGCTGACCGCCGCCCATCTGGCGAGCGTCGTCGTCGAAACCATCGCCCGCGAGAGCGGCAGCGACGGCGACTTCTGAGCGCCCCGGCCGCCACCGATTTCCATTCAAAATCAGGAGACAACCCATGCCAATACGGGTGGCAATCAACGGCTTCGGCCGTATCGGACGCATGGCCTTGCGCGCCATCGCCCAGGAAGACGAGTTTTCCGGTCTCGAGGTGGTCGGCATCAACGACCTGCTCGATGCCGACTACCTCGCCTATCTGCTCAAACACGACTCGGTGCACGGCCGCTTCGGCGGCGAGGTCGCCGTCGATGGCAATAACTTGCTGGTCGATGGCCGGCGCATCCGGCTCAGCGCCGAGCGCGACCCGGCCCGCTTGAACTGGGGCGAACTCGGCGTCGATCTGGTGATCGAGGCGACCGGCTTTTTCCTCACCCAGGAAAGCTGCCAGGCGCATCTTGCTGCCGGGGCGCGCAAGGTTGTCCAGTCGGCGCCGTCGAAGGACGACACGCCGATGTTCGTCTATGGCGTCAATCACGACAGCTACGCCGGTCAGCCCATTCTCTCGGCGGCGTCGTGCACGACCAACTGCCTGGCACCGGTGGCGAAGGTGCTCGACGATCGCTTCGGCATCAAGCGCGGGCTGATGAGCACGGTGCACGCGGCGACCGCCACCCAGAAGACGGTCGACGGTCCGTCCGGCAAGGACTGGCGCGGCGGGCGCGGCATCCTGGACAACATCATTCCGTCCTCGACCGGCGCCGCCAAGGCCGTCGGCAAGGTGATTCCGGCGCTGGCCGGGCGCCTGACCGGGATGGCCTTCCGGGTGCCGACGCCGGACGTCTCGGTGGTCGACCTGACCGTCGAACTGGCGCGCAGCGCGTCCTATGCCGAGATCTGCGCGGCCATGCGCGAAGCCGCCGCCGGACCGCTCAAGGGCGTCCTCGCCTATACCGACCAGGCGGTGGTATCGACCGATTTTCGCGGCTGCCCGCAACCGTCGATCTTCGACGCCGAGGCCGGCATCGCGCTCGATCCCAGCTTCGTCAAGGTCGTCTCGTGGTACGACAACGAGTACGGCTACACCTGCAACATGCTGCGCCTGGCGCGCCATGTCGCGCACTGAGGGGGCGGCGATGACGACTTTCCTGCGCATGACCGAGGTCGACCTTGCCGGCAAGCGGGTGCTGATCCGCGCCGACCTCAACGTGCCGACCGACGACGCCGGCCGGATCACCGACGAGACGCGCATCGTCGCCTCGCTGGCGGCGATGCGGCTGGCGCTCGACGCCGGCGCGGCGGTGATGGTGACCTCGCATTTCGGCCGTCCGAAGGAGGGCGCGCTGCAACCGGGCGACACCCTGGCGCCGGTCGCCGAACGCCTGGCCGAAGCGCTCGGTCGGCCGGTGCCGCTGGTCAGGAACTGGCTGGCCGACGGCTGGAGCGTCAAGCCCGGGCAGATCGTCCTGCTCGAGAACTGCCGCGGCAACGTCGGCGAGAAGGCCGACGATCCGGCGCTCGCCGAAAGCATCGCGGCGCTCTGCGACGTCTATGTCAACGACGCCTTCGGCGCCGCCCACCGTGCCGAGGCAAGCATCTGCGGCGTTGCCCGCTACGCCCCGCTGGCCTGCGCCGGCCCACTGCTGGCCGCCGAACTCGATGCCCTCGGCCAGGCCTTCGAGGCGCCGCGCCGGCCGCTGGTGGCGATCGTCGGCGGTTCCAAGGTGTCCACCAAGCTGTCCATCCTGCGTTCGCTCGCCGCCCGCGTCGACCGCCTGATCGTCGGCGGCGGCATCGCCAACACCTTCCTGCTCGCCGCCGGCAAGCCGATCGGCAAGTCGCTGGCCGAACCCGACCTGCTCGACGAAGCGCGGGCGATCATGGCCATGATGGCGGCGCGCGGCGCGTCCGTTCCGCTGCCCGAGGACGTCGTCGTCGCCGGGGAGTTCTCGGCCAATGCCGAGGCAAGCTTGCGCCCGGTCGACGCGGTCGGTGCCGACGACATGATCTTCGACGTCGGCCCGCGCAGCGCGTGCGAGATTGCCGGCATCCTGCAGGGCGCCGCTACCATCGTCTGGAACGGGCCGCTCGGCGTCTTCGAGTTCCCGCAATTCGCTGCCGGCACCGCGGCGCTGGCCCGAGCCATCGCCGATTCGCCGGCCTTCTCGGTGGCCGGCGGTGGCGACACCCTGGCCGCGATCGGCCAGTTCGGCGTCGGCGAACGCATCGACTACATCTCCACCGGCGGTGGCGCCTTCCTCGAATTCCTCGAAGGCAAGCCGCTGCCCGCCGTCGCCGCGCTCGCAGCGGCGGCGACCCGCCACCATCCGCGAAAGGAAAACGCATGGCTCTGATCTCGCTGCGCCAGTTGCTCGACCACGCCGCCGAGCACGATTACGGCCTGCCCGCCTTCAACGTCAACAACATGGAGCAGATCCACGCCATCATGCAGGCGGCGGCGGCCTGCGACAGCCCGGTGATCCTGCAGGCTTCGGCCGGCGCCCGCAAATATGCCGGCGAGCCCTTCCTGAGGAAGCTGGTCGAAGCGGCGATCGAGCAGTACCCGGAGATTCCGGTCTGCCTGCACCAGGACCACGGCACCTCGCCGGCGGTCTGCCAGCAGTCGATGCGCAGCGGCTTCTCGAGCGTGATGATGGACGGCTCGCTGGGCGAGGACGGCAAGACGCCGACCAGCTACGCCTACAACGTCGACACCACGCGCAAGGTGGTCGAGATGGCGCACGCGATCGGCGTCTCGGTCGAAGGCGAACTCGGTTGCCTCGGTTCGCTGGAAACCGGCGAGGCCGGCGAGGAAGACGGCATCGGCGCCGCCGGCAAGCTCGATCATTCGCAAATGCTGACCGACCCGGAAGAGGCGGCCGACTTCGTCGCCAAGACCGGCGTCGATGCCCTGGCCATCGCCATCGGCACCAGCCACGGCGCCTACAAGTTTACCCGGCCGCCGACCGGCGAGATCCTTGCCATCGACCGCATCAAGGCGATCCACGCGCGCATTCCCAACACCCACCTGGTGATGCACGGATCGAGCAGCGTGCCGCAGGAATGGCTGGCGGTGATCCGCCGCTACGGCGGGGCGATCAAGGAAACCTACGGCGTGCCGGTCGAGGAAATCGTCGAGGGCATCCGCCATGGCGTGCGCAAGGTCAATATCGACACCGACATCCGGCTGGCGATGACCGGCGCGATGCGCCAGGCGATGGCCGAAAGACCGGAAGAATTCGACCCGCGCGCCTTCCTCAAGGCTGCCGTCGTGGCCGCCCGCGACATCTGTCGCTTGCGTTTCGAAGCCTTCGGTTCGTCCGGGCAGGCGAGCAAGATCAAGCCGCTGTCGCTGGAAAGGATGGCCGCCGCCTATCGCTGAACCGCATTACCGAACTCTGCACGGCCCTTGCGTCGTTTCGACCCCGCTCGTCGGGGTCTTTTTTTCCCCTGTTTTTCTGGAGCGCAACCATGTCCGCCCGTGATTTCATCATCGCCCCCAGCCTACTTTCCGCCAATTTCGCCCGCCTGGGCGAGGAAGTGGCCAACGTCATCGCCGCCGGCGCCGACTGGATCCACTTCGACGTGATGGACAACCACTACGTCCCCAACCTGACCATCGGCCCGCTGGTCTGCGAGGCGATCCGCCCGTGCACCGACGCGCCGATCGACGTGCATCTGATGGTCAAGCCGGTCGACCGCATCGTCCCCGATTTCGTCAAGGCCGGCGCCAACCTCATCACCTTCCACCCGGAAGCCTCCGAGCACATCGACCGCACGCTGGCGCTGATCCGCGATGGCGGCTGCCAGGCCGGCCTGGTGTTCAACCCGGCGACGCCGCTCGACCATCTCGACTATGTCCTCGACAAGATCGACGTCGTCCTGCTGATGAGCGTCAACCCCGGCTTCGGCGGCCAGAAGTTCATCCCCGGCACGCTGGCCAAGGCGCGCGCGGCACGAGCCAAGCTCGATGCCTACGAGCGCGACAGCTGCCGGCGCATCCGTCTCGAGATCGACGGCGGGGTCAATCCGGGTAATATTGCGCAGATCGCCTGTGCCGGCGTCGATGCCTTCGTCGCCGGCTCGGCGGTATTCGGCGCCGGTCGCGACGACGACCCGCACCGCTACGATACGATCATTGCCGCGCTGCGCGCGGCGCTCAAGGACCGCCCATGAAATTCCGCTCGATCACCTTCGACCTCGACGGCACCCTGCTCGACACCGTTGCCGACCTCGCCGAAGCCTGCCGCCTGATGCTCGCCGAACTCGGCCAGCCGCCGCGCAGCGAGGCGGAAATCCGGCGTTTCGTCGGGCGTGGCATGGCGGTGCTGGTCGAACGCTGCCTGACCTGGGAAGCGGCGCCCGATCCGGCGCTGCAGGCGCAGGGCATTGCCGCCTTCCAGCGCCACTACGCGGCGGTCAACGGGCGCCAGGCGCAGTTCTTTCCCGGCGTCCGCGAAGGCCTCGCCGCCTGGCACGCCACCGGCCTGCCGCTGGCCGTGGTGACCAACAAGCCCGCGGCGTTCACCGAAGTCCTGCTCGAACGCACCGGCATCGCCCACTATTTCACAGCCGTCGTCTCCGGCGACACGACGCCGCAGCGCAAGCCGCATCCGGCGCCGCTGCTCCATGCTTGCGCGGCGCTCGGCTGCGAACCGGCGAGCAACCTGCACATCGGCGACTCGAAACACGATATCGAAACCGCCCGCAACGCCGGTTGTGCGGTGTACTGCGTGCCCTACGGCTACAACGAGGGCGAACCGCTGCGCGCCGCCGACTGCGACGCGCTGGTTGCTGATTTGCGGGTTGCCTTGCGCCTGGCGGAAAGCGAGTAGCGCGAGCGCCAGCATTCGCCTGTATTTTTTTGCCAATCCATGCAATATTTCCGCAGGATTGCTAGCTAGGGGGCGGATTTGGATAACAGGATCGAAATAGCGCAAGGCGCTTACCGGGTATTCGTCTTCGACGAGGTCTACCCGTTACGGGCAGCTCAGGAACAGGCGGAAAAAAAGAAGCTCGGTGCTTTCGGTATGTTGGCCCGACTCAATCCTCTCAACCGACCGCGGGAAGAAACGGTGATGCTGGCGAAGGAGGTGCTCCGTTACGAGCCCTTCTGGCACGTGGTGGCGCAACGCGCGGTGGACTATGCCTGCGAACTGGTTTATCCGGTGGCAGTGCACAATCCCTATGCCAAGGCGATCACTATCCTGGAGCAGGATTACGAGGTCACTCGCCAGGGCGAGAAAGCGAGGATTGACCTGCATGTTCAGGAGAAGTGCCACCGGAAACTGGACTTCGAAAGCCATGTCGATGGCCTGAGCCGCGATATCAAGCCGTCGATGCTTGATGCCTACATCCGTAAATACAAATTTCAGGAAGTCGACGCTGTAGACAAGCCGGAGGCGCTGACGCCCCTTGTGCCGCTTGCTGCCGTGGCACAGATGGCACAGGCGAAACTTACTGGCGAGGCGATGAATGCGCACGCCATTTTTTCCGAGCGGCTGGCGTTCGAGAAGCTGCACCTCTATTTTCGACCGGTTTTCGCGTTTGAATTCGTCTGGAGTTCAGCCGACCGGCGAGGCGTGATCGAGGTTGACGGTCTGACTGGGGAAACCGTGGAGAACGGCCAGTGGTTCAAGGATCGGCTCGATCGCGTGATGACCCGGGAAATGCTCTTCGAGCTTGGGGCGGAAGTGGCCGGCGGCGTGGTTCCCGGTGGCGGTCTGGCCGTCAAGGCAATCGCGAAAATGACGGAGTGAGTCCAGCTCAGAAAAACAGCCGCCCGCAGGCGGCTGTTATGGTCAAACGGGGGAAAACAGCTTACCTGACGATCTGGTTCAGCTCGCCCTTGGCGTAGCGGTCGGCCATCTTGTCCAGCGATACCGGCTTGATCGTGCTCGCCTGGCCGGCGCAGCCGAAGGCTTCGAAACGGGCGAGGCAGATCTTCTTGGCGGCTTCGCGGGCCGGCTTGAGGTAGTCGCGCGGGTCGAACTTGCCCGGGTTTTCGGCCATGTAGCGGCGGATGGCGCCGGTCATCGCGAGGCGGATGTCAGTGTCGATGTTGACCTTGCGCACGCCATGCTTGATGCCCTTGACGATTTCCTCGACCGGCACGCCGTAGGTTTCCTTCATGTCGCCGCCGAATTCGCGGATTTCGGCGAGCAGTTCCTGCGGCACGCTGGAGGAGCCGTGCATGACCAGGTGGGTGTTCGGGATGCGGGCGTGGATTTCGGCGATGCGGTCGATGGCGAGGATGTCGCCGGTCGGCTTCTTGGTGAACTTGTAGGCGCCGTGGCTGGTGCCGATGGCGATGGCGAGGGCGTCGCAGTTGGTCTGGCGGACGAAGTCGGCGGCTTGCTCGACGTCGGTCAGCAGTTGTTCGCGGGTCATCGTGCCTTCGGCGCCGTGGCCGTCTTCCTTGTCGCCCTTCATGGTTTCCAGCGAGCCGAGCACGCCCAGTTCGCCTTCGACGGAGACGCCGATGCTGTGCGCCAGTTCGGTGACCTTGCGGGTGACTTCGACGTTGTATTCGAAGCTGGCGACGGTCTTGCCGTCGGCTTCCAGCGAGCCGTCCATCATCACCGACGAGAAGCCGGACTTGATCGCCGCCATGCAGACGGCCGGGCTTTGCCCGTGGTCCTGGTGCATGACTATGGGGATGTGCGGGTAGGCTTCGAGCGCGGCCAGGATCTGGTGGCGCAGGAAGGGTTCGCCGGCGTACTTGCGGGCACCGGCCGAGGCCTGCATGATGACCGGCGCATCGAGCTGGCTGGCGGCTTCCATGATGGCCCAGACCTGCTCCATGTTATTGACGTTGAAGGCGGGCAGACCATAGTCGTTTTCGGCGGCGTGGTCGAGCAGTTGGCGCAGGGAGACGAGCGGCATGGGAACTCCTGGATAGTTGGGTCGCTGAATTAACCGGCTATTTTATTACGGACGGGTCGGCTGATGCTCGCCGACGCGCACGATCTTCAGTGTGTTGGTGCCGCCGATGCTGCCGATCGGTTCGCCGATGGTGAGCACGATCAGGTCGCCGCGGTCGACGATGCCGCGTTCGATGAGCAGGGCTTCGGCTTCGGCCAGCAACTGGTCGCGCTCGGTGTGCTGCTGCTGCATGAGCAGCGGACGGACTTCGCGGTATAGCGCCATGCGGCCGATCGCGGCGGCATCCGGGGTCAGCGCGTAGATCGGCACGCCGCAGTTGAGCCGGCTCATCCACAGTGCGGTCGACCCGGACTGGGTCAGTGCGGCGATCGCCTTGACCTTGAGGTGATGGGCGGTCCAGATGGCGGCCATGGCGATCGACTGGTCGATGCGGGTGAACACGCGGTCGAGGAATTCGCGGTCGAGCGTGACTTCGGCCGAGCGCTCGGCTTCGACGCAGATGCGTGCCATCGATTCGACGGTCTCGACCGGGTACTTGCCGGCGGCGGTTTCGGCCGACAGCATCACCGCGTCGGTACCGTCGAGGACGGCGTTGGCGACATCGGAAACTTCGGCGCGGGTTGGCACCGGCGAATGGATCATCGATTCCATCATCTGCGTCGCGGTGATCGCCAGCTTGTTCTTGTCGCGCGCCATGCGGATCATCTTCTTCTGCAGCGCCGGCACGGCGGCGTCGCCGACTTCGACCGCGAGGTCGCCGCGGGCGACCATGACGCCGTCCGAGGCATCGAGGATCTCGGCCATGTTGTCGACGGCTTCGACGCGTTCGATCTTGGCGATCAGCACGGCTTCGCTGCCGGCGGCGCGCAGCAACTGGCGCGCCATGTACATGTCGGCGGCGCTCTTGGGGAAGGAGACGGCGACGAAATCGACGCCGATCTCGGCGGCGGTCTTGATATCGTCCATGTCCTTGGCGGTCAGCGCCGGCGCGGTCAGGCCGCCGCCCTGGCGGTTGATCCCCTTGTTGTTCGATAGCTCACCGCCGACCAGCACGCGGGTGTGGATTTCGGTGCCGCGCACGGCTTCGACCGTGAGCTTGAGACGGCCGTCGTCGAGCAGCAGGATGTCGCCGGGGACGACGTCCTTCGGCAGGTCCTTGTAGTCGAGGCCGACCCGTTCCTGATTGCCGAGCGGGCAGGCGGCGTCGAGGATGAAATGGGCGTCGGCGGTGAGCGTGATGCGGTTGTTCTCGAACTTGCCGACACGGATCTTCGGCCCCTGCAGGTCGCCGAGGATGCCGACGACGCGGCCGTGTTTGGCGGCGGCGGCGCGGATGCCTTCGGCCCTGGCCTTGTGGTCGGCGGCGGTGCCGTGCGAGAAGTTCATGCGGACGACATCGATGCCGGCCTGCACCATGCGCTCCAGGACTTCCGGAGACGACGAGGCGGGGCCGAGGGTGGCGACGATCTTGGTATGGCGGGACATTGTCTCTTCCTGTCTATAGGTGTGGTTATTCTGTCTTGCTACGACGATTCATTCTGGGTCAGGCTGATGACTGGCGTATTTCCGGAGCTGTTCCTCCATTTGTGCCAGGGGGAGGCCGAAATGGAACTGCTGTTCGAGCAGGCGCAGGATGGGCAGCAGTTGCTGGCCGGTTTCGCCCAGTTGCTCGCGGGTGTTTTCCTGGCGCAGCAGGGCCTGGATGCGGGCGAAGGGGTCGTCGGCCGGAGGGTCGCTGCTGATGACATGGCCGCCAGGGGTCTGGCGGGCGAGTTCGAGGCGGCTGACCGCCATTTCGATCAACTGCGCAGCCGATTTGCCGCGTTCCGCCGGCAGGGCGGCGAGACCGGCGCTGACGGCGACCTGTACCGTTGTTTCGGCGATCCGGATGCGGCTCTCGCCGAGGGCGCTGCACACGCGCTGGGCGAAGGCGGTCGCCGTCGCCGGGCTGGTGCCGGGCGAGGCGACGACATAGGTCGAGCCGCCGAGGTGGGCAATCAGGTCGCGCGGGCCGAGCTTGGCGCGGATTACCCGCGCGAAACGCTGGCCGATGTCCTGCATGATCGCCGCGCCGAAGCGTTCGCTGATCGCCGATTCGCTCTCCAGCCCGAAAGCCAGCACGCTGGCCGACCAGGTTTCCGGATCGGCAATTTCCGCCATCTGGTTGCATAGATGGCGGCAGGCCAGGGTGCGGTTGCCGAAGGCTGCCTGGCTGTCGGCGTCGTCGGGGACGGCTTCGATATCCCAATTGACCAGGCGGCAGATGCGGCGGCGGATGTCGTCGGCACTGCCGCCGCGCACGATGAAGTCACTGACGCCGCGCTCCTTGGCCTCCTCGCGGTTGGGGGCGGTTTCGTCCTTCGAGATGAGGAGGAAGAAGGGCAGGTCGGCGAGCCGGCGTAGCCGGTTCTGGCGCAGGCGCGACAACAGCTCGTAACCGCTCAGGCGCGGCAGGCCGATGCTGGAGACGACAGCAACGATCGAAGCGTCGAGCACCAGCGTCTGCCAGGCCGATTCGCCGTCGCCTTCCTCGCGGATGTCGAAGTCCTCGCGCAGCAGCCTGACGAGCGCCGTCCTGGCTACCCGCGAAGGATCGGCGATCAGGATTCGGCGCTTGTCGCTCATCGCGCTCAGCCGGCGGCGCGTTGTTCGAGGACGGCAATCGCCGGCAGCGTCTTGCCTTCGAGGAATTCCAGGAAGGCGCCGCCGCCGGTCGAGATGTAGCCGACGTCGTCGGCGATGTTGAACTTGGCGATGGCGGCCAGCGTATCGCCGCCGCCGGCGATCGAGAAGGCTTCCGAGTGGGCGATGGCCGAAGCCAGCATCTTGGTGCCGCCGGCGAACTGCGGCAGTTCGAAGACGCCGACCGGGCCGTTCCAGACGATGGTGCCGGCGTTGGCGACGATCTCGGCGAGCTTGACGGCACTCTTCGGGCCGACGTCGAGGATGCGGTCGTGGGCGCTGACGTCGTCGATGCAGATCTTGTTGGCACGGGCCAGGGCGGAGACTTCGTCGGCGACGACGACGTCGGTCGGCAGCGGCACTTCGGCGCCGCGTTCCTTCATGATGTCCATGATGGCGTGCGCTTCCTTGACCAGGTCGGGCTCGGCCAGCGATTCGCCGATGCGCTTGCCGGAGGCGAGCAGGAAGGTGTTGGCGATGCCGCCGCCGACGATCAGCTGGTCGACCTTGTCGGCCAGCGAACGCAGGATGGTCAGCTTGGACGACACCTTGGAGCCGCCGACGATGGCCACCAGCGGGCGCTTCGGTTCGTGCAGCGCCTTGGACAGGGCGTCGATCTCGGCGCCCATCAGCACGCCGGCGCAGGCGACCGGCGCGTACTTGGCCATGCCGTGGGTGGTGGCTTCGGCGCGGTGGGCGGTGCCGAAGGCGTCATTGACGTAGATGTCGCAGAGCTTGGCCATCTTCTGCGCCAGCTCGTCGTTGTTCTTCTTCTCGCCCTTGTTGACGCGGCAGTTCTCAAGCAGCACAACCTCACCCGGCTTGACCTCGAAACCGCCATCGACCCAGTCGGCGACCAGGCGCACCGGCAGGTGCAGCATCTGGCCGAGACGCACGGCGACCGGCATCAGGCTGTCTTCCGGGTTGAGCTGGCCTTCGGTCGGGCGACCGAGGTGCGAGGTGACCATGACCGCGGCGCCCTTTTCCAGGCAGTAGCGGATCGACGGCAGCGAGGCGCGGATGCGCGTGTCCTCGGTGATGTTGCCGGCTTCGTCCTGTGGCACGTTGAGGTCGGCGCGGATGAAAACGCGCTTGCCGGAAACATCGAGGTCGGTCAGCTTGATGACGTTCATGGTCTTCTCCAAGGGGTTATTGTTGGTGAGCGGTCCAGTGGCGCGACCAGTGGTCGGCCACTTCGAGCATGCGGTTGGCGAATCCCCATTCATTGTCGAACCAGACGAAGAGATTCAGCAGGTGGCTGCCGGCGGTGCGCGTCTGGCTGCCGTCGACGATCGCCGAGTGCGGATCGTGGTTGAAGTCGATCGAGGCGTGCGCCTGATCGGAGCAGGCCAGGCGGCGCTTGAGCGGGCCGGCGGCGGCGTCGGCGAGCAGCCGGTTGATCGTCTTCGCCGAAACCGCCTGGCGGGTGTGCACGGTAAGGTCGATCGCCGAGACGTTCAGCGTCGGCACCCTGATCGCCTTGGCGTGCACGCGGCCGGCCAGTTGCGGCAGCAGGCGCTCGACGCCGCGCGCCAGGCCGGTCGATACCGGGATGATCGACTGCATCGCCGAACGGGTGCGGCGCAGGTCGTCGTGGTGGTAGCCGTCGATCAGCGGCTGGTCGTTCATCACCGAGTGCAGCGTGGTGAGCAGCGCCTGCTCGACGCCGATTTCGCGGTCGAGCAAGTCGAGCACCGGGACGATCGCGTTGGTCGTGCACGATGCGGCGGAAACCAGGCGTTGGTCGCCGTTCAGGCTGTCCTGGTTGATGCCGGCGACGATGGTGGCATCGACATCGTCGGCACTGTGGCCCGGGTGCGAGAGGAGCAGGCGCGGGCAGCCGGCGGCCAGGAAGCGTGTCAGTTCGTCGCGCCGGCCGTAGGCGCCGGAACATTCGACGAGCAGGTCGATGCCATGCTCGCCCCAGTCGACCTCCTCCGGCGTGCGCGCATGGCTGACGGCGATCGGCCGACCATCGATGAACAGGCGTCCCTCGCCGAGCCCGATTTCGGCCGGGAAACGGCCGTGCGTCGAGTCGTAGCGGGTGAGGTAGGCGATGCTGTCGAGGTTGGCCGGCTCATTGATGGCGACGACCTCGAAACGCCGGTTGGCCGAAGATTCGTGCAGCGCACGCAGGAAGCAGCGACCGATCCGGCCGTAGCCATTGATGGCGAGACGCAGCACTTCAGGGGACGGAAAGTTGGCAGGCAAGTACGGTGGTGCGACGCGGATGGTCAAGCCGCAATTTTACCAGCACGGCATGGATTCCGGGTACGCGTGACAAATGGAGGCGCCCGGCTGTCCGAGCTGCCTCATGGAGTAACTGGCGGGCCAGCCAGGGGCAGGGATTTCAGTTGGCAATCAAACGCAGTCGCTTTTCCGGAGAGGATTTTTTGGCGGGTTCGATGGCGCTGCATGATTTCCTGCCGGCTCAGTTGTTCCGGCCTGACTGCGCTTTCGCCGGCGCCGGCGTTGAAGAGCGGGTAGAGGTGGCCGTTGCGGCCGCGCCGCCACGCTGCCACATGGACTCTTCCTTGTGCCAGGAGCGAATCCATGTATTTGGCGTTCTTGATCGTGTTGGCGGAGATGCCGGCCAGCTTGGCGATTTCCCGGTAGTCCAGCTTGCTTCGGGTATTGAGGATGGCGACGATTTTCGCCATGCCGCGGGAGTCCCGGTCAATCGACGCGAATTTCGGACGGGGGCAATCCGTTCCTCGGCCCAGCGCATAAAGCGGCGTGGTAAAACCGTTGTGGTTTTTCAGCCAGCCTTCGATGCGAATCAGCCCAAGGCCTTTCATCTTTTTGAGGTATCCGCCGCCTTCGAGGGTGGTCAGGGCGATGAAGGCGTCGCGCGCGATCTCCTTGGGAGAGAGGGGGGTTTTTGCTCGCAGCAGCGAAACGATCCGCTGCATCGCCGGGGAGATCGATGCGGCGGTTTCGTCAGTGCTGGCGACGACGGGCCGCCGCCGGTCTTTGGCCGTTTGGCTGGCGGATGCGATTTGAGCCATCGGGCATCGCCGCCATCAGATACGGAAGCGGGACACCGCGGCCTGCAACTGGCGGGCGGTGCTGTCGAGAGAGGTCGAGGCTTGCGAAGTCTCGTGCGCGATGGCGCTGGCTTCTTCCGCCTGGGTCGCGATCTGTTCGATCTTGACGGCGACATCGGTGGATGCGGTCGATTGTTCGCGCAGGCCGCTATCGACATCGCTAATGACCTCGGCGACCTGTTGCGCCATCGCACGCATCTCGGCGATCGCCGATCCGGCCTGCTGCGCCAGCTCAACGCTGCTGTCGGCGAGCTGGACGCCCTGGGCGACGCCGCTGACCACCTGGCCGGTCGATTGCTGGATGGCATTGACCATCTTGCCGATTTCTCCGGTGGACACCGAGGTGCGCTCGGCCAGCTTGCGCACTTCATCGGCGACGACGGCAAAGCCACGCCCGCTTTCGCCGGCGCGGGCGGCTTCGATGGCGGCGTTCAGGGCGAGCAGGTTGGTCTGGTCGGCAATGTCGCGGATCACCGAGACGATGCTGGAGATCTTCTCGGATTCGTTTTTGAGATTGGTGATCTGCTCGGATGCCTCGCGTACGACATCGGCCACCTGATTGATGCGGTCGACCAGTGCGTCGATGGCCTGCCGACCATGGCTGGCTTGCTTGTCCGATTCCCCGGCGAGGCGGGCGGCTTCGCCGGTGCTGTCGGAAACGTGGTTGATCGACACCGTCAGTTCCTCGACGTTGGCGGCGATTGCCGAGGCGGCGGAGCTCTGGATCGACGCCGATTCGTCGATCATCTGCACCGAGTGGTTGAGGGCTTTGGAGGCTTCGAGCACCTGGCCGGCCCCGCGTAGCGATTCGCCGATGGTGCTGCGCAGCGAGAGCTGCATGTGGGCGACCGCGCGCAGCAGCTTGCCGATTTCGTCGGCGCCGCCGCCCGGTACGTCGCCGGTCAGGTTGCCCTCGGCGATGCGCTCGGTGGCGGCGACGGCCTGGTCAAGCTGATGGCCCATGCGCTGGGCGACGACATAGGAAACGATGAGGGCCATCAGAGTGCCGCCGATCAGCGCGGTGATGGCGCCGGTCAGTCCGCTGGCCAGGTCCTTCTGGGTCTGTTCGGACAGCGCGTCGGCCGCCTGGCGGTTGATGTCGGTCAGCTCGTCGGTGCGGTCGCGCAGCTTGTTGGCGTTTTTCACCCACTCGGTTTTGCGCAGTTGCTGGGCGCCGGCTTCATCACCCGCCACGGTCAGCGCAACCGCCTTCTCGACGCTGGCCTTGTAGTCGTCGGCGGCAGCTATGGCGGCCTTGTAGACTTCCCTTTCCTTGTCGCTGGAAATCAGTTTTTCGTACCTGGCGAAGGCCTCGCGCAACATACCGTCGAGCTTCCCCATATCCTTGGCCAGCTTGGCCTTGGCTTCCGGGGTGTCGGGCAACATGTATTCTAGGCTGCGTACGCGATAACGCAGTCGGAGCTGGCTGATTTCCCCGATCGCCTGGATCGAGGGCAGGCTGTTGCCGGCAAGCTCGGCCATATCCCTGCCTGCCGAACGCAATTCGACGACGGAGAAGACGATCGCCGCGATCAGGATGCCGCCGCTGGCAAGAAAGTTGATCAGCAGCTTGTAACGCAGTGAAAGATTGTCGAACCAGCTCATGACGCCTCCCGGAATGTGAAATTATTGTCAGCTTGCTGCATTGCAATTGCTCTATTTTTGGGCAATGCGAGGAGACGATGGATCTGCAGACTGATAGTGCAGTAAATGGATTAAATCTGGCTTAATCGATTATAGGCACTTGGCATTAACCGGGCGAAAAAAAACCGCCGGCTTGCCGGCGGTTTCCTTGAGCCTGCTTCGCTTACTTGGCAGCCATCCAGGCGCGGGCGGCGTCGAGCATGCGGCAGGAGTAGCCCCACTCGTTGTCGTACCAGGCCAGCACCTTGACCAGGGTCGAGCCGTCTTCGGCCTTGAGGACGCGGGTCTGGGTCGCGTCGAAGGTCGAGGAAACCGTGGTGTGGTTGAAATCGGACGACACCAGCGGCTCGGTGTTGACCGCCATGATGCCCTTGAGCGGGCCGTTGGCGGCAGCGGTCATCAGGGCGTTGATTTCGTCCTTGGTGGTGGCGCGCTCGGCGGTGAAGGTCAAATCAACGAGGGACACGTTGATGGTCGGCACGCGCAGCGCGAAACCGTCGAACTTGCCGACCAGTTGCGGCAGCACCAGGCCGACGGCCTTGGCGGCGCCGGTCTTGGTCGGGATGATGTTGGCGGCGGCGGCACGGGCGCGGCGCAGGTCCTTGTGGCGGACGTCCACCGTGACCTGGTCGTTGGTGTAGGCGTGCACCGTGGTCATCAGGCCGGACTTGATGCCGATGGCGTCGGACAGCACCTTGGCCACCGGGGCCAGGCAGTTGGTCGTGCACGAGGCGTTGGAGACGACGCTCATCGCCTGGGTCAGGATGCCTTCGTTGACGCCCATGACGATGGTGCCGTCGACGTCGTCACCGCCCGGGGCGGAGATCAGCACGCGCTTGGCGCCTTGTTCGAGCAGTGCCTGGGCCTTGGCCTTGGAGGTGTAGGCGCCGGTGCATTCGAGCAGGACGTCGACGCCGTGGTCGGCCCAGTTGATGTCCTTGGGGTTCTTGGTCGAGTAGAAGGCGATCTTCTTGCCGTCGATGATGATGCAGTTTTCACCTTCGGTTTCGACGCTGGTCGTGAACCGGCCGTGCGTCGTGTCGTACTTCAGCAGGTGGGCGTTGGTCGCCAGGTCGCCGGAGGCGTTGATCGCGACAACGTCGAATTCGTTCTGCAATCCTTGTTCGTAAATGGCGCGCAGCGTGCAGCGACCGATACGACCGAAACCGTTGATTGCAACCTTGATAGCCATGGATCTATTTCCTCTCTGCGTTGGATGTATTGAAATCAGGACAACAGGCTTTTCGCCGTGGCGACGACGTTGCCGACGGTGAAGCCGAACATTTCGAAGAGCTGGCCGGCCGGTGCCGATTCGCCGAAGCGGTCGATACCGATGACCGCGCCGTGCAGGCCGACGTATTTGCGCCAGAAATCCGGATGTGCCGCTTCGATGGCGATGCGCTTCTTGCAGGTGCCAAGCACCGAAGCCTTGTAGTCGTCGCTCTGGCGGTCGAAGACATTGGTGCAGGGCATCGACACGACGCGCGCAGCAATGCCTTCGCCGGCCAGCGCGGCCTGGGCGTCGAGCGCCAGCTTGACCTCGGAGCCGGTGGCGATCAGCGTGATCTGCGCGTCGGCGTTTTCCGACAGCACGTAGCCGCCCTTGGCGATGTCGGCGTCGGCAGCGTTCTGGGTGACGGTCGGCAGGTTCTGGCGCGACAGGGCGAGCAGGCTCGGGCCGTCGCGGCGTTCGACGCCGGCGATCCAGGCGATGGCGGTTTCCGTCGCGTCGGCCGGGCGCCAGACATCCAGATTCGGGATGATGCGCATCGACGGGATGTGCTCGACCGGCTGGTGGGTCGGGCCGTCCTCGCCGAGACCGATGGAGTCATGGGTATAGACCATGATCTGGCGCTGCTTCATCAGCGCCGCCATGCGGATGCCGTTGCGCGCGTAATCCGAGAAGACCAGGAAGGTCGCGGTGTAGGGAATCAGGCCGCCGTGCAGCGCGAGGCCGTTGGCGATGGCGGTCATGCCGAATTCACGCACGCCGTAGTAGCAGTAGTTGCCGCCCTCAGTCTTGGTGACGCCTTTGCTGCCTTTGACGAAGGTCAGGTTGGAACCGGCCAGGTCGGCCGAGCCGCCGAAGATTTCCGGCACCGCCGGGACCAGCGCGGCGATGGCGTTCTGCGAAGCCTTGCGCGTGGCGATGTTCTCGGCCTTGGCGCGGCAGGTGGCGAGGTAGGCGGCCTTGGTTTCTTCCCAGCTGGCCGGCAGTTGGCGCTGCATCACGCGGCGTTCGAACTCGGCGGCGAGTTCCGGGAACTCGGTCTGGTACTTGGCGAAACGGCGTTCCCAGTTTTCCTGGAAGGCGGCGCCGCGGACTTTGCCGTTCCAGGCGGCATAGACGTCACCGGGGACTTCGAAGGGCGGGAAATTCCAGCCGATGTAGGCGCGGGCGGCGGCGATCTCGTCCTTGCCGAGCGGCGCGCCGTGACAGTCGTGGCTACCCTGCTTGTTCGGCGAGCCGGCGCCGATCACGGTGCGGCAGCAGATCAGGCTCGGTTTGTCATGCACCGCCTTGGCGGCGAGCAGGGCGCGTTCGATGGCTTCCGGGTCGTGGCCGTCGACTTTGGGTACGACGTGCCAGCCGTAGGCCTCGAAGCGTTTCGGCGTGTCGTCGGTGAACCAGCCTTCGACGTGACCGTCGATCGAGATGCCGTTGTCGTCCCAGAAGGCGATCAGCTTGCCCAGGCCAAGCGTGCCGGCGAGCGAGCAGGCTTCATGCGAGACGCCCTCCATCAGGCAGCCGTCGCCGAGGAAGGTGTAGGTGTGGTGGTTGACGATGTCGTGGCCGGGGCGGTTGAACTCGGCAGCCAGCACCTTCTCGGCCAGCGCGAAGCCGACGGCGTTGGTGATGCCCTGGCCGAGCGGCCCGGTGGTCGTCTCGACGCCCGGCGTGTAGCCGTATTCCGGGTGGCCCGGGGTCTTGGCGTGGAGCTGGCGGAAGTTCTTCAGGTCGTCGATGCTGACGTCGTAGCCGGTCAGGTGCAGCAGCGCGTAGATCAGCATCGAACCGTGGCCGTTTGACAGCACGAAGCGGTCGCGGTCGGGCCATGCCGGATTGGCCGGGTTGTGGCGCAGGTGGCGCCGCCACAGGACTTCGGCGATCTCGGCCATGCCCATCGGCGCGCCCGGGTGACCGGAGTTGGCTTGCTGGACGGCGTCCATGGCTAGCGCGCGGATGGCGCCGGTCAGGGGGTTGAACTTGGGAGGAATGCTCACGCTCATGATCCGGGATCCAGCCTGCTGAAAAGCCGTAATTATCGGCGAAAAGCCGGCTTTTGGATAGCTGGCCAGCGGTTTGCCGGTGCTTGTGGGGGCTGTTCGCCAATCATCTTCCAGCCTCTCAGGGCTATCCCTAATTTTTGTGCGACTGGCCGGTGGGTAGACTGCAACGCAGAGATGCCGCCCTTCGTGCGGCAGAGGAGGATGACAATGCAGTATCTGCTCGTGCTGTCGCGTTTGATCGATGCGTTCAGCGAACGTCTCGGGAAATTGATTTACTGGCTGGTCCTGCTTGCCGTGCTGATTTCTGCCGGCAATGCGGTCGTGCGCAAGACGCTCAATATCGGTTCCAATGCCTTCCTGGAAATCCAGTGGTACCTGTTCTCGGCGGTCTTCCTGCTCGGCGCGGGCTTCGTGTTCATGAAGAACGCCCACGTCCGCATCGATTTCCTGTCCAACCGTTTCTCGCCCAAGGTGCGCAATCTCATTGACATCATCGGCATCCTGCTCATCCTCTGGCCTTTCTGCGTGGTTTTCATCGACCTTTCCTGGCCGCTGTTCACTGGCGCCTGGGCTAGCGGGGAAATGTCGCAAAACGCCGGGGGGCTGATCCGTTGGCCGGTATACCTGATGATGCCGGTCGGGTTTGCCTTGCTCATGCTGCAATCGCTCTCCGAACTGATCAAGCGTTTTGCCTTCCTCGCCGGAATGATCCCCGATCCTATCGGCCACAACCCGCACGCCCCCGAGGAGGATGTCCTGTCCTACGAAATCGAAGAGCACGCCGGTCGTGCCCGTGAGGAGAAGCGCTGATGGCCTTCATCGCCGAATACTTTGTCCCCCTGATGTTCGTGGGCTTGATTTTCTTCCTCCTCTCCGGTTTTCCGGTGGCCTTCGCGCTGGCCGCCACCGGCCTGCTGTTCGGTACCGTCGGCATGGAGGCCGGGCTGTTCCCGGCCACCCTGTTCCAGGCTTTGCCGTTACGCCTGTTCGGCATCATGCAGAACGATACCCTGCTGGCCATTCCCTTCTTCACGCTGATGGGCATCATCCTGCAGAAGAGCGGCATGGCCGAGGATCTGCTGGAGTCGATCGGCCAGGTCTTCGGCCCGTTGCGCGGCGGGCTGGCGCTGGCCGTGATCATCGTCGGTGCCCTGCTGGCGGCGACCACTGGGGTGGTTGCCGCGTCGGTGATTGCAATGGGGCTGATCTCGCTGCCAATCATGCTGCGCTACGGTTACAACCGCGCCATCGCCGCCGGGACGATCACCGCCTCCGGCACCTTGGCGCAGGCAATTCCGCCCTCGCTGGTGCTCATCGTGATGGCCGACCAACTCGGTCGCTCGGTCGGCGACATGTATGCCGGGGCGATGATTCCGGCCTTCATGCTGGTTGGGTTGTACGTGATCTTCATCGTCGGTCTGGCGATTTTCAAGCCGGACTGGGTGCCGGCGCTGCCCCCCGAGGCACGGATTTACCGCGAACCGAACGGGCGCAGCGGGCAGCTATCGCTGTGGCTGCTGTCGGCCGGTTCCTGGGCGATCGGCCTGCTGCTCTTCTTCAATTACGACGCGGTTGCCGATAGCCTGTTTGGCAGAAAGGGGCTGGCGCCGTTCGACGAGCGCGCCATCTTCACCCTGTCGGTGATCGGTATCGTCGCCCTGCTGCTGGCGATCATCAACAAGCAACTGAAGCTCGGCCTGCTTTCGGTGTTAGCCGAGCGCGTCACCTTTGCATTGATCCCGCCGCTGGTGCTGATCTTCCTGGTGCTCGGCACGATCTTCCTCGGCATCGCCACGCCGACCGAAGGCGGCGCGATGGGGGCGGTGGGGGCGCTGATCATGGCGCTGAGCCGCCGTCAGCTGTCGCTGACCTTGCTCAAGGAGGCGCTCGACAACAGCGCCCGCCTGTCCTGTTTCGTACTCTTCATCCTGATCGGCTCGACGGTGTTTTCCTTCACCTTCAACGCCGCCGACGGGCACATCTGGGTTGAGCACCTGTTCGACAAGCTGCCCGGCGGGCAGATCGGTTTCCTGGTGTTCGTGAACCTGCTGGTCTTCGTTCTCGGCATGTTCATCGACTTCTTCGAGATTGCCTTCATCGTCGTCCCGCTGCTGGCGCCGGTGGCGGAGAAGATGGACATCAACCTGATCTGGTTCGGCGTGTTGATCGCGATGAACCTGCAGACCTCCTTCCTCACCCCACCTTTCGGTTTCGCGCTGTTCTACCTGCGCAGCGTCGCCGCCCGCACCGCTTACAAGGATGCGGTGACCGGCAAGCAGATCGAACCGCTGACGACGCCGCAGATCTACAAGGGGGCGATTGCCTTCATCATCCTGCAGCTAATCATGGTGGCGGTGCTGATCATGTACCCCGGCCTGGTGACCGGCAGTCTGGACGAAAAGGTCAAGGTCGATCTCAACACCATCGAGCTCGACGCCGGCAGCAGTTCCTGGGGCGATCAGCCCGCCCTGCCGGACCCGATTGCGCCACCGAGCGATCCCGCGGCCGACCCGGCGGCAGCCTTGATGGAGGAAATGCGCCAGGACGCCAAGCGCTGAGGCCTTTTCTCCCGGCAACGAAAACCGCCCGGATGTAATGACCGGGCGGTTTTTTTGTGCCCTGGGTTTTCCGCCCACAAAAAACCCGCAGACCGGCTGCGGGTTGTACGGGCGAGGTGCCTGCCTCAGAGTTTCTGCGACTGCATGTAGCTGTCGAAGCCGGCTTCCGAGAAGCGGAACCACTGGTGCTGGTCGCGGCGGAAGACTTCGTAGTCGGCGTAGATCTTCTTCCAGTTCGGGTTCTTCGCCGACAGCTCGGCGTAGTGTTCCTGCGAGAACTTGAAGGCGGCGTCCATGACGTCCTTCGGCAGACGGAACAGCTTGGTGCCGCCGGCGACCAGTTCCTTCAGCGCGGTCGGGTTGCGGGCATCGTACTTGGCCTGCATGTCGACGTGGGCGAAGGCCGAGGCGCATTCGATGATCGCCTTGTATTCCTTGGACAGGCTGTTGTAGGCCTTGTCGCTGACGTACAGCGTCAGTTGCGGGCCGCCTTCCCACCAGGCCGGGTAGGCGTAGTAGCCGGCGACCTTGTTGAGGCCGAGCTTCTGGTCGTCGTAAGGGCCGATCCATTCGGTGGCGTCGATCGTGCCCTTTTCCAGCGACTGGTAGATTTCGCCGGCCGGGATGTTCTGCGGCACGCCGCCGATGCCGGCGAGGATGCGCCCGCCGAAGCCGCCGATGCGCATCTTCAGGCCGTTCATGTCGGCCAGCGACTTGATTTCCTTGCGGTACCAGCCGCCCATCTGGGCGCCGGTGTTGCCCATCGGGAAGTTGACGATGTTGTACTGGGCGTAGAGTTCGCGCAGCAGCTTCAAGCCGTTGCCCTGGAACATCCAGGCGGTGGTCTGGCGGGAGTTGAGGCCGAACGGGATGGTGCAGTCCATCGCGAAGCTCTCGTCCTTGCCGAAGAAGTAATACGGCGCGGTGTGCGCGCATTCGACGGTGCCCTGCTGGACGGCATCGAGCACGCCGAACGGCGGGACCAGTTCACCGCCGGGGTGGACGGAGATTTCAAACTTGCCGCCGGACAGTTCCTTGACCTTGGCGGAGAAGGTCTCGGCCGCGCCGTAGATGGTGTCGAGCGCCTTCGGGAAGCTGGAGGCAAGGCGCCAGCGGATGGTCTCGCCACCGGTGGCGACGGCGGGGGCCGCCGGGGCGGCGGTCTGCGGGGCGGCTTCTTCCTTCTTGCCGCAGGCGCTCAGCAGCATGCCGGCGCCGGCGGCGGCGCCGAGCGAAGCGGTGGTCAGAAACTTGCGTCTTTCCATGAATGGTCTCCTCGTTTTGATGCCCCGCCGCAGCGGGGTGGATTGGGGCACTATCGATCTATTCGGGGTCGATAGCCATCATGGTCTGCCGATTCGCCGCAATGCCGAATTAGGAGATTCCCTAATCGGCTGCTGCCCGGTGATTCACGCCGCGTGATAGGCGGTGACGCGGTCGACTTCGTTCTTCGAACCGAGGATCACCGGCACGCGCTGGTGCAGGCCGTCCGGGGCAATCTCGAGGATGCGCTGACGGCCGGTGGTGGCGGCGCCGCCCGCTTGCTCGACGAGGAAGGCCATCGGGTTGGCTTCGTACATCAGGCGCAGTTTGCCGCCCTTGCTGCGGACCTTTTCGTCGAGCGGATACATGAAGATGCCGCCGCGGGTCATGATGCGATGCACGTCGGCCACCATCGAGGCCACCCAACGCATGTTGTAATCCTTGCCCAGCGGGCCTTCGCGGCCGGCGGTCATTTCCTCGACGTAGCGCTGCACCGGCGCCTCCCAGAAGCGGCGGTTCGACATGTTGATGGCGAATTCCTTGGTGTCTTCCGGGATGCGCACTTTTTCCTGGGTCAGCACGAACTGTCCCTGCTCGCGGTCGAGGGTGAACACGACGACGCCGTCGCCGACGCTCAGCACCAGCAGCGTCGTCGGACCATAGACCGCATAGCCGGCGGCGACTTGCGCGGTGCCGGGTTGCAGGAAGGCGGCCTGGGCGGCTTCCGGCGAAGACAGGTCGGCGCCTTCAGGGCACTTGAGGACGGAGAAGATGGTGCCGATCGAGACATTGACGTCGATGTTCGACGAGCCGTCGAGCGGGTCGAAAGTGAGCAGGTATTCGCCCTTCGGGAAACGGTGCGGCACCAGATGCGGCAGGTCCATTTCCTCGGAGGCCATGGCGGCGAGGTGGCCGCCCCATTCGTTGGCTTCGAGCAGGATTTCATTGGACAGCACGTCGAGCTTCTTCTGCGCCTCGCCTTGCACGTTGTCGCTGCCGGCTTCGCCGAGTACGCCGCCGAGGCCGCCCTTGCCGATGGCGATCGAAATGGCCTGGCAGGCGCGGGCGACGACTTCGATCAAGGACTTGAGGTTGGCCGGGATGAGGCCCTTGTTACGGTGTTCTTCGGTCAGGTAGCGGGAAAGGGTGCGCTGGGCCATGGGAAATTCCGGGAAAAAGGAAAAACCCGGATTTTACGCCTGGCGGTCTATCGCGTGCAGGAAGGCGAAGGCGGCGGCGCTCGACAGCGGCTTGCTGAACAGGAAACCTTGCACCTCGTCGCAGCCGTTGCTGCGCAGCAGTTCGAGCTGGTCTTCGGTCTCGACGCCTTCGGCGATGACGTTGAGACCGAGCGAATGGGCGAGCGCGATGGTGCCGAAGGCGATCGCCCGGTCGTTGAGATCGTGCTCGATGTCGCGGACGAAGGAGCGGTCGATCTTCAGGTGGTCGATCGGGAACAGCTTGAGGTAGGCGAGCGAGGAATAGCCGGTGCCGAAATCGTCGATCGCCAGGCTGACGCCCATGCGGCCCAGGCGTTCGAGGATGTGGATGGCTTCCTGCGGGTTTTCCATCACCGAGCTTTCGGTGATTTCCAGTTCCAGCAGTTCGGCCGGCAGGCCGGATTCGGCGAGCGCGCCGGCGACCGTCTCGCAGAAATCGCGCCGGCGCAACTGGCGGGCCGAGACGTTGACGGCAACGCGCAAGGGGACGAGGCCGCTGTCGATCCAGTGTTTCATGTCGCGGCAGGCGGTGAGCATGACCCAATCGCCGATCTCGACGATCATGCCGGTTTCCTCGGCGATCGGGATGAAGCGGTCGGGCGAGATCATGCCGTCGACCGGATGGTGCCAGCGGAGCAGCGCTTCGACGCCGGTGGCCCGGTTGTCGGCGCCGAACTGCGGCTGGTAGACCAGGGCCAGTTCGTTGCGGCCGATGGCGTGACGCAGCTTGCGTTCGATGTCGAGGCGCTCGGTCGCCTGCTGATTCATGTCGGCGGCGAAGAACTGGTAGTTGTTGCGGCCGGCCGATTTGGCGTGATACATCGCGGTGTCGGCGTTTTTCAGGATGGCGTCGCCGTCCGGGCCGTCGTCCGGGAAGAGGCTGATGCCGATCGACGGACTGGTGTGCAGTTCGTGACCTTCGGCTTCGATCGGCGTCGCCAGCGCATTGACGATCTTGCTGGCGACCAGCGCCGCGTCGGCCGGCGAATTGATGCCGGGCAGGATGACGACGAACTCGTCGCCGCCCAGGCGGGCGACGAAATCGGTCTCGCGGACGACGCTGGACAGGCGGCAGGCGACTTCGCGCAGCATCTCGTCGCCGACCTGGTGGCCGAGGGTGTCGTTGATGATCTTGAAGCGGTCGAGGTCGATGAACATCATGCCGACCTTCCAGCCGTGACGGCGCGCTTCCGGCAGCAACTGGCCGAGGCGCATGAGCAGCGACAGGCGGTTGGGCAGGCCGGTCAGCGAATCGTGCTGGGCGATGTGGCGCATGCGCGCCTCGGCTTCCTTGCGCTCGGTGATGTCGGCGAAGATCCAGATGTAGTGGCAGGGCAGGTTGCCGGTGTTTTCCTCGACCCGGTTGATGCGCAGGCTGGCCGGGAAACTGCCCTGCTCGCCGCGCCGCACCAGGACTTCGCCGCGCCAGGCGCCATGCAGGCCGAGGCTGGCGTGCAATTGCTCGCGCGACCAGTTGTCGTCGGCGCGGATCAGGTCGAAGACGCTGGTTTGGAGCAAGGCGTCCGGGGTCAGCCCGGTCATCGCCGAGACTGCCGGGTTCACCGACAGCAGGCGGTGCGCCTCGTCGGTAACGGCGATGCCGGCCGGTGTGTGGTCGAACACGACCTGCGCCAGCTTTTCCCGTTCGGCGGAGGCGAGTCGTTCGCTGACGTCGGCATAGATGGTGACGAAGCTGCCATCGGCTAGCGGGACGCCGCGCACGTCGATGGTTGTGCCGTTTGGCCGGGTGCGTTCGAAGTGGTGTGGCACCGGGTGGCGGGCGCGTGCCATCAGCGCGCGGACGATCGATTCCGGTTCGCCGGGGCCGTATTCGCCGCGCTCGGCGTTGAAGCGGTAGATGCGTTCGATCGGCACCGGCTGTTCGGCGAACAGGCTGTCCGGCAGTTCGAGCAGGCGCTGGAACTCCCGGTTGTGCAGCAGCAGGTTGAGGTTCTTGTCGAACATCGTGACGGCGCTGGGAATTGCCTCGACGACGGTTTCCAGCAGCGCGTGCTGGTGACGTAGTTCTTCCTCGGCCTGCTTGCGTTCGGTGATGTCGGTATAGGTGGTGATGAAGCCGGCCAGTTTGCCGTTGATCAGCAGTGGTTCGCTGTCGACCAGGCGGGTGCGGCCGTCCGGGCGCGTCCGTTCCAAACGTTGCGGGTTGAACAGGCTGGCCTGCTCGGTGATCCGCCGGACATGCTCCTCGGCGTCGCCGGGGCCGTATTCACCGCGCTGGGCGGGGATGCGGACGAGGTCGGAGAAGTGCGCCCCTTCCTTGACCAGATCCGGCGGCAAGGCGAGCAGGTCGATGAAACCCTGGTTCCAGACGCGCAACTGCAGGTGCTCGTCGAAGACGCTGATGCCCTGCGGCAGGCTGGAAACCACCGCCTGCAGGTAGGCGAGGCGCAGCCGTGAGTCTTCGGCGGAAGCGGTCGGGGTATCGATGTTCAAGGCGTGGGCGGAAGCTGCACAGTATTGCGGGATGATACCCCATGCCTTGCCCCCGTCGCGCCTGCATTTACCCGATGGCGGTGGTCGTTGGGTGGTGGCGCGTCGGAATTCGCCGGGCGATGCTTCGCCGGCAAGCATGACGCTCCCTTCGTCGCGCGGTTTCACCGCATAATAGCGGCGATGAATCTGCCCCGTTTTTACTGCCGGGAGGCCCTGTCGCCGGGCGCCCACGTCGATCTGCCCGAGCCGGTGGCCCGCCACGCCGTGCGCGTCCTGCGCTTGCCGCCGGGGGCGCCGATGGTACTGTTCGATGGCCGCGGCGGCGAATATCTGGCCCATATCCAGCGCATCGAGCGCGACCGGGTGGTGGCCGAGCTGGCGTCATGGACAGAGGTCGAGCGCGAATCGCCGTTGCAGGTGACCTTGGTGCAGGCGCTGCAGGCCGGCGACAAGATGGATTTCACGATCCAGAAGGCGGTCGAGTTGGGCGTCAGCGCCATCGTCCCGGTGGACAGCCGGCGCAGCGTGCTGAAACTGGCCGGCGAGCGCGCCGCCAGGCGCGTCGCTCACTGGCAGGGCGTGGCTGCTTCGGCTTGCGAGCAGTGCGGGCGCAACCAGGTGCCGATCGTCGCGCCGCTGGAGCGCCTCGATCAATGGCTGGCGCGGCCGGCCGACGGGGCCTTGCGCCTGATGCTGGCGCCTGATGCCGAAACGACGCTGGCCGGATTGGCGCCGGCGAAACACGTGCAGTTGCTGATCGGTGCCGAAGGGGGGCTCGATCCGCAGGAAGTGATCGCCGCCCGCCAGGCGGGTTTCCAGGCGGTACGCCTGGGGCCACGGGTGTTGCGCACGGAAACGGCAGGGTTGGCGGCGCTCGCTGCGCTGCAGGCCCTTTGGGGGGATTTCAGGGAGGGGTAGGCGATGTTCGAATCGGCGGAACTCGGTCACAAGATCGACAAGGAAGTTTTCAAGCAGGAAGTGCCGAAGCTGCGCGCGGAGTTGCTCGACGTCCAGTACGACGTGCTGCAGAAGAAGGAGTTCCCGGTCGTCATCCTGATTTCCGGGGTGGACGGCAGCGGCAAGGGTGAAACCATCAACCTGCTCTACTCGTGGATGGACCCGCGCCACATCTCGACGCTGGCCTTTTCTGCGCCGAGCGACGAGGAAGCGGCGCGCCCCTACATGTGGCGCTACTGGCGCGCGCTGCCGGCCAAGGGCAAGGTCGGCATCTTCGCCGGCTCCTGGTATTCGCAGCCGATCACCGACCGCATCACCGGCGACATGCGGCGCGCCGAACTCGACGAGCGACTCGACGATATCAACCGTTTCGAGGCGATGCTGGTCAACGAAGGCGCGCTGGTCCTCAAGTTCTGGTTTCACCTGTCCAAGGACGCCCAGAAGAAGCGCCTGAAGGCGCTGGAAAAGGACCCGCGCACCGCCTGGCGGGTGACGCCGGAAAGCTACGACCGTCTGAAGACCTACGACAAGTTGCAGGAAGTCGCCGGCCACGTGCTGCGCGTGACCAATACCGCCAAGGCGCCGTGGATCATCGTCGAGGGCACCGACGACGCCTACCGTTCGCTGACCGTCGGCCGCATCGTCCTCGACGCCATGCGCCGCCGCCTGCAGCAGCCGCTGCAGCAGGTGCCGGTGGCGCCGCCGATCGTCCATCCGATCGACCAGAAGAACGTGCTGTCCACGCTTGATCTGACGCAGAAGCTGGGCAAGAAGGATTACGAGAGCCAGCTCGCCAAATACCAGTCGCGCCTGTCCGAGTTGGTGCGCGAACCGCGCTTCGTCGGCAAGCATTCGCTGGTGCTGGTTTTCGAAGGCTCGGACGCGGCCGGCAAGGGTGGCAGCATCCGCCGCGTCGGCGCGGCGATGGACGCCCGTCAGTACCAGATCGTGCCGATTGCCGCGCCGACCGAGGAAGAGCGCGCCCAGCCCTACCTCTGGCGTTTCTGGCGGCATCTGCCGCGCATCGGTCGGGCGGTCATCTTCGACCGCTCATGGTACGGCCGCGTGCTGGTCGAGCGGGTCGAGGGCTTCTGCAGCGAGGCCGACTGGCTGCGCGCCTACGCCGAGATCAACGATTTCGAGCACCAGCTGGTGGCTTCGGGAACGATCGTCGTCAAGTTCTGGCTGCAGATTTCCGCCGAGGAGCAGTTGCGCCGGTTCAAGGAGCGCCAGGACACCGAGTTCAAGCACTTCAAGATCACCGACGAGGACTGGCGCAACCGCGAAAAATGGGACGCCTACGTGGCGGCGGTCTGCGACATGGTCGATCGCACCTCGACCGGGTTGGCGCCGTGGACTCTGGTCGAAGCCAACGACAAGAATTTTGCCCGCGTCAAGGTCCTGAAGACCGTCTGCGAGCGTATCGAAACCGCCCTCAAGGGCGAAGGAAAATCCGAAACAAGATGAGCGACACCGCCTACGACGAGAATTTCGTCTCCTGGTTCCGGGCCGTCACGCCCTACATCAACGCCTTCCGCGGCAAGACCTTCGTCCTTGCCTTCGGCGGCAAGGCGATTGCCAGCGAGTTCATCCGTACCCTGGCCTACGACGTCAATCTGCTGGCCAGTCTCGGCATCCGCCTGGTGCTGGTGCACGGGGCGCGGCCGCAGATCGAGGAGGAACTGCGCGAGAAGAACATCGAGTCGAAGTACCACCGCGGCTACCGGGTCACCGACGCGGCGGCGCTCGACTGCGTGCTCGACGCCGTCGGTAGTGTCTATCTGGAAATCGAGGCGCTGCTTTCGCAGGGGCTGCCGAATACGCCGATGGCCAACAGCCGGATTCGCGTGATCGGCGGCAATTTCATCACCGGTCAGCCGATCGGCGTCCTTGACGGCATCGACATGCATTACGCCGGCAAGGTGCGCAAGGTAGACGCCGAGGGTATCAACGCCCAGCTCGGCCTCGGCAACATCCTGCTGCTCAACTGCGAAGGTCCGTCGCCGACCGGCGAGATCTTCAACCTGCAGATGGAGGAAGTCGCCGAGGCGGTCGCCCATGCGATCAAGGCCGACAAGCTGGTCTATCTCACCGACAGCCGCGGCGTCACCGACCAGTCCGGCGAACTGCTCGACGCAATGACTGCCGACGAAGCCTCGCAGTTGCTGCGTGATGCCGACTGGCTGACCAACGACATGGTCCGCTACCTGCCCTGCGCGGTGCGGGCCAGCCGCGCCGGTGTCGGCCGGGTGCACCTGATCGGTTACGAGCAGGACGGTGCGCTGCTGCGCGAATTGTTCACCCACGACGGCGTCGGTACCGTGGTCACCCGCGAATCGCTGGAAAACATCCGCGAAGCGAAGCCCGACGACATCGCCGCGCTGATCGCGCTGATCGAGCCGATGGAGCAGGAAGGCATCCTCGTGCACCGGCCGCGCGAACTGCTCGAACGCGAGATCGAGCGCTTCTCGATCATGCTGCACGACGGCATCATCGTCGGCTGCGCGGCGCTCTACCCGCACTCCGACGACGAGGCCGAACTGGCCTGTCTGGCGGTCAATCCCGATCACCGCGAATGGGGCTACGGCGAGCAACTGATGGAGCGCATCGTGCGCCGGGCGAAGAAGGCCGGCATCAAGCGCCTGTTCGTGCTGACCACGCGCACCGAGCACTGGTTCGTCGAACGCGGGTTCAAGCTCGGCACCGTCGACGATCTGCCGGCGGCGAAAAAGGAAATGTACAACTACCAGCGGCGTTCGAAGGTTCTGTTCAAGACTCTTTGAGATTGTTTCACTACGTCTCAGGACGAAGCGTAACCCCATAGAAGCCCCGGATTTTCCGGGGTTTTTGTTTTCAGTGTATTGCGTCACGTAGCAGGACAGCGCATTATTTGTGTGTAGCTAGTTGAGTAGAAAATTCAGTGGCTACGCATCTTGTGTGTAGCTTTCTGAAATTTGTGTAGCTGGGTGGCGATATGGGCAAGCTGACGGACGTTGAGTTGCGGAACTGGGTCAAGGCCGGCGAGCCGGTGGCGAAGGCTGACGGCGACGGCTTGACCTTCACCCTGTCGAAGAAAGGAACAGCGGCCTGGACGCTGCGCTATCGCTTCGCCGGCAAGCCGAAGGAATTGACCCTTGGGCGCTATCCCGACATGAGCCTGGCGAAAGCCCGAGAGGTCGCAGCAGAAAAGCGCGTGCAGATTCGGCTTGGGACAGACGTAGCCGGGGAGAAGCGGGCGCAGAAGGAAGCGGCCAAGGTGGCAGCGGAGCGGGCGAAGGTCGGCACGGTCAAGGTGCTCTATGAAGACTTCTACGACAGGCAAATCAAGGACCGCCGGCAACATCCTGAACAGGTGGCCGGCGTCTTCGCTCTGCACATCCTGCCCAAGCTGGGACACAAACAGATTGCCGATGTGAAGCCGGCAGACATTGACGCCATGCTTCGCCCCCTGTCGGATCGCGGCGTGTTCCGTACCGCCGCCAAGGCGCTGCAACTGACCAAGGCACTGTTCAGCTACGCCATGAAGCGGCACATCATCGAGGCGAACCCGGCCGCCCCCTTCAACTGGACGGATGTGGGCGGCGAGGTGGGGCCGCGTAGCCGGGTGCTTTCCAAGGCTGAGCTGGTCAGGTTCTTCAAGGCCATGCAGAACACCCCGAACTTTCCGCCCTACTCGGCGGCAGCGCTCAAGCTGTTGCTGGCGCTGGCGGTGCGGAAAATGGAACTGCTGACCGCTACCTGGGACCAGTTCGACCTTGGCGCCGGGGAATGGCACTTGCCGGCCGACCAGACCAAGACAGACGCAGCAATCCGCATTCCACTGTCGCCCTGGGTGGTCGAGATATTGAAGGACCAGCAGAGCCGGCAGCAGAGGAACAATCCCCATGTGTTCCCGGTGCAGCGCCTGGCCCCCGGCAAGACAACCCGGTATATGGGAGAGACGACGCTGAATCATGCCCTGTACATGATGCAGTCTGACCTTGACCCCTTCACCGTCCATGATCTGCGCCGCACCGCCCGCACCCACCTTGCCGCCCTGGGTGTCGCCCCCCACATAGCCGAGCTATGCCTGAATCACAAGGTCAAGGGCATCGAGGCTGTCTATAACGTCCATGACCATTTCGAGGAAAGACGCGCCGCCTTGTTCGCCCTGTCTGACCTGCTGGCGCAGTGCGAAGCCGGCAAAGCAGACCAGGTGATTCCCATCAAGTCGAGGAAGCGCAGCGCATGAAAAACACACCGCTTTCTTTCCCACCCCCTGATTTTTCACTGGGACAAGTGGGACAACTGGGACAAATCGCCGAAAGCCTTGCCAATAGTGAATCTTGTGTTTTCATTCTGCATATTTTCAGTGGGACAGCACTGGGACAAGGTGGGACAACTCAGTTTCAGAACGTGTCAGGACGGAAAAAGCGCCGCGCAAAGTATCTGTCGCCCGCCCCCCTTTCGAGCGCCCGGAAGGAAAATGAGCATGGCCGCTGCCTGACGGTTTCAGGCAATCGAGAGGGGGCGCGGGGGCGCTGAAACGTCCTGGTGGTCCTATGCATGATTAACTGAAGGGGAAAATATGGCCGCGGAAAATGGTACAACGGAGGCTGAAAGCGCTGAATTGCGCGAGAGCCAAGGAATGATTTCCTTGTCGCTGGCTAGGCGTGATGTTATTGCCGAAGCATCTTTTGAGATCGATACGCTTGCACGGGTTGTGGCCGGGGTCGTGCCGTTGAAGGATGATAATGCCTTCTACGCCGTACGCGGCATTGCCGCTCGCTTGCTTGATCTGGCCAGCATTGTCATGAGTGGAATGACCGATGAAACAGAATCAACGTCTTGCTTAGGTCGGCGGCTGCGGGTTGAGTAGCTTGCCAGATGAATGCAGGGGATTGTTCGATATGGTTGCATGTGTAATCCTCTGCATTACAATGTACCCATGATTCGCAGCATTCGACACAAGGGGCTTTTGCGGTTCTTCTCGACGGGCGACAAGCGCGGCATCAACGCTAAGCATGCCGCCCGGATCGAGCGGCTGCTTGACCGCCTGGACGCGGCCGGCAAGCCGGATGACATGAACCTTGCCGGCTTCAAGTTCCATGCGCTGACTGGGTTTGACCCGACGCGATACGCGGTCAGCGTATCGGGTAACTGGCGAATCACGTTTGCTTTTGATGGCGAGGATGCCGTCGACGTTGATTTGGAGGATTACCACTGATGAGCCTGAGGAACCCAAACCGCAAGCCGACGCACCCCGGCGCGATTTTCCGGGAGGATGTGCTGCCTGCCTTGAAGATGACGCAGACCGAACTTGCCCGCCGCCTGGATGTGTCCCGGCTGACTGTCTCCGAGCTGCTGCACGAAAAGCGCAGCCTGTCGCCTGATCTGGCTATCCGCCTGGGCCGGCTGACCGGAACAACCCCGGAAAGCTGGCTGCGGATGCAGGAAGCGCTAGACCTGTGGGAACTGAACCGGGCGAAGGCTGAAGAGTATGGGCGGATTGAGCGGTTAGCTGCCTGATATGCAAAAGCGTGGCCCCAAGCGACAAGCCGCAACAGCCGGCGCTGCCGACGATGGTGCGCGGCCAAGTGGCGGCATTCTTCCCGGTCGTGACAACCCAGTTTTGCTGGCAAATGCGAGGCGCGTAGCTGGGTTTTGCGGAGATTGGCCAGCCGATTTGTCACCAGCGAAAATTGCCTATCTTCAGTATGAGAAATCCGATTGGGCAGACGGGAAAATACAGACACTTGCGAAATTGATTGACGCTGCATGCCGGAGTCGTGAACTGTCGATTTACGCTTACCAGCAAGAAAGCTGGGATGGCCTGTGTATTGGGGTCGTGGCATCGTCTTGCCGAAATACCCCGGAAATGGTCTCCATGGACAGCGCGCCAACGAAGGACGGTTCGCCGTCGCATTATTTTTCGATTGCCTCGAATGATTTTGCAGCTTGGTGGCCCACGCTGAAAACCTCTCCCAGCGAGTTGTTGGCCGCGTGGATGCAGGTTCCTTACTTAGCCAGCGAGTCGAGCGCACCTATGCCTATCACCATTCAAAATGGATGGACAAAAGGCATTAAAAGAGTGGTCTGGGATGTTTCATTATCCCTTGAAGAAATCACCGGGTCAGGGCTGGAAGATGCTTTTGCAAAAGACAATCGAATCTACTGGGACGAAAAGCAGACGCAATACATCTTAAAGGACGATTATCGTGACGGTCTTCCGGACAGAAGTTGTCAGGCCAAACCGGGGACATTCAGGTCCTGGGCTAGTGAACTGAAGAAAGCGCAGGGAAGGCAGTAGCACTTTGCAAACATCTGCCAGATTCTGGCAGAGCGGGCGGGGCGTGTGTCCCGCCGCATAGTGGCAACACTCTGTAATTGCAGAGCGTTTCGGGCGATATCAACGCCCCATCCGAAAGGACGCCACATGATTACCCATTCTGTTCCCGCTCCCGCAACGGTGGCGGCACTCGAAAAAATCCCTCATGCAGCCCGCCGAATGGGCTTGTCCGTCTGCGGTTTGTACCGCGAAGCGAAGGCAGGTCGGCTGACTATCGTCAAGGTTGGTGCGCGTGCATCGGCCGTGTCTTCGCAGGAAGTCGATAAATGGATCGCTGACCGGATCGCGGCGGCGAAAGGCGGTGCAGCATGAGCACCCAGACCACGCACGAACAAAGCACCGGGACGGGGCTTGACCTTCACGAGATTGAAGACAGTGCTATTAACTTAGCTACGTTTATGGTGGAGCATGCACAGCAGCACAGCGATGATCCGGAAGTGGTCGCTGCAACGGTTGTGGCTGCTGCCATCTGCTATCACGCGGAACGTTTCGTCGATGGCTGCGAGCTGGTCGCCAATGCCGTGCAATCAAGCAAGGCCAAGCCATGAAGCCGCCCGCCTTTGAAATCCGCCTGACCTTGCCGGCGCCAGGCATGGGCTGGGAATACGTCGCCCGTAAGCAAGGCGAAGTGATCGCGGCGAGCGACGGCGATGCCAAGTTCGAGAACGTCGGGCCGGCATTCGCTGCATGTATTGCCGAGATCAATGCAGCCTTCTCAGCGAGGAATAGCGGCAATGGCAAATGACGGCGGCGGTTTTATCGGCCGTGTAGCTGCGGCAGCGCTGGCCGATTTTGACGGGGCTATGTCTTTTCTCGGCCTGTCTGGCGGCAAGAACCAGGGGCAGGAATACTTGCCACTGAACCCACGGCGCAGCGACACCAAACCCGGTTCATTCACGATCAACAGGGACAGCGGCGCGTGGTCGGACTTCGCAACCGGTGACAAAGGCGGCGATTTGGTTGCCCTGGCTGCGTATGTCCTGGGCTGTCGCCAGTCAGAGGCTGCGGAACGACTCGGCGCCGATTATGGGATCGGCCGCGCCGAATCTGTGAAAGGAACGCGGGGGGCGGGTGCAGACGTTTGCACAACCCCGCAAGCGCTGTGCGTGATGCCGATCCCGGACGATGCGCCGCCCCCGCCGGTTGCCCATATGCGGCATGGCCGGCCGGCTCGTCGCTGGGCTTATACCGATACCGCTGGCCGGCTGTGCTTCTTCCATGATCGCTATGAACCCAAGGGCGAGCGCAAGCAATTCAGCCCCTTGACCCTGTGGCGATTGCCGGACGGCCGGCTGCAGTGGCAGTTCAAGGCACCGCCGGCACCGCGTCCGCTGCTGGGCTTGCCTGACCTGGCGACGAAGGCGGGGGCCGTGGTGATTGTCGAGGGCGAGAAGGCACGGGACGCGGCGCTGCGGCTGCTACCTGAACATCCCGTGATCTGCTGGCAGGGCGGGGCGCAGGCCGTCAGCAAGGCGGACTGGTCGCCACTGTCCGGCCGTGAGTGCTGGGTATGGCCGGACAACGACACCGCCGGCAGCAAGGCCACTGCCGATGTGGTTGCCGCGCTGGGCAAGGCCGGCGCAGCCAGTGTCAAGCGCTTCAACCTGGCCGCATTCGCACGGCAAGCCAGCGAGGAAGGCGGCGCGCCGGCCTTGGTGGGGGCTGAACCCTTGGGCGACGGTGACGACGCCGCCGACCTGGCGGCGCGTGGCTGGACTGCCGGGCATATGGCGCTTGTCCTGGCCGATGCTTCGGCACTGGTCGAGGTGGCAGCATCGGCCGGACAGCGGGAGGAGCAAGGAAAGCAGAACGAGCCGGCAGCGGCGCGCCGCTTCGAGCTGGACGCGCGCGGCGTGTGGCTGCACGAACCCGACCGCGCGCCGCGCTGGGTGTGTAGCCGGCTGGATGTGGCCGCGATGGTCCGGGACCCGAAAAACGCAGGCTGGGGCTTGCTGTGTGAGTTCTTCGACCCGGACAAGGTGCTGCACCGGGTGATTGTCCCGGCGGCGCTGTTTCGTGGCGATGGCGCCGAGGTGGCAGGGCTTCTGCTCGATGCCGGCTTGCGAATCGCGCCGCGCGCCAAGCCTGCCTTGATCGAATACTTGCAGACAGCAACCCCCAAGGATCGCGCCCGCGTCACGAACCGCACCGGCTGGCACGATGCCGGACCCGAGGGCGCGGTCTTCGTCCTGCCTGATGGCGCTATCGGGCCGAATGCCGGCGCCTGGCTGTTCGAGGCAGAGGGCGGCGCTACTACCTTCGGCATGCGCGACAGTCTGAAATATTGGCGGGAGGAAGTTTCCAGCCTGTGCAGTGGCAATACCCGCCTGTTGTTTGCCGTGTCGGTTGCCTTCGCGGCGCCGCTGCTGTACCTGACCGGCAACGAGAGCGGCGGCTTTCACTTCCGGTCGAATTCCAGCGACGGCAAGACGACGGCGCTACGGGTGGCCGCTTCGGCGTGCGGCGGTCAGGACTTCATGCAGCGATGGCGGGCCACAGACAACGGGCTAGAAGCCTTGGCCATGCAGCACTGTGACGCGCCCCTGCTGCTGGATGAGCTGGCGCAGATGGACCCCAAGGCAGCCGGCGAGGTCGCCTATATGCTCGCCAATGGCAGCGGCAAGGCGCGCGCGGCACGAACCGGCGGCGCCCGTGACCGGGCAAGCTGGCGGCTGTTGTTCCTGTCGGCCGGGGAAATCGGCCTGGCTGAACACATGGGCGAGGTCGGCAAGACGCCGAGAGCCGGGCAAGAGCTGCGGCTCGCCGAGATACCGGCGGACGCGGGGGCGGGCCTGGGTGTGTTCGAGGACCTGCACGGCTACGCCAACGGCGCGGACTTCGCCAAGGCGTTGGACAGGGCGGTACGCAAGCACTACGGGACCGCTTTTCATGCCTTCGTGTCCGAACTGGTCGGCAACCAGGCCAGCATTCCCGAGTTGGCGAGGGAGGCGCAGCGGAAGTTTGAAGCCGCCTGTCTGGATGCCGCGGCACATGGGCAGGCGCGCCGGGTGGCTGCTCGCTTCGCGCTGGTCGGTGCGGCCGGCGAACTGGCAACGAAATGGGGTGTAACCGCCTGGGAGGCGGGCGAAGCGATGCGGGCGGCGGTGACGTGCTTTCGCGCCTGGCTGGGACGGCGCGGCGGGCAGGGCAACCAGGAAGAGCGGGCAATGCTGCAGCAGGTCCGGGAGTTCCTGCGCCGGAAGGGTGAAAGCGCCTTTACCGACTGGGACAGACCGGCGAACGATACCGACAAGCACGCCCCCGGCAAACCCGATCGGGCGGGCTACCGGCGCGCGTGCCACGATACGGACGGCAACGACGCTCAGGAATTCTTCATCTTCAATGAGACCTGGCGCGGGGTGATCTGCAAGGGCTTCGACCATGGCGCCATTGGTCGCCTGATGGTTGCCAAGGGGTATTGCCGCAAGGGCAGCGAGGCCGGCCGGGAATGGCTGGTCAAGGAAGCGCTGCCGACCGAAGGGCGCGCCCGCGTGGTGCATGTCCTGCCGGCCTTGTTCGATGATGACAATGATTGACTGGGACAGCATGCTTCCCTGCGGCGAGGCCGCGCGGGGGCAGGATGCAGCGCCGGAACAGCTATCCCCGGTTGTGGATACTCCGGCCGATAGCATCCAGCAGCGGACCGGAGAGGGGGATAACCGGCGGCGCTGCATCGAGTGCGGGAAGCGCGCTCCGAACGGGCGGTGTATGGCTGCGGCAAAGCGGGAGATAGTCGCCGCTGGAAGCTATCGCCCAGACTCGGAACTGCTGCGCCGCTGTGAAGGCTTCCGGCCGCTGCCAGATGACCCCGATCAACGCGCTGGCAGGGACAGGTGGCCGGGGCTTCCTGGCGCCTCAAAAAGATGAACACAGAGCACGCGCCGGGACCTGCCCGGCGTTGTTCATTCGCGCCCGGTTTTTCGTCCTGACACGTTCTGCAACTGAGTTGTCCCACCGTGTCCCACTGCTGTCCCACTGAAAATATGCAGAATGAAAACACCGGGTTGCCTAATGGCAAGGCTTTCGGCGATTTGTCCCAGTTGTCCCACTTGTCCCAGTGAAAAATCAGGGGGTGGGAAAGCGAAGCGTCTATTGCATCGCGCGCTAAGGGGGCGCGGCTGGGTACACTTTGCGCTACTCGAATGCAGTTGCCATTGCGAGCGAAGAGACCGACAGCAGTATAAGAAGGGGCGCCCAAGGCCGGGATTGTCGAGATGAAGAGCGCCGCTTCTTCCATGATCGCTATGAACCCATAGGAGAGCGCAAGCAGTTCAGCCCCTTGATCCTGCGGCGACGGCCAGCCGGCTGCAGTGGCAGTTCAAGGAGCCGCCGGCACCGCGTCCGCTGCTGGGCTTGCCCGACCTGGCGACGAAGGCCGGGGCCGTGGTGATTGTCGAGGGTGAGAAGGCGCGGGACGCGGCGCGGCTTCTGTTGCCTGAACATCCGGTGATCTGCTGGCAGGGTGGGGCGCAGGCCGTCAGCAAGGCGGACTGGTCGCCATTGGTTGGGCGTGAGTGCTTGGTATGGCAGGACAACGACACCGCCGGCAGCAAGGCCGCTGCCATGGGTCCTCCCGCGAGGGGTTGCACGCGGGTACGTAGAGCCCCGTCCTTTGACAGTTTTGGAACTTCCTATAGGGGGTTCCGGTTTTCGATCTGCCAGGACGTAGCAGCTTGCCTTCCTTTCGTTCAAAATAAGACCCAGTGGTCGCTTTCGGTGTAGCCAGTTGCGTAGCTGCTTGAAAGTGTGGTTTGGCGAAATAACGTAACCAAGCGGGTTTCCGGTCTTTGTAAAGGTTCTGTTCAAGACCTTATAATCCGCTGCATCAATCCCCAAGGAGAATGGCATGGCAAGGATGGTCAATTGCATCAAACTCGGTCGCGAAGCCGAAGGTCTCGATATGCCGCCCTACCCGGGCGAGCTGGGCAAGCGGATTTTCGAGAACGTCTCGAAGGAAGCCTGGCAGCAGTGGATTCGGCTGCAGACGATGATCATCAACGAGAACCGTCTCAACCTGGTCGATGCGCGGCATCGCAAGTATCTGTCGGAGCAGGTCGAGAAGCATTTCTTCGGCGACGGTGCCGACCAGATCCAGGGCTATGTGCCGCCGCCGGCCTGAGCCGGTACGCAATGAGCAACCCCGCTGCGGCGGGGTTTTTTGTTCCTAAATCAGGACGAAAGCGATCGCCAGGGCTGCGGCAATGCCGGCCAGCCAGCGGACCCGGCTCAGTTGCTCCGTGCAGAAGGCTTCCAGATCGTCGAACAACGGGGGGAAGCTGGCGATGTCGGCGGGGCGGTTCATGGGGCGCATTCCTCGGTGAGCGTTGCGGCGAGGATGACCCGCCTAGATTACAGGCGGATGACGCGAAACGCCGTTGCATTGTTTCACCGAACTGCAACAAGCGCCCCCTAGACTGGCTGCCCCGACTATCCCGCTAGCCCGTTTATGCTGCCCGTGACCGACGAAGAAGTATCTGAATTGAGGCGAGTCCTGGACGAAGGCCTGTTGCTGCCCGTCTTTCAGCCGATTGTCGATTTGCGGGCGCGGGCGATCCACGGCTACGAAGCATTGATTCGCGGTCCGCGCGACAGCGGCTTGCATCTGCCGGATCGCCTGTTCGCCGCGGCCAAGGCGGCCGGCCTGGCGCTGGAGCTGGAACGCGCCTGCCGGGAAGCCAGCCTGCGCCGTTTTGCCGGGCTCGGGCTGATCGGTCGGCTGTTCCTCAACGTCACGCCAAGCTGCTTGCTCGATCCGCAACTGATGAACGGGCAGACCCAGTCGTTGCTGCGCGAACTGGGCCTGCCGGCCAATCGGCTGGTGCTCGAACTGACGGAAAACCAGCGGGTGACCAACCTGCCCGGTATCTACGAGGCGCTGCAGCACTATCGTGGGCGCGGTTTCCAGATCGCCATCGACGACCTTGGCGAGGGCTTCGCCAACCTGCGCATGTGGTCGGATTTGCGTCCGGAATTTGTCAAGATCGACAAGCACTTCGTACATGGCATCGCCGATGATCGGATCAAGTACCACTTCGTGCGGGCGATGCAGGACCTGGCGGAAATCTGCAATGCCTCGCTGGTCGCTGAGGGTATCGAACGACGCGAAGACTTCGAGTGCGTCCGTGACATGGGGATTGCCTGCGGCCAGGGGTATTTCATTGCGCGGCCGGTGCTTGAACCGCCGCGTTACCTGCCACCGATGGTGGTGCAGGCGCTCGATCGGCAGCAGATTTCCCTGGCTCCTGCATTGGCTGGCGCCAGCCGTCCGCAGAGCGCGCGCACCCTGCTGCGGGTGATCGAACCGCTGCCCTGCGGGGCCACCAATGATCAGGCGATTGCCCGTTTCGAGGCCGATCCGGCGCTCTATGTGCTGCCGGTGGTCAATGGCGTACATCCGGTCGGCATGATCAACCGGCACAGCCTGATCGACCGTTTCGCCCGGCCGTTCCGGCGCGAACTCTACGGCAGCAAGAGTTGCGAGATGTTCATGGACCACGCGCCGTTGATCGTCGACCAGGCGGCGAGCATCCAGGAACTGGCAATGATGCTGGCGCTGGCACCCAAGCATTACCTGTACGACGGCTTCATCGTCACCGGCGAGGGGCGTTACCTCGGCGTCGGCAACAGCCAGGATCTGATGGCGAAGATCACCGAGATGCAGATCAGCGCCGCGCGCTACGCCAATCCGCTGACCCAGTTGCCGGGCAATGTGCCGATCAACGAGCACATCGATCGCATGCTGCTCGCCGGCATCGACTTCGTCGCAGCCTACATCGACATCGACAATTTCAAGCCTTTCAACGACAACTTCGGCTACCGCCGGGGCGACGACGTGATCCAGATGCTCGGCCGCTTGATCGGTGAAGTGGTCGAAACGCGTCAGGATTTCGTCGGCCATATCGGCGGCGACGACTTCTTCGTGGTCTTCCAGAGCCCGGACTGGGAGATGCGTTGCTGGCAACTGGTCAGCGCTTTCACCGAGCGCATCGATGCCCTGATTGGCCCGGATGATCCGGGGCGACAGGGTTACCTGGCGGAGAATCGGCGCGGCGAAATGGTCTTCCACGCGCTGCCGACGCTGTCGGTCGGTGCGGTCAGGATCAAGTCCGGCAGCTTCGAATCGCATCGCGAGGTTGCCGCGGCCGCCTCGGTGGCGAAGAAACAGGCCAAGAAGCGTGCCCGCGAACCGGGCACGCCCGGTGGCGGGAATGTCTTCGTCGAGCGGCGCGGTGCTGCCGAACTGGCGGCGAACCAGCTCAATTGACGGGGCTCAGATCTGCTTGCACAGGGTGTAGAGCGTTTTGCCGTCGTCGACGTAAGCCGTGATCTGCTCGGCATAGTCCGGGGTATTGCTGGCGCTCTGCTTGAATCCGCGCACGCTGCCCTGCTCCGGCAGACCTTCGTCCTGTGCCGCGTCGATGGCGTTGGCCACCGCCGCCGGCAGGTTGGTGGTGCACACCAAGGTGCCTTCCAGGATTTTCGCTGCGCCATCGCTGATGTCCGTCTGCACGCCGATGATGCCGCCGGCGGCGTTGGCCGGTTGCTGCGTCGGCACGGTGTGGCCGGTGACCAAGCCGGCGGCGCGCAGGTGTTGCCAGAGCAGGCGGCTCTCGTCGGTGGCGGTGCTGGAATTGAAGTTGCCGCCGATCTCGCCGTCGCCATTGCCGTCGTCTGAAGATGTCCAGCGTGCCTTAGCCTGCAAGTCGTCGCCGGGCAGCGCCTTGTAGCGCTCACGGTAGCCGAGGACGGCGACGGTGACGCCGTCGAATTCCTTCTCGACGCTGCGGATCTTGCTCTGCGTGATCAGTTCCTGTCCCTTCATGACGCCGCCGAGCAGGAGGCCGATGATGACGAGGACGATGGCGATTTCGATCAGGGTGAAGCCTTTCTGTGAGGTTTTCATGCTTGACTCCGTGGTGGTGGGTTGAGAAATCAGGGCAGACGGCCGGCGGCGAGCATCCGCGTGGCGAGGATGGCGGGCGGCAGCCAGCACACCAGGTCGTCGTAGTCGGCCTCCGCCAGGTGGCTGACGAAGACGCTGTCTTGGTCGGCGTTTTCCGCTTCATCGGCCGAGCCGCCGGCCAGCTTGCCGCCGTTGCTGCGATAGCCGAGATGGCCGTTGGCGCCGTGGCTGACGACGACGGCCGGCAGCTCGTTGGCAAGCGCGGCGCCGCTGTCGTGGGCGAGGCGGACGCTGGCGCCGCCTTTGCTTTCCAGAGTGAAGGCGGCCCGGGCGCCGCTCGGCACGTTGGCGCTGAAGGCGCTGGCGGCGTAATAGCTCAGGCGTTGTCCCCAGGGATCGAGTTCGGCGACTCCCAGCGTTCGCCAGGGCAGGACGCCATGTTCGAGCGGGCAGGCTTCGCGGCCAGCGGCTTCTTCACTGCTGGCCAGCGGCGTATCGGCCGGGCAGGGCAGGCGGCCGTTGGTGATGGCAAAGCCGTAAAGGGCTTCGAGCGCCTCGTCGAGTTGCTGCTGTGCCCTGCGTTCGTCAGCCAGCCGACGCTGGCCGCTCAGCGAGCCGACCATGCCGCTGGCGAGCAGGCCGAAGACGATCAGGACGATGCTCAGCTCGATCAGCGAAAACCCGCGCTGGGCCAGGCGTTCAGTAAGCGATCCGGTCATTGCCCTGGTCGATCGAGAAAGTGGGAGACGGGGTCAGTGCTAAGCCGTTGCGGCTGGCGTCGGCATTGCTGCCTTCGAGATAGTCCTCGATCCTGGCGCTGGGGCGGTGTTGCCCTTGCAGCGGCCGGCCGGCGGCGATCACCAGCAGTGGCAGACCTTGCCTGCCCGGGATGGTCAGGTTTCCAAGGTGCGGGGCGAGCGGGTCGCTGACCTGGTAAAAGAGACTGTCGTGCCAGGCATTGTTGTTCCACCAGCCGGTCGGCTCCGTCAGAAAATCGCATTCGCCCGCCGCCCAGACCATCGGCCAGGCGGTGGCTGGCTGGGCACCGCTCAGGCTCGTCATGTTGTCGAGAGCGCTCGCTACCTGCCTGGCCAGGGAGAGCGTGTCGGCAAGCGATCGATCGGCGATTTGCCGGTTTTTCTCGGTCGGCTGTTCGTTAAACGTCGCCAGGTTCTTGACCGTATCGGCGATGGCCTGGCGGCGTAGCGTGTCGAGCAGCGCTTCGATCGGGGCGGATTCGTCGCCCAGGGCGTGGCCCTGTGTGTCGATCAGGCGGGCCAACTCGAGGTTGGCGCCGAGTGCCGGCTGGATGGCCGCCAGCGCGGCCAGCAGGCGTTCAGTGCTCGGGCGGGGCTGTGCCGTGTCGAGCCCGGCGAACTCTGTGCTGCGCGCTTGCAGGTCGGTCACCGCACCGGCCAGCGTTGGTAGCAGCGTTTCCGGCGGAGGCGGGTTCCCCGTGTGCAGTGCGTTCCAGGCGAGGGCGTCGAGCCCGTAGCGCGGCAGGGCTTCGCCCAGCGCGGCAAGCGGCGGCAGGGCTTGTGTGCTTGCCAGACGGATCGCCGCGCCGTCGCTGGCAGGAAGTTTGCCGGCGTTCAGGGCATTGGCGATTTTCTGGGCGAGGTCCGCGAGCGGGGTGGTGGTAGCGTCGCTCAGGCGCTTGAACGTTTCGCCGACCAGGCGCTGGCTGCGCAGCCAGTTGGCGCTCCAGGCGCTCGCTGTCGCCAGGCGGTTCAGTGCTTCCTGGCGGTGTGCCGGGTCGCCGGCCGCGGCAAGCGCGGCGATGCTTTCCTGATAGTGCGCCCGAATCTCGGCCAGGCGTTTTTCCGCACTGTCCTCCGGCTGGCTCAGCGGGATACGTCCGAAGCGCGCACCCTGCCAGCCGTCCCCGTTCGCCGCGGCAAACGGGGACGGCCAGGGAAAGCGCCCGCTGCTGGCAGCGTGGGCTTGCAGGCAGTGGCGAAGCGACTGGGCGACCCGGCGCATGACCATTGCCATCACTTCGTCTCGGTGGATGATCAAAATCTGATCGTTGCTCGGGCTGGTGTTAGCCCAATAGGTTCGCGTCGGCGAGTTTTCGAGCCAGCCTTCGAGGTAATCACCCGGCGTGTGCGAAGGCCGCCCCTGCCGCGTCAGCGGTGGCCCCGCTGCGATGAGCAGGGCGGCGACCTCGCTGTGCCCGGCATGGTTCAGTTCGGTGGCAGTGCTGCTGTTGATCGGTTCGGCGCTGTCGTCGTCGCGCAGGCCCGGGGCGAGCACGTACCAGAGGACCTCCTGCGCCCGGTCG
This sequence comes from Azonexus caeni, assembly GCF_048146105.1. Taxonomy (NCBI): domain Bacteria; kingdom Pseudomonadati; phylum Pseudomonadota; class Betaproteobacteria; order Rhodocyclales; family Azonexaceae; genus Azonexus; species Azonexus caeni. The sequence goes on from NZ_JBKJAD010000024.1 coordinate 58,027, forward strand.
CGGGGGGGCGGCATGTCCAGCGTGATCCAGGGCAAGCGCCCAAGGTAGCTCGGGCAGTGATTGCCGACCAGCATGTCGGCCTTGCCGTCGCCAGGGTGGTTGGCAAAGCCGGTACTGTCGGTGCTCTGATCGGGGCAGGGGAGGCTGCCGGGACGGTTGGCGTCGTTCGCGGCGCGGGCGATCAGGGCTTCGCGTGCGGCTGCCAGGGCACGGGCCTGGCGGGACTGCTCGGCGAGGCGCGGCGGCTTGTGCTGTAGCCAGGTAGTGGCGGTGAAGGCGCCCAGCAGCAGGGGGGCGAACAGCGCGAAGCCGGACTGCCGCTTCATTTCATCTTTCCTTCTACGGCGGCGCCGATCTGCAGGTTGCCTGGCGGCAGCAGGGGCTGTTGCATGCTGTCGCCGACCTTCTGGCCGCTGTCCCCGCCAGTTTCAACTTGGCCGTCGACCCAGCGCAGATTCAGTCCGCTGCTGCCGACAACGATGCCGTCGAGACGGCCGGGCGCCAGTGCTGGCGCTGCTGCCGGGGCCTGCTCCAGCAGACGGCGTTGTTCGGGGGTGAAGAACAGCCGTCCCAGTGGCTCGGCCCGGCAGTTCAGGGCGGCCCCCAGCAGGAGCAGGCAAAGCAGCCTGATCATCGGGTCGAGCCGCTCGGCAGGAGCTGCACGAACTGGCAATCGGCAAAAAGTCGTGCCGCTTGCCGGTGGAGCGCGCAGTGATGAAGCTGGTGCTGGAACGCCGACAGCCGGCTCCAGCGATCGACGATGTCGAGCAGGATTTCTTCGTGCAACAGTGGGCCGTGCAGGCGAAATTCGCTGGTGCGCCAGTCTCCGGCTAAAGTTTCTCGTTGGGGGCGGGTTTCGATTGCAAGGTCCTGGGCTGATGCGATACCGGCCAAAAGGTCATTCGGTGCCGTAGCAGCGAGCGCCAGCCCGTCGAACGCGGCGGCGGCACCGCGCAATTCGGCGAGGCGTTGCGTCGTTTGGGCGGCCTGCTGCTGGAGTGCGGCGAGTCTGCTGCTGGCGGCGTCAAGCTGTTGTTCGGCGTAGAGCACGGCCGTCGCGCCGGCCAGCAAGGCCCCGCCGCAGAAGAGCAGCGGCTGGCGGTAGACGAAGGCGATGGCGAGCCAGTGCTTCACTTCCGATCCGCCGTCAGGCGTAGCGAGAAGTTGGCGGAGCCGGGGGCTGTGCTGACAACAGCCCGCATGCCGCGGCTGCGCAAGCGCTCGCTTAGCCCCTGCAGGCTGGCCGGCGTTGCTGCGGTGTCCGCCGACAGCCGCCCACCGAGTTGCATCTGCCAGGCTTCGCCCGCTGCCTCCAGATCGGCTGCGCTCCATTCGAGCGCGTCAAGATCGATCCCGGGTGTTTCGTCGAGTGCGGCGGCGAGTTGCCGAAGGCTGTTGGCGAAGTCATCACGCCGGGCGCCGAGGTGCTTCCGCTCGCCCGCCAGGTGTGGCATCTGCGCAGTTGTCAGGCCAAGCTGCCTGGCCTTGCTCTCCAGTTCCCGGCTTGCCTGTTCGAGCGACCGCAGGCGGGCGCGGGTACGGTCGATTTCGGCATTCCGCGTTTCCAGCGTCGATTGCGTGGCCAGCGTAAGCGCCAGGCCACCGATGCTGGCGACACTACCGGCCAGCCACAGGGCGCGAGCGATTCGCCGGTGGTTTGGGTGCGGCAACGCGGGCGGTGGAAACCGGCGGCGCGGCCAGCGCCAGGCTGGCAGGGCCAGCAGGTCAATGTTGCTGTCGGCGTATCGGGTGACGATGCGTAGCGGTTTGCCCGGGACTTCGATCTGCTCCTGCCATTCGGCGGTGCCGAGCAGGCAGAGGGGGATGGTGGGGGCTTTTGTCGTGCCGGAAAGGCAAATGTGGTGGTGGAAGTGGGCAATCGCTTCCGGGATGCGTTCGGGTTGCACATGCGCTTCCTGAGCGAGTGCGGCGGGTCGGCCTTGCTGCAGGAGGCAGAGCCGGATGGCCTGGTCGTGCTGGCTGAGCACCAGCAGGCGGGCTGTCAGTTGCTGACGGCGGGCAAGGAACGGCGCCAGCAGCAGTGGCGCGCAATGGATTCCCCGTGGACTGATCGACGCCGCGGCGAGGTCGTCCAGCCAGCCTTGCAGGGCAGGGGTTTCCGGCAAGGCGAGGAAGGCGATCGAGCGGCTGGTAGCGGCAGGCGCCGGCAAGCGAATGGCACAACGCCAACGGGTGTCGGGGTAAAGACGTTCGAGGCGCAGCGCGAGCATCCGGCGATTGGCGAGGAAACCCGCCGTCGGGAGGGTTTCGGCAATCAGGCGTGGGGCGGCGTGGTCGAGCAGCAGGAGATGGCCGGCCGCCGGTTGCCGGTTTAGAAAACGGGAAAATTCGTCATGCCCGGATGGCGTTTCCGGGAACTCGCCGATCTGGTGTGGTTCGCCTCGCCGCACGATCCAGGCGCCAAGCGCCTGATCGCCGAGGTGGAGGCGGAGCATTGGCTTCACCGTGCCACCTGTTCGACGATGTCGTAAATCGGCTGCAGGGTGGCCAGCATCATCCAGCCGAGGAGGATGCCGATGCTCAGGGTCAGGGCGGGTTCGATCAGCGCCTGCAGGGTGCCGATGGTGGCGCGGGCTTCCTGCTCGTAGATGCCGGCGAGATTGTTCAGCGAGGCGTCGAGGCGGCCTGTGCGTTCGCCGGTTTCGAGCATCCGGGTCAACAGGCCGGGGAAAATGTCGTGTCGGGAAAAGGCGCCGGACAATGCTTCGCCCTGTTCGACCAGATGATGGACCTGTGTCACCGCCCGGGCGACAGCGCGATTGCTGATCGACTGAGGCAGCAGTTCGAGGGCTTCGAGGAGGGGAACGCCGCTGGCGTAGAGCATGGCCAGCAGATCGGCGAGGCGGGCGACCAGCAGTTTGCGCTGGATTTCGCCGAGCAGGGGGATGTGCAGCAACAGTCGGTGCCAGGCTTCGTGCCAGGCAGGGTGCTGCCGGATGGCGATGATGGCGGCGAGTGCGAGCAGCGGCGGCGTTGCCAAGAGGATTGCCCAGTGCTCCTGCAGCAGTGTCGACAGCGAGAACAGCAAGCGGGTGTACCACGGCAGATCGGTCACGGCATTACCGAGGAAACTGCGAATCTGTGGCACCAGGAAGAACATCAGGAAGAGGCAGGCCGTGAGAACGAGCGTTGCGGCGAGCAAGGGGTAGGTGAGGAGCTTGCGAGTGGCGCTGGCCAGGGCCTCTGCCTGGCGCAGGCTGCTGCCGAGGCGGCCGAGGGTTTCGGCGAGCCGGCCGCTGAGTTCGCCGGCGCGGACGATACCGGCGAAACTCGCATCGCTGCGGGTGATTTCTCCTGGCAGTCCGGCAGAAAAGGATTTGCCGCTGCGTAGTTCATCGGCAATCCCGCGGTAGAGATGGCGCAGTGGCTTGCTTGAACCACCCGCGGCCAGGTCGTCGAGTGCGTCGAGCAGTGAAATGCCCGCCGTCAGTAGCTGTTCGAGATGGAAGCAGAAATCGATCAGTTCCCGGCGCGCCAGCTTGCGCTGGTTCAAGGCTGGAATCCGGCGGGCCAGGAGCAGGTCCAGATCATGCTGGCGCAACAGCCGCGCCAGTTCGTCCGGGTCTGTGGCGCTCATCTGCCCGTGTACCAGTTGCTGGTTGGCATCCAGTGCCTGGAAGCGGTAGCGGCGCGTCATTGATATTCGCTCAGGTCGACGACCCGAGCCACTTCGGCGCGCGTCGTCACACCGGCATCGACCAGTTGCAGTCCGTTCTCGGCCAGGCTGGCAAAGCCGCGGCGCCGGGCTTCGGCCAGCAGTTGCGCCGGACTGGCAGCGTCGGCGAGCAACAGGTCGAGTCCGGCATCGATGCGGAGAATTTCCAGGAGGGCGAGACGGCCGTTGTAGCCGCTGCCGCCGCAGCGCGGGCAATCCCGCTCCGGTGTGGCTGTCGTGCAGGACGGGCAGCAGCGACGAAGCAGACGCTGGGCAATGATGCCGGAAAGATTGCCGTGTAACTGGCGGGGATCAATGCCGAGTTCGCGCAGGCGGGAAAGTGCTGATATCGCGTTGCCAGCGTGCAGGGTGGCGAAAACCCGGTGGCCGGTCAAGGTGGCGCGTAGCGCCATGGCGGCGGTTTCGGCGTCGCGGATTTCGCCGATCAGGACGATGTCCGGGTCCTGGCGGAGCATGGAGCGGATGCCGCCGGCGAAATCCAGCTTGATGTTGTCGGAGAGTGAGGTCTGGCGCAGCAGGGGCAAAGGGTATTCGACCGGGTCCTCGAGCGTCATGATATTGACGCCATCGTGGTTGAGCCGGTTGATCAGCGAGTAAAGCGTGGTCGTCTTGCCGCTGCCGGTCGGGCCGGTGACGAGAAGCAGTCCTTCCGGGCGGGCCAGCATGGTTTCGATGCGTTGCAGTTCGTTCTCGCCGATGCCGAGGGATTCGAGCGGGACGATGCCTTTTTGCCGGTCGAGGATGCGCAGGACGATGTTTTCCCCGTGGATGGTCGGTTGGGCGGCAACCCGGAAGTCGATCTCCCGACCGCCGATCGGCCGGCAGAAGTGTCCGTCCTGTGCCGCGCGGGTTTCCGCGATGTTCATGCCGGCAAGGATTTTCAGGCGGCTGGCCAGCGGCGGCCAGGTCGATTTGTGCAGGATGCGGATCGTCCGCAGGATGCCATCGATGCGGTAGCGTATACGCAGGCAGGCCAGCTCGGGGGCGAAGTGGAGGTCCGAGGCATGACGGCGGACGGCGTCGCCGAGCAGTGCGTCGATCAGCCGGACTGCCGGCGAGTCGCCGTGCAGCGAAGCGATCTTGCCGCTGCCTTCGAATTCGCCGAGGAGGTTTTCGATGGCCAGCGCATGGCCGTAATGCAGGTCGAGGGCGCTTTCGATTTCGCCCTCGCTGGCGAGCAGGATTTCCGCCGAGAGGCCGGCGGGCGTGTGGCGGCGCACGCTTTCGAGCGCGCCGGGGTCTTGCGGCGAGGCCAGCGCCAGGCGCCAGCGTCGCTGCTCCCGCTCAATGGCGATCGGCAGCAGGCGGTGCTGCCTGGCGGTCTCGGAAGGGACGAGAAGAATCGCTTCGCGGCTGATCGTATGTCGGCCCGGGTCGTAACGTTCGACGCCGAGGTGGCGTGCCAGTATGTCGTGAATGGCGTTGTCGGCGGCGAATCCCAGCTTGGCCAGTTGCTTGCCCAGACGGCAGCCACTTTTGCGCTGCTCGAGGAGGGCGATGCGTAACTGATCCTCGTTGATCAGGCCGGCCTTGAGCAGTTGTTTACCGATCGGCTGGGCGGTCATTGCCGGTACGCTTCCAGTTTGTGCAGGCGCTGTTGCAGCGGTGCGGCGCGGAACCGGTGCTGGCTCCGGGCTGCGGCGTCGAGCGCGGCGCGGTAGTGGCGGCTGGCGTCGGCGAACTGTTCGAGATGATCCAGGGCTATCGCCAGGTTGTAGTGGATATCCGGATGCCCGGGGTCGAGCTGGTTCGCCTGGGCATAGGCGAAGCGGGCTTCCGGCCAGCGGCGCTGTTCGGCCAGCAGATTGCCGAGTCGAAAGTGCAATGCGGCTTCACCGGGAAACTCGGCGATCATCGTGCGCAAATGGCTTTCACGTTCGCTCAGGGGCAACTGCGTCAGTTGTCGATTGGCGTGCTCGACGAAGCCGAGGTGAATTGGCTCACCAGCACGGACCCCCTGTATCGAGAGTAGTACGACGAAGAGGTTGGCGAGGGTTTTCACTGGAGCGCTCCCGCGGCTGGCGAAATCTGTCGCGGCGATGGAAAGAAACCGGTGTCCGGCAGGGTGTCGGCTTGTCGGGAATAATCGCCGCTCAGGCTGGCTTCCCGGATGACAATGGGGCGCAGGAAAATGACCAGTTCGGTTTTGTGCGCCCGGTTGTCCCGATTGCTGAAGAGCTCTCCGGCGCCGGGGATTTCGCCGAGTAGAGGTATACGCTGGTTGCGGTGGTCGATGCCGTCTTCCATCAGGCCGCCGAGGACAGCGATCTGGCCGTTGGCAACGCGCATCACCGACTCGATCTCGCGGGTCCGGATCACCGGCACCAGGTTCTCTATGCCATTGCGACGCAGGTCGGGGTTGGGGTCCGGGATTTCCCGGCCGACACTGGTGATGGTCGGGCGGATGTTGAGGATTACCGAGTCGTCGGCCGCCACCTGCGGCGTGACGCCCATCACCAGACCGACCGATACCGTCTGTGGTGTGGTCGTGTAGGTGACGCTGGTGCCGACGTTGGCGGTGGTGGTGGTGTCGGCCTTGACGGTGAAATAGACGTAGTTTTCGACGACCTTGAGCAGGGCGGTCTGGTTGTTGAGGACGGAGAGGCGGGGACTGGACAACACCCGGCTGTCGCCGAAGCGGTCAAGCAAGCTGATCAGTGCTTTCGGGTTGCCATTGCGGTCGTAGCGCAGGTTGACGCCGGTCTTCAACGGATTGCCGGCGAGTTCGAAGATGCCGCCACTGACCAGCGAACTCCAGTCAATGCCCTGTTCGTGTCCTTCGTTGAGTGCGACTTCGACGATGGTCGCTTCGATCAGGACCTGGCGTCTTACGGCGTTGGCGAGCCGGTCGATCAGGCTGCGGATCTGGCGGTGCTGGCGGCGGGTGGCGATTGCCGAAACGATGCCGGCCTCGGCATTGACGATCAGCTGGTGGGTGGCGGCGGGTTTGTCGCTGCCAGTGGTGGTCTGGGCAAGCAATTGTTCGAGGCCCGCTTTCAGGGCTCCCCAGAAATGATGGCGAGTGACGTTTTCGATGCGCGTCGCGGACAGATTGCCGGCATTGGTGCTGCCGGTCGATGCGCCGATCTGCATGTTGTTGGCGACGGATGTCGTGACGCTACGCTCCAGGTTCACGTAATCCACCGGGTAATGAGCGAGGTAGGGCTTGTCCGGCAGGATCAGCAGGCTGTCGCCGGAAAATTCGAAATTGAGCGGAATCTGTCGGGCGATCCGGTCGAGGATCACCGGCAACGGTTGGTGCAGGGCGTTGAGGGTGACCCTGCCTTCGATTTCTGTGGCGACATCGATGTCGATGTGGGCGTCGCGGGCCAGCGCGAACAGCAGGTCGCGTACCGGAATGCGGTCGACCGTGACGCTGTACTGGGCGGGCTGTGCCGCTGTCTGGGGACCTGTCGGTGGCGGACTCATCTGTTCGATGATCGGGGGAATGTCTCCGCTGTCGGGGCTGGGGCGCGCATGCAGATGCCCGGCCAACGCTTGCCGGGGAACGGGTGCACTGCACGCGGAGAGCAGCGGAACCATGGCGAACAGGAGCGACATGAATTTGAGCATGGCAGTCCGGACGGGGTGATTGCGTGATGCTAGATGCAAATTATTTATTTGTCATCTTGTTTTTGGTCGCCTTGTCTTTGTTTCGAGGAAATGACGATAGCGAGTTCTGCTAGCAGCCTGTCGGACTAACTCTTTCCTGATGGGATAATGGCAGCGAGCCAACCGAACCGAGCCAGAGAGATGAGCCGTTTCCATCCTGTTGACCGCCAGACCGGCTACCTTTTACCGCCCTCGC
>NZ_JBKJAD010000025.1:0-63397 GCF_048146105.1 Azonexus caeni
TCCCGAACAGGACCGTGAAACAGAATCGCGCCGATGATAGTGAGCACCTCGCTCGCGAAAGTAGGTCACCGCCAGGCTCCCATTCCAAAAGACCCCCCCTAGTTCTCTAGGCGGGGCCTTTTGCCGTCTACGCGTTGGCTCGGGCAGGGGCTAATATTCCAAAGCTTGTGAGAGAGAGCTGCTTGCTCTGTGTTAGAATTGCTGTCGGCGGGTCTCCCCGCATTGCAGGATGGTGAACCTGGTCAGGTCCGGAAGGAAGCAGCCACAGCCATTTACTGCAAGTGCCGGGGGTTAGGCTCGCCACTTTCATTTTTGCTTTGGTGTGGGGCGCATGAGTTACCAGGTTCTCGCGCGAAAGTGGCGGCCGCGCAATTTTTCGACGCTTGTTGGCCAGGAGCATGTTGTTCGCGCTCTGACTCATGCGCTGTCGCAGCAAAGACTCCATCACGCTTATCTCTTCACCGGAACCCGTGGTGTCGGTAAGACGACCCTGGCCAGGATCCTGGCGAAGTCGCTCAACTGCGAAACGGGTATCACCCCGACGCCTTGCGGGAGATGTTCCGCTTGTCTGGAAATCGATGCGGGGCGCTTTGTAGACTTGCTTGAGGTCGATGCGGCGACCAATACCCGCGTCGACGAGATGCGCCAGCTCCTGGAAAACGCAGTCTATGCACCGACCCGTGGCCGCTTCAAGGTTTATGTCATCGACGAAGTTCATATGTTGTCGACGTCGGCATTCAACGCGATGCTGAAAACCCTGGAGGAACCTCCGGAGCACGTGAAGTTCATACTGGCCACGACCGATCCGCAGAAAATTCCGGTCACCGTGCTTTCGCGTTGCCTGCAGTTCAATTTGAAGCAGATGCCGGCATTGGCGATTTCCTCGCATCTTGCGCAGATACTGCAGGCAGAGGGGATTCCGTTTGAGGCGTCGGCGCTCGCGCTGCTTGCCCGATCAGCGGCTGGCAGCATGCGGGACGCGCTTTCCCTGCTTGATCAGGCGATCGCGCATGGTGCTGGCAAGGTGGATGAGGCCCAGGTCCGGGCGATGCTGGGTAATGTCGATCAGGATTATCTGTTCTCGATCCTTGAAGTTCTGCGCGAGGGGGACGCTTCCGGCCTCATGCAGCAGGCTTCGTTGCTTGCAGTGAGGAGCTTGTCGTTTGCTGGCGCTCTGCAGGAACTGGCTGCGTTGCTGACCAGGATTCAGATCGTGCAGTGCGCGCCGACGACGCTGGATGAGGACGATCCCGATCGCCTTCGATTGTTGGCCCTGGCGGAGCAGCTATCACCCGAATACGTGCAATTGGCCTATCAAATCGTTAACGTCGGGCGAGCAGAGTTGGCCTTGGCGCCGGATGAGTACGCCGGGTTTGTAATGACGCTCTTGCGTTTGCATGTGTTTCGTCCGCGCAGCGTTTCCGATGTCGTCGCTGCGGCTCGTGCTAATCCATCGGCCCCACCCAGGCCTGCGGTCAGCGCGTCGCTATCGGTGAGAGAGCGTCCGGAGACCGATGTTCCGCGTACTCCGCCGCAGTCCGCGGTCTCGCACGCGGCGACGGATTGGCATGCACTCGTTGGCGAGTTGCCGTTATCCGGCTTGGCAAGGGAGCTTGCGTTGAATTGCGAGTTGCGTGAACTGGGCGAAGGACATTGCCTCCTGCGCTTGAGCAATTCGGCGGCGCATTTACAGATGAAGCCCTCGCCGGAGAAGCTGCAGCAGGCCCTGAGCAATCATTTTGCCCGGCCAATCGTGCTGAAGATCGAGTTGGGCGCGCCCAGCGCCGAAACGCCGGCTGCTACCGCTGGTCGTCAGCGTCAGGAGCGCCAGGAAAGCGCCGAGCTGGCGATCGAAAAAGATTTCTTTGTCCGGGACGCGATCGCTACGCTGGATGCGACGATCGTCGATTCTTCCATTAAACCTATTGATTGACGGAGTTCTCTAATGATCAAAGGCGGTTTGGGCGGTCTGATGAAACAGGCCCAGATGATGCAGGAAAACATGAAGAAGGCGCAGGAACAGCTTGCCCAGATTGAAGTCGAGGGGCAAGCCGGCGCTGGTGTGGTCAAGGTCACGATGACCTGTGCGCACGATGTCCGGCGTGTCAGTATCGATTCCTCGGTGATGGATGATCGCGAGATGCTCGAAGATCTCGTGGCGGCCGCGATCAACGATGCGGTGCGCAAGGGCGAGGCGCTTTCCCAGGAAAAGATGGCCGGTTTTACGGCCGGTCTCAACCTGCCGCCGGGAATCAAGTTGCCGTTCTGAGGTGAGCACCAACGGACTTGATGGGCTGATCGAAGCCCTGCGCTGTCTTCCCGGCATCGGGCCGAAATCCGCACAGCGTCTTGCCTATCACTTGATGCAACATGATCGTCCCGGGGCGGCTCGTCTCGGGGATGCGATCCAGCATGCCTTGGCCGCCATTCGTCACTGTCGGCGTTGCAACACGCTGACCGAGCTTGATGTCTGCGAGCGGTGTTCCAACCCGAAGCGCGACCAGGGGTTGCTGTGCGTCGTTGAAACGCCGGTCGACATGAACATGATGGAACAGACCCTGGCGTATCCAGGTTTGTACTACGTATTGATGGGCAGGATTTCGCCGCTCGACGGCCAGGGGGCTCGCCAGTTGCAGTTGGATCGCCTGCTTGCCAGGGCGTGCGATGGTCTGGTGAAGGAAGTGATTCTGGCAACCAACTACACCAATGAGGGTGAGGCGACGGCGCACTACATTACCGCGATGCTGAAGTCACGGGGGCTCAACGTGACCCGGATTGCGCGTGGCGTGCCTGTCGGCGGCGAACTGGAATTCGTCGATAGCGGCACGCTGGCCCAGGCCTTGCGCGAGCGCCGGGCTGTGGAAGGATAAGTGAAGTCTGACAGACGCTTTTATCAGGGGTTCCGTTGGCGTATAATTTAGCGTTTGTTTTTAAACCCATTCAATTCCTTTAGGGGTCAGCGTTATGAGCAATCAAGGAAAAGTGGACTGCGGACGGCGGCGGCTGATCGTCGCCACCGCAGCCGTCGGCGGGGTGGGCGCGGTCGGTGCGCTCGTTCCGTTCGTCTCCAGTTTGCTTCCGTCCGAACGCGCCAAGGCAGCAGGCGCACCGGTCGAAGTCGATATCGGTAAACTGGCAGAGGGTCAGATGATGACCGTCGAATGGCGCGGCAAGCCGGTCTGGATCATCAACCGGACCAAGGACATGCTGGCGACCCTGCCCAAACTGGACGACAAGGTGGCTGACCCGAAGTCTGAAGTGGCGTCCCAGCAGCCGGCATATGCCGCAAATCCGACGCGTTCGGTCAAGGAAAATCTCCTTGTGGTGATCGGCATTTGTACCCACCTGGGGTGCTCGCCGAGCTCCAAGTTCAAGGCCGGAGCTGAAGAGGGGATGACTGCGGACTGGCTCGGCGGCTTCCTGTGCCCCTGTCACGGCTCGACGTTCGATTTCGCCGGTCGTGTCTTCAAGGCGAAGCCTGCACCGACCAATCTCGAAATTCCGCCGCACGTGTATCTGACCGATACCCGTATCCTGATCGGCGAAGACAAGAAGGGGGCATGACATGGCTGGGGGAATTTACGAGAAGTACAAGTCCGATGGTTCGCTGGCCGGCAACGTGCTGGAATGGGTTGATGCGCGCTTCCCGGCAACCTCGATGTGGAAAGGGCATCTTTCCGAATACTATGCACCGAAGAATTTCAATTTCTGGTATTTCTTCGGCTCCTTGGCCCTGCTGGTTCTGGTCATCCAGATCGTCACCGGCATCTTCCTGGTCATGCACTACAAGCCGGATGCTGCGCTGAACGCTGCCGGCGTGCCGGTGGCCTTTGCCTCGGTCGAATACATCATGCGCGATGTGCCGGGCGGCTGGATCATCCGCTACATGCACTCGACGGGCGCTTCCGCGTTCTTCATCGTGGTTTATCTGCACATGTTCCGCGGCCTGATCTACGGTTCCTACCGCAAGCCGCGCGAGCTGACCTGGCTGTTCGGCGTCGGCATCTTCCTGGTGCTGATGGGCGAAGCCTTCTTCGGCTATCTGCTCCCCTGGGGCCAGATGTCGTACTGGGGCGCGCAGGTGATCGTCAACCTGTTCGGTGCCATCCCGGTGATCGGTAACGACCTGTCGATCATCATCCGCGGCGACTTCATCGTCGGCGATGCGACCCTGAACCGTTTCTTCTCCTTCCACGTGATTGCCTTCCCGCTCGTCCTGATCGGTCTGGTCGCGGCCCACATCCTGGCGCTGCACGAAACCGGCTCGAACAACCCGGACGGCATTGAGATCAAGGAAAAGAAGGACGAACACGGCATTCCGCTCGACGGCATTCCTTTCCATCCGTACTACACGGTCAAGGACATCGTCGGCGTCGTCGTCTTCCTGATGGTCTTCTCCGCCGTGATGTTCTTCGCACCGGAAGGTGGTGGTTACTTCCTGGAAACGCCGAACTTCTACCCGGCTGATCCGTTGAAGACGCCGCCGCATATCGCGCCGGTCTGGTACTTCACGCCTTACTACTCGATCCTGCGTGCCATGGTCTGGAACTTCTTCGGCCTCGACGCCAAGTTCTGGGGTGTGGTGGCGATGGGCGCTTCGGTTGTCGTCTTTGCCTTCCTGCCCTGGCTGGATCGCAGCCCGGTGCGTTCGATCCGCTACCGCGGTCCGATCACCAAGGCGATGGTCACCCTGTTCGTGATCTGCTTTTTCATCCTCGGTTACCTCGGCACCCTGTCGCCGTCGCCGATGGGCGAACTGGTGTCGCAGATTTGTATGGTCTTCTATTTCGCCTTCTTCCTCGGCATGCCGTGGTGGTCCCGGATGGACAAGTTCAAGCCGGTTCCCGAACGCGTCACGATGAAGTGAGAGGATGCATAACATGAAAAAATTTCTCATCGCATTGCTCTTCGCGCCGGTCATGGCTTTTGCTGCCGGTGCGGCGCTTCACCTCGACAAGTGGCCGGGTTCGGTCAGCGACAAGGCAGCGTTGCAGAATGGTGCCAAGCTGTTCGTCAATTACTGCTTGAGCTGCCATAGTGCGTCCTACATGCGCTACAAGAACCTGATGGACCTTGGTTTGACCGAAGCGCAAGTCAAGGATAACCTGATGTTCGCTGGCGAGAAGATTGGCGACCTGATGACGGTTGCCGCGCGCTATGACGAGCAGAAGAAGTGGTTCGGTGCAACGCCGCCGGATCTGACCATCGTTGCCCGCGCCCGTGGTGACGCAGGTGCGCCGAAGGCTGGTGCGGACTGGTTGTATACCTATCTGCGCACCTTCTATCGTGACGATGCCCGCCCGACCGGCTGGAACAACGTCGCTTTCGCCGCCGTTGGCATGCCGCACGTCCTCTGGGAGCTGCAAGGCACCCAGGTGATGAACCATGAAACGCACAAGCTCGAACTGGCCGTTCCCGGCAAGATGAGCCCGGCGGAATACGACAAGGCGGTTTCCGACCTGGTCGGCTTCATGGTCTGGATGGGCGAACCGCAACAGGAATACCGCCAGACGCTCGGCATCTTCGTGCTGCTTTTCCTGGCTGTTCTCTTCGTCGTTGCCTACGCGCTGAAGAAGGAATACTGGAAAGACATTCACTGATCCTTCCCGGATCTGCTGACGGCATCGTGGGTTTGACTTCGGTCGGCCCCCGGTGCCGAATCTCATTTGAGGGCTGTTAAACATGATGAACCTCTACTCGGGCACGACCTGCCCCTTCAGTCACCGTTGCCGCATCGTCCTTTACGAAAAGGGCATGGACTTTCAGGTCATCGACGTCGACCTGTTCTCCAAGGCCGACGAGATGGCCGCCATCAACCCGCACGGCCGGGTGCCGGTGCTCGCCGAACGCGACCTCGTGCTGTTCGAACCGAACATCATCAACGAGTACATCGACGAGCGCTTCCCGCATCCGCAACTGATGCCGGCCGACCCGATCATGCGCGCGCGCGCCCGCCAGCTATTGATCGGCATGGAGCGTGAAATCTTCTCGCACATGGAAATCATCGAGAAGAACGCCAAGGCGGCCGACAAGGCACGTCAGGAAATCAAGGCGCGCCTGACCGAAATCGTGCCCATCTTCAACAAGCAGAAGTTCATGCTCGGCGATGAATTCTCCATGCTCGACGTCGCCATCGCCCCTTTGCTGTGGCGTCTCGACCATTACGGCATCGACCTCGGCAAGGCCGCTGCGCCGCTGATGAAGTACGCCGAACGGATCTTCAGCCGCCAGGGTTTCATCGACGCGCTGACGCCGTCGGAAAAGGCGATGCGCAAGTAAGCGATGGAACTGCCGTCCACCAAGCCTTACCTGTTGCGCGCCATCTGGGAATGGTGCTGCGATAACGGCTTCACGCCCTACATCGCGGTCCAGGTCGATGGCCGCACGCTGGTTCCGCGCGAGTTCGTCAAGGACGGCCAGATCGTCCTGAATCTGGGCTCTGGTGCCACCAACAAACTGCAGATGGGCAATGAGTTGATCGAGTTCCAGGCCCGTTTCGGTGGCGTGGCGCGCGAGCTTTCGGTGCCGGTGGCCCAGGTCGCCGCCATCTACGCCCGCGAGAATGGCGCCGGCATGGCCTTCGAGGTCGGCGATGGCGAGGCTACTGCCGATGCGCCTGCAGCGGCACCGCCGGTGTTCGATGAGCCCCCCGAACCGCCGCCGGAAGGCGGGCGGCCGAAGCTGCAGCGCGTCAAATAGGAACGTTGCTACTCCAGCATGCACCAAAAGAGGGAAATTCACCCGGTGAATTTCCCTCTTTTTCGTCTATCTCATTGATTTTTAGGCTTGGCATGCGTGTTGCGTATAGGCTGATGAGTTCAATGTCATGCCTGAAAAAAGGGCAAGCCGCGTCACGCTGGCGTAGCGCTGAGCTTGTAGCACAGCCATGACGAACAAAGACCGCAACGGAGGAGACCGTGAGTTACGCACAATACATCAAGGAAATCGGACGCGGCGCCGAAGGCGCGCGGGACCTGACCCGGGAGGAAGCCTGCCGGGTCTATGCCGCGATGCTCGACGGCGGTGTCCCCGACCTGGAACTGGGTGCCATCCTGATCGCGCTGCGGGTCAAGGGTGAGTCGATCGAGGAGATGCTGGGATTCCTCGACGCCAGCGACCAGCGCATGCATCGCCTGGTGATGCCGCACGGCCGGGTCAGGCCGGTAGTCCTGCCCAGCTACAACGGCGCGCGCAAGGAGGCCAACCTGACGCCGCTGCTGGCGCTGCTGCTGCAGCGCTTCGGCGTGCCGGTACTGGTGCACGGCCTGCTCGAAGGCTTCGGGCGGGTGAGTACGGCGCAGATCTTCCGCGAACTCGGTCACCTGCCGGTGGGCTCGGTGCAGCAGGCGCAGCAGACGTTGAGCGCCGAAGGCCTGGTTTTCCTGCCGCTCAATGCCTTTTCGCCCGGCCTGCACAATCTGCTCGCGCTGCGTGGCCGGATGGGCGTGCGCAACAGCGCGCACAGCCTGGTCAAACTGATCAATCCTTTCGCCGGCGAGGCGGTGCTGGTTGCGCCGGCGACACACCCCGACTACATCGAACTGATGCGCGCGCTGCTCCTCGAACGTGGCCAGCGCGCCCTGCTGCTGCGCGGCACCGAAGGCGAACCCTATGCCAACCCGAAACGCCGGCCGCGCCTCGAACTGGTCAGTCGGGGGCAGGTCGATATCCTGTTTGAAGCCGAGCACGACAGCCTGCGCGGCCTGCCCAACCTGCCTGAAGCGATCGACGCGGCGAGCACCGCGCGCTGGATGCGGCGCGTTCTCGACAAGCAGCTACCGCTACCCAAGCCGCTGGCCAACCAGCTCGCCTGTCTGCTCTACGCCAGCGGTTACGCCGACGACCTCAACCAGGCCAAGGCCATTGTTGCGGTCGAGGCGACCGGCATGGCGATGGGTGGCAACTGAGTTTTCAAGGGCGTTCGCCGCCCGCCAGGCGGCGCTCGATGTCGTCGAGTACCGGTAGCAGGTCGGCAACCGTGTCGATCACGTAGTGCGCACCGGCCGCGGTGAATTGGGGCGCGATGCGGGTGCGCAGGGCAGCTCGTTTTGCCTCGTCGGCAGCTTCATATTCGGCCAGGGTCAGCCCGGCCGGGCTGCCGGAGAGCATCAGGCCGACCGTCCACATGCCGGCGTTGCGGCCTTCGGCGATGCCCGGCAGCGTGTCGTCGACCTTGACGCAGTGGGCGACCTTGCCGATCTTCAGGTCGAGCACGCATTGCAGCGCCATCCACGGACCGGGGCGGGCGCCGGCGGCGAGGTCGTCGGCGCAGACCGTGCAGTCGGGCGCGTAGCCGTTGGCGGCGGCAGCGACCATCAGTTTTTCCATGACCTGACGCGGGTAGCCGGTGGTCGAACCGATCTTCAGGCCGCGCGCACGCAAGGCGGCGACCGTCTCCAGGGTGCCGGGAATCAGCGCCGCGTGCTCGCCGACGCGTTCGACCTGCAGCGGCAGGAAGGTGCGGTAGAGGTGGTCGATGTCGTCGTGGTTCATCGGCCGCCCGAATTTTGCCCGCCAGCGGGCGTCGACCGCCGGATCGCGGCCGAGCGCCTCGATGTGCTGCCACTTGCCCAGACCCATCGGGCCGCGGGCTTCGGCCAGGCTCAGGTCGAAGTCGTAGGCGGCGCGGAAGGCGTCGACGAAAATCTGGGTCGGCGCGAAGGAGCCGAAATCGACCGTGGTCCCGGCCCAGTCGAAAATGACTGCTTCAAGTTGCTGTTGCATGGAGTGTCTCCGTAAGGTGGCGGCGGTTCAGCCGGAAGTTTTTCCGGCCCGCGCGGCGGCGCAGGCGGCGAGGAAGTCGGGGGCATAGGGGTCGAAATCGCCGCGCCGGCCCGGGGCGCTGGGCCGCGGATCGACGAAGGGCGCAGCGCCGCGGATCAGTTCGCCGATCAGGCGGCCGACGCCGCCGGCAAAGCTGATCCCCGAGCCGTTGCAGCCGCTGGCGACGTACAGGCCGGCGATCTTCGGCGCAGCGCCGACCACCAGTTGCCGGTCGGGCGTGTAGTTGCTCGGGCCGGTCAGGTAATGGGCGATGCCCAGCGTGTTCAGCGCCGGGAAATACGGCGCCAGCTCGTCGGCGCCTTCGGCGAGGTTGGCCCAGCCGTCGGCGTCGTCGGGGTCGAAGACGAAACCGGCGAGGTCGGCCGGCAGCGAGCGCGCGTCGGCAACCGCCGGCTGGCGCTCGCGGATGCCGAAGAGCAGTGCCCCGACCTCGGGCCGGGCGTAGGCACGGATCGCCGGTAGCAGGACGATGGCGCCGTCGCGCGGGAAGATCGGCGCCGGCTCGCTGATCCAGTACTGGCTGCGCACCGGCGCCATCGGCAGCGGCAGGCCGAGATTGACGCTGAGGCGGTTGGCCCAGGCGCCAGCGGCATTGACCACGATGCGGGCAACCCGCGTGCTGCCGTCGGCCAGCTCGACACCGCGCACTGTGCCGGTGTCGGCGACGATACCCGTCACTTCCGCGTTGGTGCAGCGCACGCCGCCCGCGATGGCAGCGCGCAGCAGGGCGGTGGCGAACAGATAGGGTTCGACGTAGCACTCGTCGGGGAAGAAGACCGCGTGGTCGAAGGACTCCGGCGCCAGCCAGGGGGCGCGGGCGAGCGCCTCGGCTTTGTCCAGCCAGCGGCTGGCGATGCCGTGCGTGGCGGCGCCGGCGGCACGCGCTTGCAGCGTTGCCAGATGGCTGGCCGGGGCGACGTGCAGCGCGCCGACCGTGCGCCGGCCGATGTCTTCGCCGAATTCGTGTTCGAGTTCGGTCATCGTGCGGAAGGTCTGCCGGGCCAGCGCGATCTGGCCGGGATCGTCGCGCACCATGGTCACCAGCGCCGCTGCCCGGCTGGTCGCGCCGGCCGCCGGCTGCAGGCGTTCGAGGACGAGGACGCGCTCGCCCAGCCCGTGGCGGGCGAGTTCGTAGGCGACGGCGGCGCCGAAGATGCCGCCGCCAATGATCAGGATGTCGCGGTCGACCGATGGATTTGCCATGTTTTCAGCCGTTGACCGTGACATTCATCGCACGCAGCGTGGCGCCGACGGCATCGACCACCTTGGCCATGTCCTGCGTCGTCAGCGCGCCGATGCAGCCGACGCGGAAGGTTTCAACTTCGGTTAGCTTGCCCGGGTAAAGGATGAAACCCTTGTCGCGTACCGCCGCGTAGAAGGCCTTGAAGTCGTAGTTCGGGCTGGCCGGCGCGTGGAAGGTGACGATGATCGGCGCCTGGTACTCGGGCACCAGGAAGGGCTCGAGGCCGAGCCCGGCCATGCCGTCGACCAGCGCCGCGCAGTTGGCGGCGTAGCGCGCCTGGCGGGCGGCCAGCCCGCCTTCCTCGGCGTACTGTGCGAGCGCTGCGTGCAGCGCGACGACGACGTGGGTCGGCGGCGTGAAGCGCCACTGCGTGGTCTTCTGCATGTAGATCCACTGGTCGTGCAAGTCCATCGCCAGCGAGTGGCAGTTGCCGGCGGCAGCTTCCAGCGCGCTGCGGCGGACGATGACGAAGCCCATCCCGGGCACGCCTTCCAGGCACTTGCCGGAAGCGGCAATCAGCGCCGCAATCGGCATCGTGCGCAGGTCGATGTCGAGAGCGGCGAAGGAACTCATCGCGTCGACGATCAGCTCGCGGCCCTGGCGAGCGACGGCGGCAGCGATCTCGGCGAGCGGGTTGAGGATGCCGGTGCCGGTTTCGCAATGGACCTGGGCGACATGGGTGATCGCCGGGTCGGCGGCGAGCGTCGCTTCGATCGCCGCCGGGTCGGCCGGCTGGTCTTCGGCGAAGCGCAGTTCGACGGCCTCGCGCCCGAGGTAGCCGAGGATTTTCAGGATGCGCGCGCAGTAGGCACCGTTATTCGGCACCAGCACCTTGCCCTGGCGCGGCACCAGGGTACCCAGCGCGGCCTCAACCGAGAAGGTGCCGGAGCCCTGCAGCGGCACGCAAACGTGGCTGTCCTCGCCGTGGGCGATGACCACCAGCTGCCGGCAGACGTCGGCGGTGATGCGGTTGAAGGCGGCATCCCAGGACCCCCAGTCGTGCAGCATCGCCTGTTTGGTGCGCAGCGAGGTGGTCAGGGGGCCGGGGGTGAGGAGTAGTGGGTCGCGGTCGACGGCGTACATGACGGGGTTTCTCCGGGAAATCAGCGTTGGCCCTGGCGCCAGGCCTGGTGGCGGCGGAAGAGCAGGTGGGTGACGAACGAATAGAGCAGGCTGATCGCCGCCGAGGTGAGGACGATCAGCGTCGCCATCGCCGCCGCCGGCCCGAGCTCGCCGGCCTCGTCGAGGTTGAGGATGGCGACCGAGGCCGGCAGCGTCGTCGGCGAATAGAGGAAGACCAGCGCCGACACCGTGGTCATCGCGTTGATGAACAGGTAGCGGGCGATTTCCAGCACCGCCGGCAGGCAGACCGGCAGCGTCACCCGCCACAGGGTGACGAAGGGCGAGACCTTGAGCGACGCGGAAACCGCCTCGAACTCGCGGTCGATGCCCTTGAGCGCGGTCAGTGCGGTCAGGTGGCAGGCGGTGTAGTAATGCACGATGTTGGCGATGACCATGATCGCCAGCGTCTGGTACAGCCCGTTCAGCGGGTTGTCCGGCGCATTGAAGAAGAGGATGTAGCCGATGCCGAGCACCAGCCCGGGCACCCCCATCGGCAGCGCGGCCAGCGCGCGGACCAGCGGCCGCAGCCCGGTCGGCCCGCCCTGGCCCTTTTCCAGCAGCCAGGCGGTGAAGAAGACGAAAGGCGTACCGAACAAGGCGGTCAGCCCGGCGATGCGCAGGCTGTTCAGCCAGGCGTCGAGGACGCCGGCTTCGGCCAGGCCGTAGATGTAGTGGTCGAGGCTCAGTTCGAGGTTGTATGGCCAGAAGCGGACCAGCGAGGTGTAGGCGGCCATGCCCAGGATGCCGAGCATCGCCGTCGCCAGCAGCAGGCAGTAGAAGAGCAGCGGCAGGTCGCGCCGCCAGTCGGGGCGTGGCCGGTAGGGCACGGCGCGGGCGCTCAGCCCGGCCTGCTGGCGGCGCTGTACCCACCAGTCGATGGCGAAGGCGAGCAGTACCGGCAGCAGCAGGAGCAGCGCGACGACGGCGCCGCGCCCGAAATTGTGCTGGCCGACGACCTGGACGTAGATTTCGACGGCGAGCACCGGGAAATTGCCGCCGATCACCTTGGGAATGCCGAACTCGCTGACCGAATAGGCGAAGACGACGAGCGCCGCGCTGATCAGCCCGTAGCGGGCACCGGGCAGCGTCACCGTGACGAACTTGCGCCAGCGCGACGCCGACAGCGCATCGGCCGCTTCGTAGAGTCGGCCGTCGGCGGTGGCCAGCGCGACGACGAGGATCATCAGGGCGTGCGGGAAGCTGGCGTAGACGGTGGCCATGACGATGCCCACCGGCCCGTAAACCGAAGTCTCGCCAAGCCAGGCCTTGAGTACGCCCTGGGTGCCGAACCACTGGATGAAAGCAATCGCGCCGACCAGCGACGGGCCGAGCAGCGCCGACAGGCCGACGATCCGCCACAGCCCGCGCAGCGGCAAGCAGGCGCGCTCGATCGCGTAGGCATAGACGAAGGCGAGCGGCACGGTGATCGCCGTCACCACGACGGCGACCCACAGCGTGTTCCAGACCGCTGTCGCCATCCCCGGTGTCGTCGCGAATTCGGCAAAACGGGCGAGGCTGAAGGCCCCGGCGTCGTCGCGCACGGCGCCGAGCAGCAGGGCGCCCAGCGGCAGCAGCAGGAAGATCGCCAGCGCCATGGCGGCGAGCAGCAGCAGCGGCCCGCCCAGGCGTTCGCTGACGGTGGCGCGGCGGCCCGGCGGCAGGGTGCTCAGACCGGCGACCTTCACGCCGCCTCCGGCAACGGGCGCAGGTGTTCGGCCGGGATGCCGACGCGCAGCGTCGCCCCCGGATGGATTTCGCGGCCACACAGGTAGTTGCTGGAAAACTGGGCGACCAGCGGACGGCCGTCGCCGGTCGGCGCCTGCAGCGTGACCAGCGAATAGGCACCGAGGAATTCGCACTTCAGGACGTGGGCGTAGAAGCTGTTTTCGCCCTGATCGAGCGTGCCGTGCAGGCGGATGTCCTCGGGCCGGACGTAGAAGCGCTGACGATGGCCTTCGGATGCGGGGCCGGCGCAGCGCAGCAGCAGATCGCCGACGCGGACGTGTTGCGGGCCGGCGCCGGTGGCGTCGAGCAGGTTGCCGCGGCCGATGAAGTCGGCGACGAAGTCGTTGCCCGGCGCGCGGTAGATTTCCTGCGGTCCGCCGACCTGCTGGATGCGGCCGCCGCGCATGACGACGATGCGGTCGGCCATGGCCAGCGCTTCTTCCTGGTCGTGGGTGACCATGATCGTCGTCACGCCGAGCCGGTCCTGCAAGGCGCGGATTTCCGAACGCAGGCGGACGCGTTCGATGGCGTCGAGCGCCGACAGCGGCTCGTCGAGCAGCAGCAGGTCGGGCGAGGTGGCCAGCGCACGGGCCAGCGCGACGCGCTGCTGCTGGCCGCCGGAGAGCTGCGCCGGGTATTTCGGCTGGCTACCGGGCAGGCCGACCAGTTCGAGCATTTCCTCGACCCGCTTGCGCACCAGCCGGCGGTCGGCGCGTCGGCTGTTCAGGCCGTAGGCGACGTTGTCGGCGACGCTGAGGTTGGGAAACAACGCGTAGGACTGGAAGACGATGCCATAGTCGCGCAGCGCCGGCGAGAGCTGCGAGATGTCGCGGCCGGCGTGTACGATGCGCCCTTCGTCCTGCCGTTCGAGACCGGCGATCGCCCGCAGCAGCGTGGTCTTGCCGCAGCCCGAAGGGCCAAGCAGGACGAGGAACTCGCCGCGCTCGACGGCCAGTTCGATGCCGTCGAGGGCGACGAAG
The DNA here is from genome assembly GCF_048146105.1 of Azonexus caeni. NCBI lineage: Bacteria > Pseudomonadati > Pseudomonadota > Betaproteobacteria > Rhodocyclales > Azonexaceae > Azonexus > Azonexus caeni. The sequence goes on from NZ_JBKJAD010000025.1 coordinate 13,855, forward strand.
GCGCCGTAGCGCTTGCTCAGTTGGGTGATTTCCAGGTGGGCCATGGGCGCCTCGCGGTCAACGGTGAAACCGCCCGCCAGGCGGCGGGCGGCGGGGGCGGGGAATTACTTCTTCGGTTCCGACTTGGTCGAATAGCGCTTCTGCCATTCGGCCAGGATGGCGTTGCGGTTCTTGGCCATCCACTGGAAGTCGTTTTTCACCAGGCGCTGCTCGTAGTCGTTGGGCACGTACTTCAGGCGGGTGGCGATGCCGGGCATGGCGACGACGGCGAAGTTCTTCGCGTACAACTCGTTGGCTTCGCGGGTGGTCGCCCAGTCGGCCAGCTTCCTCGCCGCCTCCAGCTTGGCCGTGCCGTTGACGATGGCGATCGCTTCCATATCCCAGCCCAGGCCTTCCTTGGGGAAGATGATGTCGATCGGCGCCCCCTTGCTGCGCACCACGTTGGCCCGGTATTCGAAGGCGATGCCGACCGGGAATTCACCGGCGCCGGCCATCACGCAGGGCTTGGAACCGGAATGGGTGTACACCGCGATGTTCTCGTGCAGCTTGTCCATGTAATCCCAGCCGCCCTTCTCGCCGAACATCTGCAGCCAGGCGGTGACGTCGAGGAAGCCGGTGCCCGACGAGTTCGGGTTGGGCATGACGATCTTGCCCTTGAACTCCGGCTTCAGCAGGTCCTTCCAGCTTTCGATGCGGGGCAGGCCCTGCTTCTGCATCTCGGCGACGTTGTAGCAGATCGCCGCGCCCCAGACGTCCATGCCGACCCAGGTCGGCGTCGCGCCGGCCGAGCGGAAGCGCGGGTTGAGCGCCTTCAGGTTGGCCGGGGCATACGGCTGCAGCATCTTCTCGCGGTCGAAAACGACCATGCTGGAAGCGGCGACGCCCATGATCACGTCGGCCACCGGCTTCGCCTTCTCGGCCAGCAGCTTGGCGGTGATGATGCCGGTCGAATCACGCGTCCACCTGATCTCGATGTCCGGATAGGCGTTGTTGAAGGATTGCTGGTAGGCCTTCAACTGGTCGGTTTCCAGCGCCGAGTACACGTTGAGGACGGTCTTCTCGGCGTGCGCCGGGACGATGGCGGCGAGCGCCAGGCCGGCGACGGCGAAGCTGCGGATGAGGTGCTTGAGTTGCATGCGGATTTCCTCCGGGGGATGGGATGACGGGGTTTCCGGGATGCCGGGCTGTCATCGAACTGACATCCCGGCGCATTAGACTGGCTTCCATCTTAGTGACGGTTTATTGCAGATTGTTGACAATCTACAAAGCAAGAATGAACTACAATCAAGTTTTCGATTACCGCCCGACGGCCATGTCCGATACCGCCTCCGCCCCTGTCGACAGCGTGCTCGCGCTGGTCCAGCGCAACTCCCTGACCCGCCTAGTGGGCGAGGCGCTGGAGAAGATGATCCTCGCCGGCGAACTGCCGCCGGGCAGCAAGCTCAACGAAATGGCGCTCGCCGAGCGTCTCGGCGTGTCACGCGGGCCGCTGCGCGAAGCCTTCCGCACGCTGGAAGAAAGCGGCCTGATCCGCCAGGAGAAGAACCGTGGTGCCTTCGTCCGCGAGATCGAGCTGGCCGAGGCCGCTGACATCTACGAGGTGCGCGCCGGCCTCGACGCCACCGCCGGGCGCCTGCTCGCCGAACGCGTGACGCCCGAGCAACTGGCCGTGCTGCGCGAGTTCGCCGCCGGCATGCAGCGGGCGGCGACAGCCAACGATGTCGATGCCTTCCACGCGCTCAACCTCGCCTTTCACGACCGCATCGTCGACATGACCGGCAACGCCGCGCTGGTCGACGTCTATCGCAGGCTGGTCAAGCAACTGGCCCTGTTCCGCCGGCGCAACCTGCTGGCACCGCGGGCGATCCCGCATTTCGCCGACGAGCACAGCGCAATCGTCGACCGCATCGCCGCCGGCGACGCTGCTGGCGCCGCCGAAGCGCTGCACGCGCACGCCCGCGGCGGCCGGGCGCGCATGCTGCGCGACGGCGAACTCGGCGAGGTCTCCGATGCCGCCTGAAGCCGACCGCAGCGAAGGCGACGTCAACCTCGGCGCCCGCCGCGCCGCCTGGCAGGATGCACATCTCGACGCGGCGACGCGCGAGTTGCTGACCGAGGACGCGCGCTGGTTCCTCCACCAGTCGATGTCCACGCCCTGCCTCAACGCGCTGGCCGGCGCCCAGGGCAGTTGGCTGACCGACCTCGGCGGCCGGCGCATCCTCGATTTCCACGGCAACAGCCTGCACCAGGTCGGCTACGGCCACCCGAAGGTGGTCTCGGCGATCCAGAAGACGCTGGCGACCTTGCCCTTTTCACCGCGCCGCTACGCCAACCGGCCGGCCGTCGAGCTGGCCCGCCGCCTCTGTGAAGCGGCGCCGATGCCGGGCGCGCGGCTGCTGTTCGCGCCGGGCGGCACGGCCGCCATCGGCATGGCGCTCAAGCTGGCGCGGCTGGCGACCGGCCGGTTCAAGACCCTGTCGATGTGGGACGCCTTCCACGGCGCTTCGCTCGACGCCATCTCGCTCGGCGGCGAGGCCGTCTTCCGCCGCGGCATCGGCCCGCTGCTGCCCGGCGCCGAGCATGTGCCGCCGCACGACCCGGGCAATTGCGTGTTCGGTTGCGGCGGCCGGTGCGCGCTGCGCTGCGTCGATTACATCGACTACTGTCTGGCCAAGGAAGGCGACGTTGCCGCCGTCGTCGTCGAAACCGTGCGCTGCACCGACGTCCAGGTGCCGCCCGCCGATTACTACCAGCGCCTGCGCCGTATCTGCGACCGCCACGGCGCGCTCTTGATCCTCGACGAGATTCCCATCGCCCTCGGCCGCACCGGCCACCTCTACGCCGTCGAGCGCTACGGCATCGAACCCGACATGATCGTCATCGGCAAGGGCCTGGGCGGCGGCGCCCTGCCGCTCGCCGCGCTGATCGCCCGCGCCGGGCTCAACGTCGGCCAGGACATCTCGCTCGGCCACTACACGCACGAGAAGAATCCGCTCGCCTGCACCGCCGGGCTGGCGACGCTCGACGTGATCGCCGAGGAAAACCTGCTCGAACGCAGCCGCACGCTGGGCGCCGCGGCGCTGGCGCAACTGCGCGCGGCGACCGCTGACCTGCCGGCGGTAGTCGAAGTGCGCGGCGCCGGCCTCTTGCTCGGCATCGAGCTGAACGACGCCGATCTCGCCGAGGCGGTGCTCTACCGCTGCCTGAGCCAAGGCCTGTCGTTCAAGGTCGGCCAGGGCAAGGTGCTGGTGCTGGCGCCGCCGCTCAACGTCGACGCCGCCGATCTCGACTGGGCGCTGGCCGGCGTGGTCGATGCCGTACGGGCGGAAAGCAGTGGCTGAAGGCGGCTTGCCGCTTCCCGTCCTGCTCGCCGTGCTGGCGGCGGCGCTGCTCCATGCCGGCTGGAACGCGCTGATCCGCGGCGCTGGCGACAAGGGGCTGTACACCGTGCTGCTGCACGCCAGCAGCGGCTTCCTGGCGATCTTCGCGCTGTTCTTCCTGGGCCTGCCGGCGCCGGCCAGCTGGCCCTACGTCGGCGCCTCGGCGCTGCTCCACACGCTGTACATCGCCTGGCTGATGCGTGCTTACGACGGCGGCCAGCTGGCGGTCAGCTACACGCTGATGCGCGGCCTGCCGCCCTTGCTGGTGGCGCTGGTCTCGGCACCGCTGCTCGGCGAGCCGCTGGGTAGCGCCGGCTGGCTGGGGATTGCGGCGATCTGCGGCGGCGTCCTCGGCATCGGTTTTGCCGGCGGGCTGACGCCGGGCCGGGCGCTTGCCCATCCGGCCAGCCGTGCCGCCGCGCTCAACGCGCTGGCGATTGCCGCCTACACCGTGGTCGATGGCATCGGCGCGCGTCAGTCCGGCAACCCGCTGGCCTACGCGTGCATGCTCTTCGTCTGCGAACCGCTGCTCATCCTGGTCTGGCAGTACCGCTTGCGCGGTCCGCTGCTGCTCGCCTACTGCCGCAGCCACTGGCGGCTCGGCCTGCTCGGCGCCGCCTGCTCGACCAGCGCCTACGCGACCATCCTGTGGGCGATGACGCAGGCGCCGGTGGCGATGGTCGCGGCGCTGCGCGAAAGTTCGGTGGTTTTTGCAGTGCTGATCGGCAGTCTGTGGTTCAAGGAAGGGCGGCTGCGCCCCGGGCTGCTCGCCGGCGCCGGCGTGGTCTTGGGCATTTTCCTGCTGCGCACCTGAACCTCGGGTGGCGCTGGCGGTCTGTGACGGGTAAGATGCCCTCAGCCTGCCTCAGGAAAGCCCATGTCCCAAGCCATCATCCTCTTCGCCCACGGCGCCCGCGATCCCGAGTGGGCTTCGCCGATGCGCCGGGTGCGCGCCGCCATCCTGGCCAATGCGCCGCAACTGGCGGTCGAACTCGCTTTCCTCGAATTCATGGCCCCCGACCTGCCGGCCTGCGTCGCCGAACTGGCCGGGCGCGGCGCGCGGCGCATCCTGATCCTGCCGATGTTCATCGCCCAGGGCGGGCACCTGAAACGCGAAGTCCCGGAAATCGTCGCCCATCTGCGCGCCACCTGGCCGGCGATCGAGTTTTCCCTGGGCCGGGCGATCGGCGAAGAGGAAAGCGTCGTCCAGGCGATGGCCGCCGCGGCGCTCAGTGCATCGACGGCAGCGGGTGCGTCCGCTTGAGGTGCTCGTAGGTTTCCATCAACTCGAGCACCCGCTGGTTGTCGCCGGCGGCCAGTGCCTGCTGCATGTTTTCGAGGATCATCGCGTGCAACTGGCAGACGCCTTCCGGCGTACCGAGCAGGACTTCGCTTAACTCCGCGGCAATCGCCAGCGGCAGGTGTTCGTGTTCGGCGATGGCTTCGATTTCGCCGCGATCAAGGTCGCAGTAATCGAGAACGTCTTGCATGGACAACATGGAATCTCCTCCTGGCAGAATCGGCGAACGCCTTTGGTTTCTGTCTGTCCGCCTTGTCATCGTTGTCGGTGGAGGACCGCTTCCTCCATTTATAGCAGCTTATCGCGGCCGGGCAAAGCCGTTCAGAAGGCCAGCGTTTCCGCTCCGTCCGCTGCCGCCTGGCGCAGGCGGCGCAGCAACGGGCGCAGGTCGAGCCGGGTCTGCTGGCGTAGCGTCTGGGCCCGGGTTTCCAGGTCGGCGAAAGAAACTTCCACCGCTTGCGCGGCGCGGCCGAACACGATGGTATTGCCGCTGGCGCACTCCGGCAGCAGCAGGATTTGCCCGGAAAACGCCTCGGCGATGCGCTCGACGCTACGCGCGAAGCCCTTCTCGCGCAGCAGGTTGACGCAGAACAGGCCGTCGTCGTTGAGGTGGCTGCGGCAGGCCTGGTAGAAACCCGGGGTGTCGAGCATGCCGGGGCGGCCGTCGGCGCCGAAGCCGTCGGAGAGGATGAGATCGAAGCGGCGTTTCGTGCTTTCCAGGTAGTCGGCGCCACAGGCGATCTCGACCTGCAGGCGCAGCGGGTCGTCGGGCAGGCGGAAGTACTGGCGGGCGACGAACTCGACCTGCGGGTTGATCTCGACGACGGTGATCCGGCAATCGGGGAAATTGCGGTACAGGAACTTCGCCAGCGAACCGGCGCCGAGGCCGATCAGCAGGACATTGCGCGGCCAGCGCGGGGCCTCGCGCAGGAGCAGTCCGGCCATCATGTCACGGGTGTATTCGAGCAACAGCGACCACGGCCGGGCGACGCGCATGGCACCCTGGATCCAGTCGGAGCCGAAATGCAGGCAGCGCACCCCATCCTCCTCGCTGATGTCGATGGCGTGGCGGGGCGGTGTCGGGCGGGATTTCATCGGGATGGCGGCGGAGGGGTGGCGCCCCCAGGTGGAATAGAATCAGGGGCTGAGATGGTTGCTGCACAATGGTTCCCGGCTGTTTGAAAACCGGATGTACCAACAAATGTACCAACAGAATTTTTTGCTGGCCCAAGATACCAGATTCGCCGGTTGTCTAGATAACTCGTTGATTTATTGGCCGAATGGCATTGAGTTGTCCGCGTTTGTCTATTAGAATCGCCCCTGTGCATCAAAAAGCGGTAGCGGATCAGGCGGACATGCAGGCCCCGAACCCGGATGCGCGTAATTCTGCGTGCCGGAGCAGAGTAGCGCTCCGGGACTGCCCCATTGGCCGGGAGGATCGCTGATCCCGGGGATGGACAAGCAGCCTGCCCCGTCGCCACAGCCTGGCAAGAGCCATTTCAGCGGACTTGAAATCCCCCGGTCCGTCCTCGCTTCGCCTGTGGGCGGACCAGTTCCGGAAGGAATTGAAAATGGCAACTACACAGCACCATGACGCCGAACTTCTGACCATCGTCGAGGCTTCCAGCTTTCTGCGGATCAGCCGCGCCAAGCTCTACCAACTGATCGGAGGCGGCGCCATTCGCGTCGTCCGCTTCGGCAAGCGATCTACCCGCGTTCCCCGTAGCGAGGTCGTCCGCTTCGCGTCGATCGGCATCCAGTGACGAGGACCGACCATGAACGACGCAAAGAAAAACGCCGCTCTGGCAGGAGCGGCGAAGGGAACTGTTGTTTCAGTAAATGGCAAAAGTGATAATAGCACAGGAGTTGATCGGCTGACCGTTCTTGAAACGGCCGGCAAGCCGCCGAATCGTCTTGTCTTTGCCAAAACACACAAGGCGGACGGGACAACCAAGCCTTACGACCACCCTAAGTCTGTCAAATTCAAGGTCAGGGAAGTGGCCGACCTGCTCTCCCTCGCAAAGCTGCTCAAAGAGTTGCGCGGCAACCCATACGCCTGCTTGATCGGCGGGGCGCCACTGGAAGACCGCGATGCCATGGAAGCAGCGCCAGTCGGGAAGCCGTTCGTCCTTCGATGCAAGAAGAATTTCGTTGATCAGCCGTTGCATACGCTAATGCTCGACATCGACGACTACCAGCCGGAAAACTACGATCCGCAAACCCATCCCGTGTTGTGCATCGTGGAATTCATCGAGAAGCACCTGCCGGAGGCTTTCCACAAGGCGAGTTTCATCTGGCACTTGTCGAACTCGGCGGGGCTCCCCGGCAAGGAGCACGTCCTCAAGGCTCACGTCTGGTTCTGGTCTCGGACGCCATACTCTTGCTCGCAGTACGATGCCTGGGCACTGGTTGCCGTGAATGGCTGCCGCCGGCAGAAACCTCTCGTTGTCGATACCTCGATCTATTCACAGGAACATGTCCGCTACACGGCAGACCCAGTTTTCGAGGAAGGGCGCCCTGATCCGATTGACCCGAAACTCCGTTTCGGCCTGTACCGGCACGAAGACGGTACGGACGTGGTCGACCTGGTGATCGGGGACGATGTCCTGGCCGCAGCTCAGGAAATCAAGAACCCGTTTGGCCGCCCCGGCGGCAGCGACGTAAAGCTCACCGACCCGAGCAGCAAGGAGGGGCTGATCGGCGCCTTCCATCGGGCGTTCGACGCGGAGCGCGTCCTGCTGGATTTCCTTGAGGGTGAGTTCGAGCAGGCCACGGAGCGCCGTTACACCTGGTTGAACTCCGACAGCGGCGCACCGGAGGGCGTTTGGGTTACCGATGACAGTATGCACGTCGGCGCCAGCCACAACAGTTGGCCCTTTGGTCCAGACAGGGTTGTTAATTTGTGGGACTTGGTCCGCGTCCTCAAATTTGGCCACCTCGACATCGCCGGGGAAGACGCCGACGACTTCGACCGGCTGAACATTGAGCAGATGCCCGTGGGGCGCCGGCCGTCGGACGCGGCGATGCGGCGCTGGGCGGAGGGGCTGCCGGAACTGAAAGCCGCGGTGGCTGAGGAGCGTAATCTCGCCCTGGTCAGCCACCGCGAGCGCCTGCGCGCGGCATCGACTGAGTCCGCCGTCCGGGAAGTCGTCTGCCGGGAAATCGCCGCCGACGCGGAGCTGACAGCGACGCAGCGGGAAGCGCTGGCGGGGGAAGTCCAGGCCGCGCTGCAGCGCCTTGTCGGGCACAAGCCGGCGATCCGGGAAGCCCGAGCTTTGATCAAGCCGACTCGGACTGAAATCGATCGGCCGCTCTGGTTTGAAAACTGGGTGTGGCTGGCCGAGGACGATTGCTTTTTCGACGTCGAGACGAAAATCAAATATTCAGAGCGCTCTTTCAATGCAAAGTACGACCGCGATATGTGGCCTTTCGCAAACGACAACGGGACCATCCCGTCCGCCTCAACCTTGTGCCTGCAGAGTTGGGGTATGCGTGTCGTCGATCGCGTTGCCTATGCCCCGCAGTGCGGTCTGTTTTTCGAGCTCGGCAGCGTTACCTATGTCAATTCGTACCGGCAAGACGCAGCCCCCGCGCTGCCGGAATCTCTTGACGAGGACCAGGCGGCGGCGATCCGCGCGGTAGAAGCGCACGCCGAGCTCCTGCTCCCCGACGAGCGCGAGCGCACCCTGTTCCTCGACTACCTGGCCTTCTGCGTTCAGAACCCCGGCGTCAAAATCCGCTGGGCACCGCTCCTGAAGGGCGTCGAGGGCGACGGGAAGTCCGTCTTCATCACGCTGATGCAGCACGTCATGGGCTACCAGAACGTGCGGGTCCTCGACAGCTCAACGCTGGAGAGCTCGGACTTCACCGCCTGGCGTGTCGGGCAGTGCTTCGTCGGCGTCGAGGAGATGAAGCTCCACGGGCACAACCGATACGACGTCTACAACAAGCTGAAGACCGCCCTCTCGAACGACTTTGTCGAGGTCCATTGCAAGGGCAAAGACCCGATCACGGTGCCGAACACATCGAACTTCCTCCTGCTGACCAACTTCGAGGACGGCGTGCCGGTCACCGACAACGACCGCCGGCTGATGATTCTCCGGTCTCCGTTCCTGTCGAAAGAAGATCTTGCAGCCGGGCTCGCCTCTCGCTACGGCCTGTCGACCGGGGCATACTTCGACCGCCTCTTCGACCAAGCCATCAAGCCGCATGCCGGCGCGCTGCGCAAGTGGCTGCTCGAACGCGAGCTGTCCGCCGAGTTCAACGCCAACGGCCGCGCGCCGCTCACCGAGGCCCGGGAGATCGCCGTTATCGTCGGCGCCGATGAAGACCCGATCGCCGAACTGCTTGCCGAAGGCGGCTTCGGCATCTACCCGAATTTGGTTTCGGTGCGTTGCCTGAACGACGAACTGGAAAGGCGCGGCCAATCTCGGGTGGTGTCGAAGCGGGCGAAGGCTGTATTGGCTGCGGCGGGATTCCAGCCACTGATCACAGACCGGAAAAACCAAACGCGATGGGCTGGAGCGATACACCCGTTTTTCTACCGCGGCGAACGCCCAGCCTGTGCAAGTTTCGAGGCTGACCGGCTGGAGAAACAGCGCCAAGACACACTGATCGAGGCCGAGTTTTCCGACTGAGGGCTGCTGTATCCAACCGCTGCTTTTTATGGATACGTCGGAATTCCTTGTGCCACAACGGATTCCGGCTTTTTATATCCTGTATCCGACTCGAACTACATCAGCCCTAGTAAACAAGTAAACACGTAATAGCAGGAGGACGCATGGGGAGGAGTGTTATTAATTTATCCCTCCCTGTTACTTTTCATTTAATAGATACATCGGATACAAGGATACAAAACAAGGGGAAACAAGGGCTGGAGGGCGTATCCAGTGCAGTATCTGATCCGTAGCTAGAAACGGGCAGCCGTGGAGCGCACCACACACCCCAAGGTTCTCCCAAGGTCCCGGCAAGGTTTCGGCAAGGTTCTCGGCGGACCAGGCGCCCAGCCCCTGAGCTGTTGGCGCCGATTGACAACGATTGGCTAATTGATCGAGCACCACGGGGCCAGCCAAAGCCTGTACGCCCCAGTCAATCCCACGCCGTCGCACTGCACACAACTTGCAAGGACACCCCTTTTGTCGCTGGTTGGCCAATCTTGGCGCGTATTGACCACTCAAGGAGCGCCACCGTGTTCGACAAACCCGTCCTTTTCAAGTTTTCCCAGCTCCCCAACGAAGCACACGTCGGCATCCGCGAAGTCGCGGCGGTCGTCGGCTGCGGGGTCACGACGATCCGGCGCCGCGTTGCTGAAGGGCGTTTCCCGGCACCGCACAACTTGGCATCCGCTCGCGCCGTCTGGAATGTCGGCGAGGTCCGCGCCTGGCTGGCTGAGCAAAAAGCGTGATGCGCTCACCCGTCAATGAGGCGCTGAAGCTGCTCGCCGACCACCCCGACCTGCCGCCATCCACCGCGGCGCGGGTCACCGGCGCAGACGACTGCCACGTATTTCAAGCGCTGCGCCGACGCGCCGGCCGCGAGGTCTGCCCGTGCTGCGGCCAGGTCGTTCGCAAAGGCTTTGCGCTTGATCGATCGAAATTGAAGGAGTAACCCCTATGTCATACGCAAGAGCTCTGCGCGAAGCAGAGCAGCAGGAAGCCCGGCTCAAAGCCGAGTACAGCCGAGCGCTGGCCAGCTTCACCGCTGAGCAGCTTCTCGAGGCCGAGAACGTCGCCCGGCTCAGTGCGCGACTGCATGAAGCCGAGGCGACGTTCTCGGCAAAGGTCGACGGCGAGGCGGCTATCGCAACCCACCCTGGGCATGCCGCGCTTGCCGGGCTCCAGGAGCAACTCGACCTCATTGCTGCGGCGATTCCCGAAGCGGAGGCGGAGGCTGTCGCATCGGGTGATTTCAGTATGCGGCGGGCGCTCAAGCTCGCCCACGACTGGCGCGAAGGCAACGCCCGCGCTGAGGCACTTCGCCGCGGTCTGGAGAGCTTCGCAACAAAGCAGCGGGCACAGATGCCGCCGGAAAGCGAGGACGAGCTCCAGCAGGCGCTGCATCGCGCCCAGCGCCGGTTTATGGATGCCTGCGCGGCCGAGCGCGTCCGTCTGGCTTGCCTCGCCAATCCGGAGTTTCTCAGATTCACGCCGGGCGCCGGGGGCAGCATCAAAAACCTATAGCGCTGCACAAAGTGTGCGGTTGCAAGGGCACCCCTGATTGCAGCGGTTGGGCACGATTGGTGCATCACAAATCAGGGGCGCAATATGGCAGCAAACGATGATCCGCTCGGCATCCTCCCGCCGGGGTTCGACTTCTCTAAAGCAAAATATCTCGGTCCTGCACCAGGGGATGAGCCATTCGACTTTTCCAAGGCGCGCTATCTCGGTCCCGCGCCGTCGCGCAGCGCCTTCGCTGTCGCCAACGACACGATGGTCGACATCGCGAACAGCGCCACCGGCATGGTCAAGGCAGGCGTCGACCTCTTCGCCCCCGACTCCGCCGTGTCGTCTGCCCTGGGCGATTTCATCAGGTCCGGCGAGCAGAAGCAATCCGACTGGAAGCAGGCATCGCGCGAACAGCTCGCCCGTGACCTGCGGGCAGCCGATGGTGAGTGGAGCAAGGCCGGCGCCTACCTGAAGCACGCCGTTACGGAGGACCCACTCGGCACGGCCGCACAGGTCGCCGGCAATATGGCCCCGTTCGCTGCCGCGGGTCGCGCGCTGCAGGGCGCCAGCGCAGCGGCGAGGACCGCCACGATGATGGGCATGGGCGGCGGGCTGACCGCCGGCGAAGTCCGCGGCAACATCTGGCAGAAGATCAACGACACGCCGGACGCTGAGCTCATCGCAGTCAGCCCGGAATATGCCGCGCTGCGCGAGGTGCTGCCCGAGGCGGACGCCAAGCGCGAGATCGGCGCCCAGTTCCTGCGCAACCTGCCCGAAGTCGGCATTGCTGGGGCTATCGGCGCGCTCGGCGGTAAGTTCGGCCTCGAAGGCATGGTCGGGGGCGTGGCACCGCGCTACGGTGGCCGGCTCCTCTCTGGCGCTGTCGGCGTAGCAGACGAAGCGTCGCAGGGCGCGGTCGAGCAACTGGCTTCGAACTTCGGCGTCCGCCGGGCACTGCCGGAGCAAGCGCTCTGGGAAGACGTTGCGCTCAACGCAGCGCAGGAGGGCATTCTCGGTGTCGGTGCGGTGGCGCGGCCTGCCGTTCGCCCGCAAACGCCCGAAGAAATTCTGGTTGAAATCATCACACGACAGGAGCATGACAGTGGACAGCAAGACGACTTTGCCGGAATGGATGCAAGCGGCGGTGGCGGATGGATTGCTCCCGCTCAACCTGGCGCAGGAAATCAATCGCCGCTACCCTGGGGCGACACCGGATTCCTTGCCGCCGGAAATCAAGCAGGCGCTGAACACAGCACTGGCGGAGGTGAAGCCGTCACGCCAGGCGCTGGCCCGGTCGGGTTCGGAGGCGTTGAACCAGGACCTGGCGCGGCAGTTGGTGGATGGGGCTCCGCGGTAACGACCGATGGACAGACCGACACCGCCGGATTTGACGACCTGGCTGCAGCAGGCAATCGCGGCCGAGGTTTTGGCGACGGACGAGGCGCTGGACCTGTCGGCGCTGTTCGGCCGGATCAAGGCGACGCCGGGGCAGGTCTGGGCGGGACTGCAGACGCTGGACGCGACGGGCAACGAACTGGCAACGCTGCTCCTGCGCTGCGCCGGTTTGCCAGTTACCGCGAAGCCCTCGCCGCCGCCCGCCAAAGCGGATTCGACCTCGACCCGGTCGAGACGCAAGACGGCAGCTACGAGCTTCGTCCGCGCCCGCAAGCGCTGACCGCCGAGGGCGAGGCGTTCGCTGGCCAGGTCGAGCCGGTCAGCTATGCCGAGGCCGAAGCGCTGCGAAACGGCAGCGACACGCATGCCACTGTCCCGCACCCCGCCGGCGAGGGCTTCATGATCGTCCCGCGCGAGTGGATCGCAACGGCGACGCCTGCTCAGGCGGACCCGCCCGGCGGCGACCAGGCCGAAGGGCTGACCATCACCCGACGCGCGACCGGCGAGCTGGTCGTCAGTGGCCCGGCTGCCCGCGAGAAAATCCTGGCGGCTGTACCGTCGGCGAAGACGATGCAACGCGGCGATGGTTCGGTCCTCGTTGGCCGTCGCCACGCCGAGCAGGTCGAGGCCGCGCTGGCGAGCGCCAAGCCGGCGGGCTATGCTGAACGAGCGCCGGACGCGATTGCCGGCGACATCCCCTTGGAGCGTGACGATGGATCGATACCCGACGCAGGAAGAGCAGATTCTCTTGAACGGCGAGACGGCGCCGGGCGTGCTGGTGCTGCGACCGGAGCCCGCCCCGTACTCGTCGTCCAACAATCCCCCGCCGAGCCCGGCATCTACCACGTCCGAACCCAGCTTGTTACCGTCGGAGAGCGCGACCTCCCGGTAGATCGGGTCCAGACCTGGCTGGACAGCGCCCGGGTCTTTTCGAAGCTGTCCCGGTTCGCCGTCGAGCACATGGACGGCCTCGTTACCGATGCGGAAGGGCGCCCCCTGGCGCTGATTGGCGGGTTCAAGGGCGGTCCCGCACAGGCGACTATCGACGTGGCGACCCTCGTCGGCGAGCTGTCCCGGATCGACGGCGCGGCCGGGCTCTGGCTGGCTCACAATCACCCGAGCGGCGATCCCGAGCTGTCCGAAGCTGACCGCCGCGTGGCCCAGAATCTCGGCGAGCTGCTGCGGGATTCCGGCGTCACCTTCCACGGCTTGGCAGCGCTCGGCCGTGACGGCGGGAAGGTCAAATTCTCGACCACCGAGCACGACAACGGCGAGGTGTCGGCCGATGAGCCGGGCACTTTCCGCGTGCCGGTCGTCGAGCGCGAAATCGTCGAGGCCAGCGCAGGCGAGGCGATCACCGGTCCCGCACAGGCGAAGCGCTTGGTTCAGTCGATCGCCCGGGACAACGCCGGCGTCGTCTTCACCGACACGCAGAACCGGGTCAGCGCCTTCGTGCCGTTCGACGGCGCCGAGATGGGCGAGCTGCGCCGTGACGGCCGGCTGATGCGCCTGTTCCGAGCAGCCAGCACCGGCGGCGCAACGGGGGCGGTCATCGCGATGCCTGGCGGCAAGGTGTCGGTTGCGGACTATCAGAACGTCGGGAAAGCGCTTGGGGCGGCCGGCGTTCGGGTGCTCGACGGTATTCGCTACGACGCCGCCGATGGCCCGGCGGAAAGCTTGCTCGCCACCGGAATCGATTCGCCGGCGCCGAGTACGACGTTCCGCTCCGAATCAGCGACCTCGACGACCAGCGAACTGGACGCGCAGGTCTTCGCCTCAGCCGTGCGGGGTGACCTCGACGCGGCACTGACCTTGATCGAACAGAAGTCCGATCGACCGTACAACAGAGAACTGGCCGGGGCGTTACGTCGCTTGGGGCTGGGCACGAAGCTGGGGTTCAAGCCGGGCGAGCACGAGGGCGTCAAAGGCTCATACCGCGGGGCACAGGACGCAATCGAGCTGCACAGCCTGGCAGGCGCGGAGCAGGTCTTCCTGCACGAAGTGACGCACGCGGCAACGGTGCGGGCGATTGCTGCGAAGCACCCGGCAGCGGTGCAGATGGCCAGCCTGATGAAGGCCGCTCGCAAGCACTTCAAGGGCACGGCGGATGCCGAGCAGTACGGCCTGACGAACGTCTATGAATTCACCGCTGAGGCCTTCACCAATCCCGAGTTTCAGGCCGCGCTTTCCCAGTTCAAGGTAAGCCCGCCGCGTGGTCGCCTGATCACGGCCTGGCAAGCATTCCTTACCAGTGTCCGCCGCCTGATCGGGCTGGATGCCTCGAAGGAGACGGCACTCGGCAAGGCGTTGCACCTGGGCGCGCAGCTCATGGAAGCCAACAAAGTAACGCCTTACAACGACCCCTTGGGCATCTTCAATAGCGAGCAGCCGGCAACCGACCGCCAGACCCTGCGCAACAAGGCCCGGGGCTGGATCGCCCAGAATCGCGGCTGGATGCTCGGCGCCTTGACGCGCGATCAGCTCGCTGACATCTACGGCAGCGAGATCCCCGAAGCCGGCGAGTTCGACCACGTCGCGCAGAAAATGGACCAGGCCCGCAACGTCCTGGCCGAGCGCGCCGACGAGATCATTGAGAAGTGGCGCCGGCTGAGCACGGATGAGGCCGACCGCCTGGCCGACGTGATGCACCAGGCGACGATCGAGCAGTTCGACCCGGCCGACCCGCAGGCCGCCCCCAGCGGCATCGAACAGCGGGCGATTGCGAAGGCCTGGGCGGCGCTCACCCCTGAAGCGAAGGCGCTCTACCGCGAAGTGCGCGACACCTACGAGGGCACGCTGATCAAGATGCGCAACGGCTTGAGCAAGCGGGCGGAACGAGCAGGCACGGCCGGCAAGCGGATCGCCGCGCAAATCCGGTTGGAGTTCGACAAGGCGCTGTCGCGTGGCCCGTATTTCCCCTTGTCACGCTTCGGTGACCTGCTGCTGATCGGCCGCAGCCCGACCGGCGAGCGTACCGTCGAGGCGTTCGAGAGCGGCACGGCGCGCGACGTCAGGGCAGCCGAACTGCGCCGGGCGGGGTACCAGGTCAAGCTGACCGCGAAACGCGACTACAACGCATCGGTGGATGCCCCGGCGGCGGATTTCGTTGGCCAGGTGCTGAAGCTGATCGACGGCACCGAGATGGACGCCCGGGCAAAGTCGGCGCTGATGGACGACTTGAACCAACTCAGCATCGCCATGCTGCCCGACCAGTCCGCGCGCAAGCACTTTGCCCACCGGAAGGCTGTGCCGGGGTTCAGCCAGGACGCCATGCGCGCCTTCGCTGCGTCGATGCAGCACGCTGGCCACCACTTGGCCCGGGTGCTCCACGGCGACGAGCTGCAGCTCACGCTGGACGGCCTGCACAAGCGCCTGGCTGAGGCGAAGGGCGACAGCGACCTGACCGAGGCGCAGCAAGTGGCGAACGAGCTGGGCCGGCGCCTTGAGTACATGCTCAACCCGAACACGCACCCGGTCGCTGCAGCACTCGGCCAGGTGGGTTTCGTGATGTCCTTGGGCGGATCGGTCGCCGCCGGGCTGGTCAATCTGACGCAGACGCCGCTGGTAACCTTCCCCTGGCTCGGCGCGAAATTCGGCTGGGGCGCGGCATCGCAGGCGCTGAGCAAGGCCGGGCGGGACTATTTCGCTGGCCGGTGGGACCGCTGGTCCGGCTTCGTGGTGAAGGACAGCCCGGCGCTGACCGCTGACGAGCGCCGGGCGATGCGCGAGCTGGAAGACGCCGGGCTGGTCAATCTCAGCCAGGCGCATGACCTGGCCGGCGTGGCGAACACCGACCGGACGACCAGCAAGCGGGCGTTTGCGGTCAATCGGGCGATGAAAGTGGTTAGCTGGACTTTCCACTTGCCGGAAGTCTTCAATCGCCAGGTCTCCGGACTCGCCGCGTATCGCCTGGCACGCAGCGCCGGCAAGTCGCACGAGGCAGCGGTCGAGCTGGCGGGGCAGACGCTGCGCCGGACGCACTTCGATTACAGCGCCAGCAACCGCGCCCGCTGGATGCAGGGTAACGTCGCTCGGGTGGTGACGATGTTCAAGCAGTACAGCCAAAACATGACATACGCATTGTGGCGCAATGCCTACCTGGCGCTGAAGTCCGAAACACCGGAAGTCCGCCGCGAGGCTCGCCGCATGCTCCTGGGCGTCGGCGCGATGCACTTCGCCGCGGCCGGATCGCTCGGCCTGCCGCTGGGTGTGTTCGGCATCTCTCCGCTGCTGGGCCTGCTGGCGATGGGCATGGGCAGCGACGATGAGCCCTGGGACTGGGAAGTCGAGTATCGCAACTGGCTGGCCGACACCTTCGGCAAAGAAGCCGGCGAGGCCATCGCCAAGGGACCGGCGCGGCTGCTGGTCGACGTCGATATTGCGTCGCGCGTCGGCCTGGGTGAGCTCTGGGTCCGTCCGCCGCAGGGCGAGCACGAAGGCCGCGACTTGGTCGAGGCTTGGATGCTGACCTTGGCCGGACCGGTGGCGGGCTACTTGGGCAATCTGGGCACCGCTGCGCAGGCGTTCAACGCGGGCGAGTTCTCCCGGGGCGTCGAGGCGCTGGTCCCAAAATTCATCCGCGACCCGCTCAAGGCGATGCGCTTCGAGCGCGAGGGCGTCACGAGCTGGAAGGGTGACGACCTGGGCGTCAATCTCGACGGCGGCGACCTCTTCGCTCAGGCGATCGGCTTCCAACCGGCAGCGCTGGCGGAAATGTACGAAGGCCGGGCCGCAGTGAAGGGCAAGGAGGCACGGCTGCAGAACCGGGCAAGCGAGCTGCGCCGGATGTGGGTCGAGGCGTCACTGGCCGGCGACCAGGGCATGCGCGCCGAGGTGCTGGACCAGGTCAAGGCCTTCAACGAGAAGAACCCGGCAATGCGGATCACTGGCCAGTCGCTGCGCCAGGCTGTGGCGACCAAGCGACGCAACGCCCAGCAGATCGAGGACGGGATCTATCTCACCAAGAAACGCGAGCCGCTCCGGGAAGCCGGGCGCTTCGCCAATGTTCAACGAAACGAGGAGTAACGACGATGCAAGACGAACTGATCACCCTGGCCGAGATGGACGCGGCCGAACTGCAGGCAGCGGCGAAGGTCCGGGCTGAGGAGCGCCGGACTGCCGAGCGACTGCGCCAGGGCAAGCTCGAGGAAGACTGGAAGTCGCGCAACCTGTTCGCTGAGGCCTACGGCTCCGGCGACGAGTTTCTGGTCGCGGTTATGCGTGGTACGCACTTCGGCGTGGAGATCGGCGAGATTGAGCAGTGCCGGCGAGGGGGCTACCGTTACGCCCGGCGCACCGGCGACTGTCTGCCGGCGGACATCGAGCGGCTGCGCGCGGCGGGGCTGAATATCGTTGTGAAGGGTCGCCGCGCCAAGATCGAGGCCTGAATGTGTGAAGGGGCGGACTTTGTAGGTCCGCCCCTTCGTGCCTTTTTTACTTTCACGGGGTGCAGCCGATCCAGTGAGGTGGATTGTGGAGGTGGGAAGGCGGCAGGGGGAGCCTTGCTAGGTATCTACGCTTGGTTCTAGGAATTTGGGAAGATGCTTGTTGAGCATCGCTAAAAAGTTTGTTGGCATAAATTTTGGCTTGTTGTGCTATATTCTCCAGACAACATAGGAGTATTTTTATGGCATATTCAACGGTGAAAGTAACTCCCCAAATTCTTGAGGACACTAGGCGGGTATGGGAGCTGACTGTTGGCGCGGACGAATTTGCTAGTGAGTATGGCGCGCTGTTTGACTGGATTGGGGCGCACATCAACTACCAGTCGGCGGGTGGAGAATCTTTGGTGTACGCGCTTGTCCAAGAAGGTGCAAAAGTTGCCTCTGCATTTATCGATGTTGTTGCCTCTGGGCATAGAGGGGGGCTCACAAAGCTGCTAAAGATAATCATTACGCCTCAATTCTGGAACGTTGCCGAGCATCAGAATCAGATTGTTATGATCTACGTTGACGCAATAAAGGGAGCCTTTGACCTATCTTCGCAGAACAATTCTAGTACTTTTAAGATTTATGGCAGGACGGACCCTCTGTTGAGCTTGTTGCATAGTATCCGGCTTGCTATTATAAAAGATGCAGGCGTTGACTCTAATGTTCGTGTTGACATGGAAGGTCGCTGGCTTGTTGTAAGTAAAATTTAAGGAGATCGCTATGTCTAGCCCTGTTTCGTATATGAACGTTCGTGAATCGATCAGGCCGTGCGAAGAACAGTTTTTCTCAGCCGTGCGCGTGGCTGTGTCCGAATGGATCGCTACTACTGACGAAGAGGCTGTTCGTGATGCGCTCTTTTCTGCAAATGACCGCCATTCTGAAGAATTGAAAATCGCTGCGTGAAATCGCTCGACTAGAAGTAATGCCCGCCACAACTGGCGGGTTTTTTTTTGTACCCGAGGAGTTAGGCAGCCTTACTCCTGATCGGCGTAATCTTCGCGCCGGTCTTCAGCGCCTGCAGGTGCCGCCCCCAAGCCTCCATCATCTGCCGGCGTTCCGGTAGATACTCGGCTTGGTGGCTGTAGGCGCCGAATGTTGCGCCGCGGCGCTCTCTGTGGGCGAGCTGCTTGTCGATGATGTGCGCAGGCCAGCCCAACTCTAGGAGCGCGCTGGTCGCCGTGGCACGCATCCCGTGCGCGGTCACCGGAAAGCCAAGGCCGCGTTGTACAGCCTGGCGGAGCGTGTTGTCCGACATGCCGCGTGTCGGGTCGCCGATGCAGGGGAAAAGGAATTCGCCGCGCCCTGTCAGAGGGCGTAGCTGTTCAAGAGCGGCCAGGGCTTGGTCGCTGAGCGGTACGACGTGCTCCTCTCGCATTTTCATGCCTCGCCCTTTGCCTTCCACGCGCTCAGGAGGGATACGCCACTCCCTGGCGTCGACGTTGAATTCGTTCCACTTCGCCCACGCCAGCTCCCCCGGACGAACAAAGGTCAGGAGAAGAAGCTGCAGGGCCAGGCGGGTGCGGTAATCGACCGGCTTCGCGGGGTCGTCGACTGCACGAAGGAAGGCCGGCAAATCGGCGATGGCCAAGCTGGCGAAGTGTTTCTCGTTGGCGTCGCCGAGGCCGAGATCCCTGCAGCGGATCGCTGCAGCCGGGTTGGCGCGTGCCTTCCCGTGGAGAATCGCATAGCGGAATACCGCGTCGATCCAGGAGCGAACACGGCGGGCCGTTTCTCCTTTTCCTGCCGTGTCCAGCTTTTTGACTACTACGGCGATATGGGCCGCCTCGATGTCGGCGATCGGCAAGACGCCCAGGTGCGGGAATACGTGCTGCTCGAGAGCAACGATTGTCTTGTGGTTGGTCTTGTCCGACAGCTTGGCGCTGCGACTGCTGTGCCACTCTCTGGCCACGGCCTCGAAAGTCAGCGCTGAGGCCAACTCCTTTGTCAGCTTCTCGACCTTGCGTTGTTGCCCCGGATCAATGCCTTGGTCAAGCAGGGCCTTTGCGTCGTCTCGCTTCGCTCTGGCAGCCTTCGCGCTGACGGTGGGATAAACGCCATGGGCGAGCATCTTTTGCTTCCCGGCGAACCGGTAGGCCTGGCGCCAATATTTCTTCCCGTCTGGTCTGACCTCGACGAAGAGCCCGCCGCCGTCGGCAACGCGATACGCTTTTTCTCGTGGCTTGAGGTTGGAAATTTCCTTGTCAGTCAGCATCTTAGCCTCGCTCTGTTGGTACATTCGTCGAGGGCTTGTTGGTACATTGCTCCGGTACCAACAGATGTACCAACAAAATCGGTAGCTGCACCGCGACAAACGTGGACAAACACAGACGAATTTTAGCAGGAAACCCTGTGTTTACGGGGCTTTGCCGGGTCTAAATGGTCGTTGCTGGATGACTGGAGACACCGGAGTGGTGCCCCCAGGTGGAATCGAACCACCAATTCGCCCTTAGGAGGGGCGTGTTATATCCATTTAACTATGGAGGCGTGCCGGTTTGGCGGGCAGGGGCGCATTGTACCGGCTGGCCGACCCTTGTGATAGATTGAGCGGACGACAAATCACAAAAATGGAGACAAAAATGAGGGGGGCTTTTTCCAGTCGGCCTATCGCCCAGCAATTGATCGTCGCGCTGGTCGGCGCCTTGCTGCTGGTGTTCACGGCGATGACCGCGATCGTCCAGTGGCGCGCCGATGGTGCCGCGCTGAGCGTCGCCGAGCACAATCTGACGCATGAAGCGAAACTGATGGCGGGAACTCTCGATGCGCTGTTCGAGGCGGTGCGCGACCGCGGTAACCGGCAGTCCGATTTTTTCATGCGCAACCTCAATGGCACGCTGCAACCCGGCAGCGAGCTGGTCCGGACCGGCGATGTCGAGTTGCCGGTGGTTCGCCTCGGCAACGAGGTGCTCAACGGCAACGAGCGCATCCTCAAGGCCTTTCAGACGTTGAGCGGCGACGAGGCGGCGTTGCTTGTCCTGCGTGACGGCAAGGTTTATCGCCTGAGCACTTTGTTGCGTGACAAGGATGGCAAGCCGATGCACGGCGTGCCGGTCAAGGCCGACGATCCGGTGACGCTGTCAGTGCTCGCCGGCAAGGATTACCAGGGCTTGGCGGTGCGCGGCGGCAAGTACTACTTCAGCACCGTGCGCCTGCTGCGCGACGCTGCCGGTAAGGCCTGGGGGGCGGTGTCCGTACGCATCGCGCTGGAGGACGAGCTGAAGCGCATCCGCGCCCAGTTCGGCAGCATCGTCGCCGGTAATACCGGTTACGTCTATATCGTGCGGCCGGTGGGCGACAAGGGCGACGGTGAGTTCGTCCTGCATCCGAAATTCCAGGAAAAGCTGCTTTCCGAAGTCGATGTGCCGGCGACCGCGAAAAATGCAGTCAGCGAAATCCTCGCCCGCAAGAATGGCGCCTATCGTTACCTGATGCCTGACGGTAACGGCGGCGAACGCGAGAAGATCGTCGTTGCCGCGACCTCGGAAGCCTGGGGGTGGACGGTCGCCACCGGCAGCTGGCTCGACGAGTACCTCAAGGAAAGCCATGCCCTGCGCGATCTGGTCATCGTGATCAGCATCGTCGCCGCTCTGGTGCTCGCGGTGATCACTTTCTGGCTCGTCAATTCCCGCTTGCGCGGCTTGTCGCAACTGGTCGGCGAGGTTTCCCGGATCAGCTCGGGCGACCTCCGGGTCAGCGTGCGCGACGCCGACCCGGCCAGTCGCAACGAGGTGCATGTGATCGCCAGCGCCTTCAACGAGATGGCCGCCAGCATGCGCCGGCTGGTCAGCGGCGCGGCGCAGACCTCGGGGCAGGTCGGCGACGCCGCGCATGCCTTGCAGGAGGCGGCACAACGGGCGCTGGAGAGTGCCGGCCAGGCGTCGCAGTCGGCCTCCGGCATCGCCGCCTCGGTCGAGCAGCTATCGGTCAGCATCTCGCAGGTCGCCGACAATGCCAACCATGCGGCGGAGATTTCCGAAAACTCGAAGGCGGTCACCGCCAGCGGCCGCCAGGTCGTCACCCGGACCATGCAGGAGCTGGAGCGGGTGGCCGGCGACATCAGCGAATCGGCAGTGCTGATCGAGTCGCTGGGCGAGCGCTCGAAGCAGATTTCCAGCGTTGTCGGCGTCATCCGCGAGATTGCCGAGCAGACCAACCTGCTTGCCCTCAACGCAGCCATTGAGGCAGCCCGCGCCGGCGAGCAGGGCCGCGGTTTCGCCGTCGTCGCCGACGAGGTGCGCAAGCTGGCCGAACGCACCGCGATGTCGACGCAGGAAATCTCGACCACGGTGACGGCGATCCTGCAGGAGACAACGAATGCCGTCGAACGCATGCAGGCGGTCAGTGGCAACATGAGCAGCAGCGTCGGCCTGGCGCGCGAAGCCGGCGAAGCGCTCAACAGCATCGATGCCCGTGTTCAGGAAACGGTCGGCGTGGTCATGCACATCGCCGAAGGCACCCGCGAGCAGAGCGCCGCCAGCCAGGAAATCGCCCGCCTCGTCGAACGCATTGCCCAGGCCGCCGAGGGCACCAACGAACGCGCGTTGGGCAACCGGCAGCGGGCGCAGGAACTGGAACACCTGGCCGACGAGCTGCAGGCACAACTTTCCCGTTTCACCACCTGAACGATTAGAATCCTGCCATTCCCATTACATCGGCGCCTTGCGGGGCGCCGTTTTCATTGCCGCCCATGCCCTACCTGAAACTTTCCGCTGCCTGTCTCGCCTACGGTCACGTGCCGTTGCTCGATCACGCCGAATTCCAGCTCGACCCCGGCGAGCGGGTGGCCCTGATCGGCCGCAACGGCACCGGCAAGTCGTCGCTGCTGGCGGCGCTCGCCGCCGGCTCCGGCAAGGGCCGGCTCGATGACGGCGAGGTCTGGGTACAGCCCGGCATCCGCGTCGGCTACGTGCCGCAGGAGCCGCCTTTCGATCCGGCGCATTCGGTGTTCGAGGCGGTGATTTCCGGCATGGGTGAGACTTCGGCGCTGCTCGCCGAGTACCACGCGGTGTCGCACCGCCTGGGCGAAGGCGGCGATCACGACGCGTTGCTGACCCGCATGGCGCAACTGCAACAGGAACTGGAAGCGCGCGGCGCCTGGGCCTACGAGGCGCAGGCGGAAAAGGTCATCGCCCGCTTCGGGCTCGATCCGGAAGCGCAGGTCGGCAGCCTCTCCGGCGGCCAGAAGAAGCGCCTGGCGCTGGCCCAGGCGCTAGCCGTGGCACCGGAAGTGCTGCTGCTCGACGAGCCGACCAACCACTTGGACATCGCCGCCATCGAATGGCTGGAAACGCTGTTGATCGAATCCGGCGTGACGCTCCTCTTCATCACCCACGACCGTTCCTTCCTCGACCGCGTCAGCACCCGCATCGTCGAGCTCGATCGCGGCCAGCTGGCGAGTTTTCCCGGCAATTTCACGCAGTACCAGCAGCGCAAGGAAGCGATGCTGCACGAGGAGGCGCTGGCCAACGCGCGCGCCGACAAGCTGCTCAAGGAAGAGGAAGTGTGGATCCGCAAGGGCGTCGAGGCGCGGCGCACGCGCGCGGTGTTCCGCGTCCAGCGCCTCGACCGCTTGCGCGCCGAGCGCCAGGCGCGGCGCGAGCGCATGGGCCGCGTCAACCTGCAGCTGGAAAGCGGCGACAAGAGCGGCAAGCTGGTCGCCGAACTGGATCACGTCAGCAAGTCCTGGGGGGCGCGCCGCATCGTCAGCGATTTCTCGACGCGCATCCAGCGCGGCGACAAGATCGGCCTGATCGGCCCCAACGGCGCCGGCAAGACGACGCTGCTGCGCCTCATCCTCGGCGAACTGGCGCCGGACGCGGGAACGGTACGGCAGGGCACGAAGCTGGAAATCGCCTACTTCGACCAGTTCCGCACCCAGCTCAATCCGGATTCGACGCTGGCCGACGTCATCTCGCCGGGCTCCGACTGGGTCGAGATCGGCGGCGCCCGCAAACACGTCATCGGCTACCTGGAAGATTTCCTGTTCGCGCCCGAGCGCGCCCGCTCGCCGGTCAGCTCGCTCTCCGGCGGCGAACGCAACCGCCTGCTGCTCGCCCGCCTGTTCGCCAAGCCGGCCAACGTGCTGGTGCTTGACGAGCCGACCAACGACCTCGACATCGACACCCTCGAACTGCTCGAACAACTCCTCCAGGACTACGACGGCACGCTCTTCCTGGTCAGCCACGATCGTACCTTCCTCGACAACGTCGTCACCCAGACCATCGCCGCCGAAGGCGATGGCGTCTGGAAGGAGTACGCCGGCGGCTACAGCGACTGGGCGAACTACCAGGCGAGCTTGGCGAAGGTCGCGGCTGACAAGCCGAAAGCCGAGACCAAGGCGGCGAAACCGGTCGAAGCGGCGAAGACGAAGGTCGACAAGCTGAGCTGGAAGGAGCAGCGCGAACTGGAAGCACTGCCGGAGAAGATCGCTGCGCTGGAAGCCGAACAGGCGAAGCTGACCGCATTGCTCGAAGACCCCGGCCTCTACCAGCGCGACGCGCAGGGGGCGCAGAACGCCTCGGCGCGTCTGGCAACGATCGACGACGAACTGATGGCCCTGCTCGAACGCTGGGAAGCGCTCGAGGCGCGCGCCGGGAACCCGAGCTGAAAACGGCAATCGAAACGCCATGAACCTGCCCCGAACTTCCTGGCGCACGCCGCTGCTGATCCTGGTCATCGGCGGCCTGATCCTCACCCTGTCGATGGGCGTGCGCCACACCGCCGGCCTCTTCCTGCAGCCGATGACGATGGCGCACGGCTGGAGCCGCGAGACCTTCTCCTTCGCCATCGCCATCCAGAACCTGGTCTGGGGGCTGGCCTCGCCGTTCGCCGGGGCTTTCGCCGACCGCCACGGCGCCGGCCGCACCGTGTTTGTTGCCGCGCTCCTCTACGCGCTTGGCCTGGTGCTGATGGCGCAGGCGAGTTCGCCGCTCGCCTTCGACCTGTCGGCCGGCGTGCTGATCGGTCTCGGCCTGTCGGGGACGACCTTCGCCGTGATCATGGGCGTCATCGGCCGCCACACGACGCCGGAGCGGCGCAGCCTGGCGCTCGGCATTGCCGGCGCCGGCGGCTCCTTCGGCCAGTTCGCGGTGCTGCCGATCGGCCAGGCGCTGATCAACGCCTGGGGCTGGCAGAGCGCGCTGGTCCTGCTCGCCTGCGGCGTCGGCCTGATCGCGCCACTGGCGTATGCCATGGCCGACGGCCACAAGCCGGCCGCCGGCGGCGGCCAGTCGATTGGCGAGGCACTGCGCGAGGCGGGCACGCAGAAGAGCTTCCACTACCTGTTCTGGGGCTATTTCGTGTGCGGCTTCCAGACCGCCTTCATCATGCTCCACCTGCCGTCCTTCCTGGTCGACGGCGGCCTGAGCGCCAACGTCGGCATGACCGCGGTGGCGCTGATCGGCCTGTTCAACATCTTCGGTTCCTTCTTCTTCGGCTGGGCCGGCGGGCGCGGCAGCAAGAAGAACCTGCTGGTGGCGATCTACGCGATACGCGGCGTGGCCATCCTGATCTTCATGCTGCTGCCGCTGACGACGGCGAGCGCCTGGGGCTTCGCAGCGGTGATGGGCATCCTCTGGCTGGGCACGGTGCCGCTGACCAACGGTCTGGTGGCGCAGATCTTTGGCCTGCGCTACCTGTCGATGCTGGCCGGCATCGTCTTCCTCGGCCACCAGTTGGGCAGCTTCCTCGGCGCCTGGCTGGGCGGACGGATCTTCGACGAGACCGGCTCTTACAGTCTGGCATGGACGATTTCCATCGTCCTTTCGGTGCTGGCCGCGCTCTGCTCCTGGCCGGTCAACGAAAAGCCGCTGCTGCGGCCCGCCGGCGCGTGAAGCCGCACTGGAAATCCGTGCTCGCCGGCGCTGGCATCGCCGCCCTGCTGATCCTGCTGGCGTTGATCTTCATGGCCTACCAGATGCCGGAGCTGCTGCTCGACTGGGCCAACCTCAATTACTGCGGTTGATCGCCGGCGTTGCCGTTCGGCACGCCGAGATGCTGGCGTACCGCTTCCAGGTTGAGGTTGAGCAGGGCACCGATCTCGCGGTAATCGTCGGGTAGCGCCGGATTGTCCCAGCCCTGCGCCGAATGGCGTGCCAGGCGGACGGCCAGCGAGACGTTGCGGACGCGCGGACTGTCGCCCTGGCTGTCGTCGATCAACAGGCTGAGCAATTCCGGCAGATGCCAGATCTTGCACAGGGCGAGCTGGATTTCCTGAAACGTCAGGCCGAGCACCTGCTGCTGGGCGTCGGCGCTGCGCATCCCGGGGTTGGCCTGGAGCAGCGCCTGGATGCGCAGCCCCAGCGCCGGCGCGAAACACCAGACGAGGATTTCGGCGAGGTCGTGGAGTAGCGCGGCGATGCGCACTTCCTCCAGGTTGATGTCGTGGCGCCAGATTGCCCAGTCCTGCGCGTAGTCGGCGGCGCGCTGGGCACGGCGGACGATGTGGAGGACGCCGAGCAGGGCGTGCGGGTCGCCGCCGTGCAGCGTGTTCTCGATCGTCGGCAGGGCGTCGAAACGGCGGAAGAAGGGAAACAGGCCGGACATCATCACGGCGCCGGCGATGGTGGCGATGTCGTGCTGCAGCGAGCGGCCGCGGAAGGGCTGGATGTAGGCGAGCACGCGCACGGTCATGATCGGGTCGCGCAGGATCAGCTGGGCCAGTTCGCGGGCGTCCAGGGTGTCGAGGTCGGCGCGCATTTCGTCGAGGCGCCGCCGGGTGGCGCGCAGAACCGGCAGGCTGTTGTTGCTGAACAGCAGCACCCAGGCATCGCGGTCGGGCAGGGGGGCGTCGATCATGCGCATCTCGCTCGCAGAACGGGCGGCGGGCCCGGATGGCAGGCAGTGTAAGGGCCGGGCTGACGGCGGGCAAGCCTGCCGCCATGCGATAATCGCCGCCCTTGTCCATTCTTCCGTTTCGCCATGCGCCATCAGATCGTTCCCGTCACTCCCTTCGAGCAGAACTGCACCCTGTTCTGGTGCGAGAAGACCCGTCAGGCGGCGGTCATCGATCCCGGCGGCGATGTCGATCGCATCCTCGCCGCGCTGGCGGCAGAGGGGCTGACGCTGGCCAAGGTGCTGGTGACACACGGCCACATCGACCACGCCGGCGGTGTCGCCACGCTGGTCGCCAGAACCGGCGTGCCGATCGAGGGGCCGCAGGCCGAAGACGCCTTCTGGATCGACGCCATGGGGCAGCAGAGCCGGATGTTCGGCTTCCCGGACACGGCGCCCTTCACCCCGGACCGCTGGCTGGTCGATGGCGACAAAGTGCGTTTCGGCGAGGTCGAACTCGACGTGCTGCACTGCCCCGGCCACACGCCGGGACACGTCGTCTTCTTCCATGCGCCGAGCCGCCTGGCGCAGGTTGGCGACGTGCTGTTCCAAGGCTCGATCGGGCGCACCGATTTCCCGCGTGGCGACCACGCGACGCTGATCGCCTCGATCAAGGACAAGCTGTTCCCGCTCGGCGACGACGTCGCCTTCATTCCCGGTCACGGGCCGATGTCGACGCTGGGCGAGGAGCGCCGCTACAACCCCTTTCTCAGCGGTCGTTTCGGCTGATCAAGCGGCGACGTGGATGCGCCCGGCCCATTGCAGTGCCTGCATCTGGGCGTCGCGGAAACGGTCCGGAGCAATCGCCAGTTCGTCGAGCAGCCCGGCGGCGATTGCGTAATTGCGCCGGTCGGCGGCATCCAGCGCCCGCAGCAGTTTGCCGGCCGAGCCAGCGTGATGCGCCAGGGCAGCGTTGATCGCCGGGGCCAGCGGTAGTTGCTGCAGGATTTCCGGCATTGACATGTTGAGCAGGACATCGAGCAGCGAAAAGCTGCCGATCATGAAGGCGCCGTCGCCAGTTGTGGCCGGCTCGGCCTGGGCGGCGAAGTTCTGCGTCAGCAGTTCCATCAGCCGGCCGCGCACCGCCGCCTTGTAGAGCAGCGGGTTGGGGTGGAGGTCGTTGTCCGGATCGGCGTAAACCAGGAGTTGCAACCAGCGCTGCAACTGCCGGCGGCCAAGCATGTTGATCGCCTGGGAGAAGCAGGTGATCGGCGTGCGCGGCGCCATCGCCGCCGAATTGACCAGGCGCAGCAGGCTGTAGGAGAGTTTGCTCTCCTGGCGGAAGACTTCGTCGAGCTCGGCGGTGTCGGCGTCCTGGGCAATCAGGGCGAGCAGCCTGAGCATCTTCTGGCGCGTCGTGTCGGCCTTCCTGCCGTTGGCGCTGCGCGTCAGCAGGTATTCGCCGGTGCAGAAGGTGCAGGCGTTGGCCAGTGCCCAGTCGCGGTCGCTGTGCGTCTGCACCTCGGTGGCGACGATCACCGTGCGCGTCGCCAGGCCGAGCAGCGTGTACGGCGCTTGGACACGTGCCTGACTGACCGGCAGCAGCAGGTAATCCCAGGCGCCGCTCGCCGGTAGTTTGCGCTCCGGGGCAGCGATCAGGCCCAGCTTGCGTTTCATTTGGCGCAGGGCGGCTTCCAGTTCGCTGGCGTCTTCCCCCCCGGCGCGGAAGCAGGCGATGATGCGCTCGGCGCTGCTGGCGGCGAGCGGCGTGGCGGCCAGAAACCAGGGCTGGCGATGGTCGAAACCATCGAACAGCGGGTGGGCAGGGATCGCCTGGCCAGTCGGGCTGGCCGTCGGGTCGTTGCTCTCGACGAAATAGGCGGCATGGCGGTCGCCGTGGTCGAGCAGGGGGTGGATGAAATCGTAGCCGGGCAGAGGCATGGCGGGCTTCTTGGTGGTTTTGGCCGATATTAGCAAATCTTTACCTGCAACAAGATGGGGCGGTGCGACGATTTTTCGGCGTTGGCCGGGTGTCGGCCTTGTGGGATGATGCGGGTGATGATTCCCGACTATTGGACCGAGGCAACGCGCGCGCTGGCCGCGCTCGATGCGCCGCTGGCCGCCCTGATCGAAACGCACGCCGGCGCCGCGCTGGCCTCGCGTGGTGACCCGTTCGCCACGCTGGCCCGCTCGGTGGTTGGCCAGCAGATTTCGGTGAAAGCCGCCGACGCGGTCTGGGGGCGTTTCGTCGCGCGCGTCGGCACGCTGTCGCCGGCGGCGGTGGCGGCCCTCGGCCGCGAGGGGCTGGCCGGTTGCGGTCTGTCGCAGCGCAAGATCGAATACCTGGCTGACCTCGCCGCGCATTTCCTCGACGGTCGTCTCGATCCCGATGGCTGGCATCGCCTCGACGACGAGACGCTGATCGTCGAGTTGTGCCGGGTGCGCGGCATCGGCCGATGGACGGCGGAGATGTTCCTGATCTTCAACCTGATGCGGCCGGATGTCTTTCCGCTCGACGACATCGGCCTGCAACGGGCGATCGCCCAGCATTACTTCGCTGGCGCCCGACCCAGCCGGCGCGAGCTGGCGAGCGTCGGCGAACGCTGGCGGCCGTGGCGTTCGGTGGCTACCTGGTATCTCTGGCGCAGTCTTGATCCGGTGCCGGTCGAGTACTGACGCATTGCCCTTCTGACCTTTGGGGTAAAATGCGCGCCAACTTCAGAACCGAGTAGTCCATGAAAATCAGTTTCCTCGATTTCGAGCAGTCGATTGCCGAGCTCGAAGCCAAGATCGAACAGTTGCGCTTCGTCCAGGATGATTCCGCGGTCGATATCTCGGACGAAATCGGCCGCCTGGAAAAGAAAAGTGCCCAGCTGACCAAGGACGTCTACGCCAAGCTGACGCCGTGGCAGATCTCGCAGGTCGCCCGTCATCCGCAACGCCCGTACACGCTCGATTACATCCAGCACATCTTCACCGACTTCGAAGAACTTCACGGCGACCGCGCCTTTGCCGACGACCATGCGATCGTCGGTGGCCTCGCCCGCTTCAACGGCGAGCCGGTGATGGTGATCGGCCACCAGAAGGGTCGTGACACCAAGGAAAAGATCCACCGCAACTTCGGCATGCCGCGTCCGGAAGGCTATCGCAAGGCGCTGCGCCTGATGAAGCTGGCCGAGAAGTTCGGCCTGCCGGTGCTGACCTTCGTCGACACGCCCGGCGCCTATCCCGGCATCGGTGCCGAGGAGCGCGGCCAGTCCGAGGCGATCGGCCGCAACCTCTATGTGATGGCGGAACTGAAGGTGCCGGTGATCGTCACCATCATCGGCGAAGGCGGTTCCGGCGGCGCGCTGGCGATCGCCGTCGGCGACACCGTGCAGATGTTGCAGTACTCGACCTACTCGGTGATCTCGCCGGAAGGTTGCGCTTCCATTCTCTGGAAGAGCGCCGACAAGGCGCCGGAAGCCGCTGAAACCATGGGCATCACGGCGCAGCGCCTGAAGACGCTGGGCCTGATCGACCGCATCGTCAACGAACCGCTCGGCGGCGCCCACCGCGACCACGTCGCGATGGCGGCCAACCTGAAGAAGGCCTTGCAGGACGCGCTCAAACAGCTTTCCGGCCTGCCGGTCGATGCCCTGCTGGCGCAGCGCTACGAGCGCCTGATGAGCTATGGCCGCTTCAAGGAACAGCCTGCCGACTGACCTTTTCCAGCGGGTCGGCGCTTTCGTCGCCGCCCGCATCGCTCCCGGCGCGACCGTCCATCTCGGTCTCTCCGGCGGGCGCGATTCCATCGTCCTGCTCGATCTGCTGAGCCGTCTGCCGCTGGCCGGCCGGCTCGCGGCAATCCACGTCAACCATGGCCTGTCGCCGCGCGCCGATGACTGGGCCGATTTCTGCCGCGCTACCTGCGCGCGCTTGGCCGTGCCGCTGACCGTCGTTCCGGTGGTCGTCGACCGCAGCACCGGCCAGGGACTGGAAGCCGCCGCCCGTGCCGCCCGCTACGCGGCTTTTGCCGATTGTGCCGGGACCGGCGGCACGCTGCTGCTCGCCCAGCATCGCGGCGACCAGGCCGAGACCGTCCTCTTCAACCTGCTGCGCGGTAGCGGCGTCGCCGGTGCCGCCGGCATGCGCGGCGAACGAGAGAACCACGGCCTGCGCCTGCTGCGTCCGCTGCTCGGCACAGCGCGCGCCGAAATCGACGCCTATGCGCAGGCCCGCGGGCTGGCCTGGATCGACGACGAAAGCAACGAAGACACGCGGCTGTCGCGCAATTTCCTGCGCCACCGCATCCTGCCTGAACTGAACGAGCGCTTTCCCGGTGCCGAGGCGGCGCTTGTCCGGGCCGCCGGGCATTTCGCCGAAGCCGGCGAACTGCTCGACGCGCTGGCCGAAGTGGACTGGCAGCGCGTCGCCGACGGCGACGCGGCGCGCCTGCCGCAACTGCGTGAACTGGCGCCGGCCCGTCTCCGGAACCTGCTGCGTTGGCGCTTGCAACAACTGGGCTGGCAGCCGCCAGCGGCCAACCGTCTCGACGAGTTCGTCCGCCAGTTGCTCGATGCTGCACCCGACCGTCATCCCGAATTGCAACTGCCGGCCGGCCGGATGCGTCTGAGCCGGGCCCGGCTGCGCTGGTTGCCGGGTGGATAACAATTGCTTACCGCCTGCCTTTCCCCTGTCGGAAGCCTTCAGTTACAATCACCGGATTATTTATTTGTAAACAGGCCATGATTACCGGATCCATTGTCGCCATCGTCACGCCCATGCACGAGGATGGCAGCCTCGATTTCAACGCCCTGCGCAACCTGGTCGACTTCCACGTCCAGGAAGGTAGCGACGGCATCGTCATTGTCGGTACCACCGGCGAATCCCCGACCGTCGACGTCGACGAGCACTGCGAACTGATCCGCGTGACGGTCGAGCACGCCGCCGGCCGCATCCCGGTGATCGCCGGCACCGGCGCCAATTCGACGGCGGAAGCCATCGAACTGACGCGCTTCGCCAAGAAGGCCGGCGCCGACATGGCGCTGTCGGTCGTGCCGTATTACAACAAGCCGAGCCAGGAAGGCCTCTACCGCCACTTCAAGGCGATCGCCGAAGCGGTCGACCTACCGGTCCTGCTCTACAACGTGCCCGGCCGTACCGTCGCCGACATGAGCAACGACACCATCCTGCGTCTCGCCGAGGTGCCCGGTATCGTCGGCGTCAAGGACGCGACCGGCAACATGGATCGCGCCTGTGACCTGATTCAGCGTGCGCCGGAAGGTTTCGCCCTGTACAGCGGCGACGACCTGAGCTGCGTGCTGTCGATCATGCTCGGCTTCCACGGCAATATCTCGGTCACCGCCAACGTCGCGCCGCGCCTGATGCACGAAATGTGCGTCGCCGCCGCCGCTGGCGATGTCGCGCGTGCCAAGGAAATCCATTTCCGCCTGCTCGGCCTGCATCGTGACCTGTTCTGCGAGGCCAACCCGATTCCCGTCAAGTGGGCGGTCAGCCGCATGGGCCTGATGCCCGAAGGCATTCGCCTGCCCCTGACGCCGCTGGCGGAAGCCGGCCAGGCACGCGTGCTGGCAGCCATGCGCCAGGCCGGTATCGACGTATGAAAGAAAGCATGAAGACCATGAATCACCGGATTTCCGGCCTCACCCTCTGTCTCGTCGCGGTTGCCGTGGCCGGCTGCAGTGGCAACATCATTCCCGAGTCGCGCAAGATCGAATACAAGTCGGCGGGCAAGGTGCCTACCCTCGAAGTACCGCCGGATCTTACCCAGTTGAGCCGCGACGACCGCTACCTGGTGCCGGACGACGCCGGCAAGGGCTCGGCCACGTTCTCGGCCTATGCCGCTGAACGGACGCCGGAAGCGCAGGCTGGGCAATCGGCGGTGCTGCCCAAGGTGGACAAGGTGCGCGTCGAGCGTTCCGGCAGCCAGCGCTGGCTGGTCGTCAATTCGGCACCGGAGGCCTTGTGGGACCCGATCAAGGAGTTCTGGCAGGAAACCGGTTTCATCGTCAACATCGAACGACCGGAAGCCGGCGTGATGGAAACCGACTGGGCGGAAAACCGCGCCAAGATTCCGTCCGACATCATCCGCAACACCCTGGGTCGTATCGTCGATTCCCTCTATTCCAGCGGCGAGCGCGACAAGTTCCGCACCCGCCTGGAGCCGGGGGCGCAGCCGGGCACCACCGAAATCTACATCAGCCACCGGGCGATGGAGGAGGTCTATACCTCTTCGGCCAAGGAAGACACCCGTTGGCAGCCGCGTGCCGCCGATCCGGACCTGGAAGCGGAAATGCTGCGCCGCCTGATGGTGCGCCTCGGCGCCGAGGAAAAGCGCGCCGAAGCCGCACTGGCAACGCCCAAGAGCGAGCCGCGGGCGCGTCTGACGCGAGCTGACGACGGCAGCGGCAAGCTTGAAGTCTTCGATCGTTTCGACCGCGCCTGGCGTCGTGTCGGTCTGGCGCTTGACCGCGTCGGGTTCACTGTCGAGGATCGTGATCGCTCGCGCGGCATCTACTTCGTCCGCTACGTCGATCCTGAACAGGACAATGCCAGCAAGAAGAGTGATGGCCTGCTGTCGCGCCTGGCGTTCTGGAAGAGCGACGAGAAGTCGGCGGTTTCTCGCGAGCAGTACCGTATTCACGTCGAGGACGGCGGTGGCAGCAGTTCCAGCGTGCAGGTCCTGACCAGCGAAGGCGGTACCGACAAGTCGGAGACGGCAAAGAAGATTCTTGCGCTGTTGCAGCAGCAGTTGCAGTAAGGACAGCAGGTATTGGCGCCGTGACCGGATCACGGCGCCAAGGCAATAAAAAAACGGGGCCGAAGCCCCGTTTTTCATTGCCTGGTCAAGCCAGATTACTTCTTGGCTTCTTCGGTAACGGCAGCCTTGGCAGCGTCAACGACAGCAGCAGCGGCAGCGTCGGCAGCCGGGGCAGCAGCCGGAGCGGCAGCAGCGTCAGCCGGGGCAGCAGCCGGGGCAGCGGCAGCGTCAGCAGCCGGGGCAGCAGCCGGAGCGGCAGCTTGTTCTTGGGCCGGAGCCGGGGCGGCAGCAACCGGTTCTTCCTTCTGACCGCAGGCGGTCAGGGCGAGGGCAAACAGGGCGGCGGCGAGAATGGACTTGTTCATGAGATTTCCTTATCGACAAGAAGCAAATAAATCCGAATAGATTTGTTCGGCCGGTTTACACCGAACCGCCGAAAATTATAGCGCAAAAAAAATGTTGCAGCGCGGCGCAATACGCAAATGTCACAGTCCGTCACAGTCCGAGCGGAGTTTGCAGCAGGTTCTTCCGCGAAGCCTGCCAGATTTCCTCGAAACGTTCCAAATATGGCATCACACCGAGGGTGTCATCGATCAGCAGCACGCTGCGCGGCAGGTTCTTTTCGAGGCGGACCAGTGCGTGTCGGGCATCGACGATGATCATGCTGTCGCGCAGACCTGCCAGGTCGGGTGGTGTTTGCCGGACTTCGGCCCGGTGCATCCATGGGGTCAGCAGTCGCTGCAGGCGCGGGCTTCGGTTCTGGAAGTGCGCCCCGTCGCGCAGGGCGATGCGCAGGGGCTGTTCCTTGGCATTCGTCAGCAATTGCCCGAGATGTTCCTGGCGGCCGCTGTTCTCGAGGCCCAGTCGCGCCAGGTCCTCGTCGTAGATGCAGAGCTGGCGCCTGGCGAGCGGCAGCAAGCGGTCGACGGCGGCCAGGTAGTCGGTCCAGGATTCGATCAGTTCGCGAGCCATGGCGCCAAATATACCCGATTGATAGAATTCGCGCTTTTATCGGAGGCGACCGTGCCGATCGGGAAAGTCGAATCGCTGGACCACGAAGCCCGCGGCATCGTTCGCGAGGACGGCAAGGCCATCTTCGTCGATGGGGCGCTGCCCGGAGAAACCGTCGAATACGCCAGCTTCCGGCGCAAGCCGAAGTACGAACTGGCGCATCTGGTGCAGGTGCTGAAACCGTCGGTCGCGCGCGTTACGCCGGCCTGCCCGCATTTCGGCATCTGCGGCGGTTGCGCGATGCAGCACATGGAGCCGTCGGCGCAGATCGCCGCCAAGCAGCGCGTGCTCGAAGACAGCCTGTGGCACATCGGGCGCGTCCGCGCCGAGAGCATCCTGCCGCCGATCCATGGCGCGCCCTGGGGCTACCGCCACCGGGCGCGGCTGGGCGTGCGCAAGGTCGAGTCGCGTGGCGGCATGCTGATCGGTTTCCACGAATGGCGCAGCAGCTACATCGCCGACATCCATAGCTGCCTGGTCCTGCCGCCGCACGTTTCCGAGCTGCTCATGCCCTTGCGCGAGCTGATCGGCGGGCTGAGCATCGCCGACCGTCTGCCGCAGATCGAGGTCGCCGTCGGCGAACACTGCACGACGCTGGTCTTCCGCATCCTGGCGCCGCTGACCGCCGCGGACGAGAAGGCGGTGCGCGCCTTCGCCGACCGTCACGATGTCGTGATCTACCTGCAGCCGAAGGGGCCGGACAGCGCGCAGCGCTACCATCCGCTGCCCGGGCCGCGGCTTTCCTACACCTTGCCCGAGTTCGGTCTCGAACTCGATTTCCGGCCGACTGACTTCACCCAGGTCAACCACGCGGTGAATCGTGTCATGGTCCGCCGTGCCCTGCGCCTGCTCGATCCGCAGCCGGGCGAGCGGATTGCCGACATGTTCTGCGGTCTGGGCAATTTCACGCTGCCGATCGCCCGCAGCGGCGCCGCGGTGGTTGGTATCGAAGGCAGTCCGGCGCTGGTCGCCCGCGGCCGCGAGGCGGCAATCGCCAACGGCCTCGGCAAGCGGGTCGAATTCGGCGTTGCCAACCTGTTCGAGTGCACCGAGCAGTCGCTGGCCAAACTTGGGCGCTTCGACAAGATGCTGATCGATCCGCCGCGCGAAGGCGCGGTCGAAGTGTGCAAGGCGCTCGGCGCTGACGCGCCGCGGCGCATCGTCTACGTCTCCTGCAACCCGGCGACGCTCGCCCGCGACGCCGGCGTGCTGACGGCAGTGCAAGGTTACCGGCTGGCGGCGGCGGGCATCGTCAACATGTTCCCGCACACCGCTCACGTCGAGTCGATCGCGCTTTTCGAGCGGCCATGAAAAAGGGCGGCCGCAGCCGCCCTCGCCCCGCAGTGGGCTGTACTCAGTCGCGCTCGCCGGTCAGCGCCATGATCAGTTGCAGCAGGCTGACGAAGATGTTGTACACATCCAGATAGACGGCCAGCGTGGCGGAGACGTAGTTGGTTTCGCCGCCATGGACGATACGGCTGATGTCATACAGGATGTAAGCCGAGAAGATGCCGATGACCGCTGCCGAGATCGCCAGCGACAGCGCCGGAATCTGGAAGAAGATGTTGGCGACGATGGCCAGCAGCACAAGGATGAGACCGGCGAACAGGAACTTGCCCATGCCCGTGAAATCGCGCTTGCTGGTGGCGGCGATCGACGACAGCACGAAGAAGATGGCACCGGTGCCGCCGGCCGCCAAGGCGATCATCGAACCGCCGTTGGAGAAGCCAAGCGCGAACTGCAGGATGCGCGACAGCATCAGGCCCATGAAGAAGGTGAAGCCGAGCAGCAGGGCGACACCGAGGCCGCGGTCCTTGTTCTTCTCGATCCCCCACATGAAGCCGAAGGCGATGGCCATGAACAGCACGAAGGAGATCAGCGGGCTGCCGGCGAAGAAGGAGAAGCCCATCTGGATCCCGGCCAGCGCGCCGAGCACGGTCGGCACCATCGACAGGCCGAGCAGCATGTAGGTATTGCGCAGTACGCGGTTCTGCTGCGTCGCGTAAGTACCGGCACCCTGGCGGGCGATTTCGAAGTTGGTGGTCATGGTCGGAAGACTCCGTTTCAGGTTGTGACGAAGGCTAAGACTAGCCGAGACCGCCGGAAGTTTCAAATGCGATGATCATTGCCCTCCGACACCGGAGGGGCTGTGCTATCATGCCGGCCGCTAACGGGTCTGTGGCAGAGCGGTTGAATGCACCGGTCTTGAAAACCGGCGTGGGGAAACCCATCGTGAGTTCGAATCTCACCGGACCCGCCACCCACCGACCGGAGCCGCCTTGCGCATCCTGCTTTATTTCCTCCTCGTCGGGGCCAGCGTCGCGCTCGCCTGGCATTATCCCTTCCTCTTTGAAATCCCCCTGCTTGCCGCGCTCGCCGGCGCCTGGCTGATCTTTTCGCCGCCCCGGGATTGAACCGGGTGGCTGGCCGGAGATTGCCGCTAGGCCTATAATCGAGGCAAATAGTGACCGGGCGGTCATTAAATCTTCGGGGTGTCTCATGAAACCGAACCGCTTCATCAAGCCGCTGATTTTCGGGCTTCTGGCTGCGGCAGCCGTTGCCGTCTCCATCCATTTCTACCTGCAACCCCGGGCTGGGCTGCCCGCCGGCATCGTCGACGGCAACGGCCGGCTGGAGGCGACCGAGGTCGACGTCGCCAGCAAGCTCGCCGGGCGTCTGCGCGAGCTGCTGCCGCGCGAGGGCGATCGCGTCGAGGCCGGTGCCGTGGTCGGCCGGCTCGATGCCGACGAGCTGCAGGCGCAGTTGCGCGCCGCCCTGGCCCAGGTCGAGCAGGCGCGGCAGGCGCTGGCGCAGTCGCAGGCCGGCGTGCGCAAATCGCGCTCCGACGTCAGCCTGGCCGGCAAGACCCTGCAGCGTTCCGAAGAACTGGTCGGCCGCGGCTTCATCAGCCGCAACAAGCTCGACAGCGACGTCACCGGCATGGAAGGCGCGCGCGCCGGCATGGCGCAGGCCCAGGGCAAGGTCGGCGAGGCCGAGGCGGCGGTGCTGGCGGCGCAGGCGCGGGTCGAGGCATTGCAGGCGACATTGGCCGACAGCGAACTGAAGGCGCCGGTCGGCGGCCGCGTCCTCTACCGCCTGGCCGAACCCGGCGAGGTGCTGGCGGCGGGCGGCAAGGCGCTGACCCTGGTCGATCTCGACGACATGTTCATGAGCATCTACCTGTCCACCGAAATCGCCGGCCGCGTCGCGCTTGGCGCCGAGGCGCGCATCGTCCTCGACGCGCTGCCCGGGCAGCCGATTCCGGCCAGTGTCACCTTCGTCGCGCCGCAGGCGCAATTCACGCCGCGCGAGGTGGAAACGCGCAGCGAGCGGGAAAAGCTGATGTTCCGCGTCAAGCTGCGCGCCGATCCGGCCTGGCTGGCGGCGCACCGCGACCTGGCCAAGGGCGGCATGCCCGGCGTCGGCTACGTCCGGCTCGACCCTGGCGTCGTCTGGCCGGCCGCCCTGCAACCCACCGCGGAGTAAGGCGCCATGGACGCCGCGCCGGTCGCCCGCCTGCAGGGCGTCAGCCTGCGCTACGCCGCCGTCGCCGCGCTCGACGCCGTCGACGTCAGCCTGCCGGCCGGCTGCATGGTCGGCCTGATCGGCCCCGACGGCGTCGGCAAGTCGTCGCTGCTGGCCCTGCTCGCCGGGGCGCGCAAGATCCAGGTGGGGCAGGTCGAGGTGCTCGGCGGCAACATCGGCGAGCGGCGCTTCCGCAACAGCGTCCAGCCGCGCATCGCCTACATGCCGCAGGGGCTGGGCAAGAACCTTTACCCGACGCTGTCGGTGTTCGAGAACGTAGACTTCTTCGGTCGCCTGTTCGGCCAGGGCAAAAACGAGCGTGTTCGACGCATCGCCGAGTTGCTTGCCGCCACCGGCCTGACGCCGTTTGCCGAGCGTCCGGCGGCCAAGCTCTCGGGCGGCATGAAGCAGAAGCTTGGCCTCTGCTGCGCGCTGATCCACGACCCCGACCTGCTCATCCTCGACGAGCCGACGACCGGCGTCGATCCGCTGTCGCGCCGCCAGTTCTGGGAACTGATCGACCGCATCCGCGCCCGTCGGCCGGGCATGAGCGTGCTCGTCGCCACCGCCTACATGGAAGAGGCCGAGCGCTTCGACTGGCTGGTGGCGATGGACGCCGGGCGCGTCATCGGCACCGGCGCGCCGGCCGAACTGCGCGCGCGCACCGGCCAGGCGACGCTCGACGCCGCCTTCATCGCGCTGCTGCCCGAGGCGCGCCGCCAGGCGCACCGGGAACTGGTCATCCCGCCGCGCGTCGCCGATGGCGACGACTGGGCGATCGAGGCCGACGGCCTGGTCCAGCGTTTTGGCGAGTTCACCGCCGTCGACCGCGTCAGTTTCCGCATCGGCCGCGGCGAGATTTTCGGCTTCCTCGGCTCGAACGGCTGCGGCAAGACGACGACGATGAAGATGCTGACTGGCCTGCTGCCGCCCAGCGAAGGACAGGCGAAACTGTTCGGCCGGCCGGTCGACGCGCGCGACCTGGAAACGCGCAAGCAGGTCGGCTACATGTCGCAGTCGTTCTCGCTCTACGGCGAACTGACGGTGGCCGAGAACCTCGACCTGCACGCCCGCTTGTTCCACCTGCCGGATGCCCGCCGTATCGCCCGCATCGCCGAACTGAGCGAACGCTTCGGCCTCGCCGACTACGCCGACCAGGCAGCCGCCGACCTGCCGCTCGGCATCCGCCAGCGGCTGTCGCTGGCGGTGGCCGTGGTGCATGAACCGAAACTGCTGATCCTCGACGAGCCGACCTCCGGCGTCGACCCGGTCGCCCGCGACCAGTTCTGGGCGCTGCTGGTCGAACTGTCCCGCGGGCAGGGCGTCACCATTTTCATCTCGACCCACTTCATGAACGAGGCCGAACGTTGCGACCGCATCTCGCTGATGCACGCCGGCCGCGTCCTGGCCAGCGACACGCCGGCCGGCCTGGTCGCGCAGCACGGCGCGGCGACGCTGGAAGCCGCCTTCATCGACTACCTGGAAGAAGCGACCGGCGCCCGTGCGCCGGCCGCCGAAGCTGCGCCGTCCACGGTCGACGCGGAAAACGGGCCAAAAACCGTAGTCGACCGCAAGCCACGCAGTTTCTTCAGCGGGCGCCGGCTGTTCGGCTACGCCTACCGCGAAACGCTGGAACTGCGCCGCGACCCGATCCGTCTCGCCTTTGCCCTGCTCGGTTCGGCGCTGCTGATGCTAGTCCTTGGTTTCGGCATCTCGCTCGACGTCGAAGGCTTGCGCTTTGCCGCCCTCGACCGCGACCAGTCGCCGGAAAGCCGCGCCTACATCGAGAACATTGCCGGCTCGCGCTACTTCATCGAACGCCCGCCGATCCACGACGACGCCGACCTCGAACGCCGCCTGCGCAACGGCGAACTGGCGCTGGCGGTGGATATCCCGCCCGGCTTCGGGCGCGACCTGCGGCGCGGCCACTGGCCGGAAGTCGGCCTCATGGTCGACGGCGCCATGCCCTACCGCGGCGAAACCGTGCGCGGCTACGCCGAAGGCATGCACCTCCTCTACGTGCAGCGCCTGATCCGCGAGAACACAGGCGTCGAAAGCGCCTACCCGGCCAACGTCGTCTCGCGCTTCCGCTACAACCAGGACGTCAAGAGCATCTACGCCATGGTGCCGGCGGTGATTCCCATCCTCCTCGTCTTCATTCCGGCGATCCTGATGGCGCTCGGCGTCGTCCGCGAAAAGGAACTCGGTTCGATCACCAACCTCTACGTGACGCCGGTAACGCGCCTCGAATTCCTGCTCGGCAAGCAGCTGCCCTACATCGCCGTGTCGTTGATCAGCTTCCTGCTGCTCGTCGTCCAGTCGCAACTCGTCTTCCAGGTGCCGCTCAAGGGCAGCTTCGCCGCGCTCGCCGTCGGCGCCACGCTCTACGTCGTCGCCACCACCGGCGTCGGCCTGCTCATCTCGACCTTCACCAAGACCCAGATTGCCGCGCTGTTCGGCACCGCGATCCTGACCATCCTGCCCACCGTCAGCTTCTCCGGGCTGACCACCCCGGTCGGCGCGCTCGAAGGGGCCAGTTACTGGATCGGCCAGTGCTTCCCGGCCAGCTACTTCCTGGTCATCAGCCGTGGCGTCTACACCAAGGCGCTCGGCTTCACCGACCTGCTGCCGCAGTTCCTGGCGCTGGCCGCCTTCATCCCGGTGCTCACCGCGCTCTCGGTGGCGCTGCTGAAGAAGCAGGAAAATTGACATGCGCCTGCCCAGCCTCGCCAACATCTACCGCCTCGGCCTCAAGGAACTGAAGAGCCTGTGGGCCGACAAGACCCTGCTCGTGCTCATCTGCTGGGCCTTCTCTGGCGCCATCTACACCGCCGCCACCGGCGTCTCGCAGGAACTGCACAACGCGCCGCTGGCCGTTGTCGACGAAGACCGTTCGCCGCTTTCGCAACGCCTCGTAGATGCCTTCTACCCGCCTTTCTTCCGCCCGCCCGAGCGCATCGAACTGGCCGCCATGGACCCCGGGCTGGACGCCGGTCGCTACAACTTCGCGCTGGTCATCCCCGCCAACTTCCAGCGCGACCTGCGCGCCGGCAAGGTGTCCGACCTGCAGCTCAACATCGACGCGACGATCATGAGCCAGGCCTTCATCGGCGCCACCTACATCAAGCGCATCACGCTCGGCGAAATCAACGAATACCTCACCGGCACGCGCGACGAAAGCGCCGGCCCGGTGCGCCTCGTCACCCGCGTCCGCTTCAACCCCAACCTCAAGGGTTTCTGGTTCGGCGGCGTCATGGAAGCGATCAACAACGTCACCATGCTCACCATCATCCTAGTCGGCGCCGCCTTCATCCGCGAACGCGAGCACGGCACCATCGAGCACCTGCTGGTGATGCCGCTCACCCCGTTCGAGATCATGCTCGCCAAGATCTGGGCAAACGGGCTGGCCGTGCTGCTCGGCGTCGCCTTCGCGCTGGCGGTGATGGTCGAGCGTGTGCTGCAGGTGCCGATCGCCGGCTCGCTGCCGCTCTTCCTCGCCGCCGCCGCCTGCTACCTGTTCGCCGCCGCGTCGATCGGCATCTTCCTCGGCACGCTCGCCCGTTCGATGCCGCAGTTCGGCCTCCTCGTCATCCTCAGCATCATCCCGCTGCTCATGCTCTCCGGCGGCATCTCGCCGCGCGAAAGCATGCCGCAGGCCGTGCAGGACCTGATGCTCGCCGCCCCCACCACCTACTTCGTCCGCCTCGCCCAAGGCATCCTCTACCGCGGCGCCGGCCTCGAAATCGTCTGGCGCGACCTCGCCGCGATGACCGCCATCGGCGCCGTCTTCTTCGCCATCGCGCTGGTCAGGTTCCGCGATGCGGTGACGCGGAATCAGGGGTGAGGGGGGGCGCCTAGCGCCCCGCCTGGTGATCATCGGCCTCTTGATATTCCATTGGGTTCGCGGCACGATCCGCGCATTAAGCGGCTTTTTATCCGGCATCTTTGAAAGGGCAAAGCGATGAAGACTCCCTCGCGTTTTCTACCGGCGTATGTGCCAGAACCTGTTACCAACCGGGAGAAAGTGCTGGGTCATGGTTTTGTCCTGCTGATCGTCGGCGGTCTTGGTTACTGGATTTGGAGTCAGCCGGGTATTCTGGCGCTACTGGCAGGGATGGTCTGTTTTGGGGGATTCCTGCACTGGCAACACAACCGAGATCTACAGAAGCTTGCAGCCTTGCGAACCACAGAAAGTATTTGCACGTTTGCTCGCGGTTTTGATCGCAAAGCGGTGGATACGTGGATTATCCGTGCCGTCTACGAAGAACTACAGGCGTACGTGAAGTATCCCGGCGGATCGTGCCCGATCAGGGCTGCGGACAGGTTTGAAAAGGACTTTCATGTTGATCCGGAGGAGATGGAGGAGCTTCTCCCGGTGATCGCTCAACGGACCGGGCGCAGTACCGACGACACAGAGTCGAATCCCTATTTTGGGAAGGTGAGTACTATTGGCGACCTGGTGCATTTCATCAATTGTCAGCCGCGAACAAGCACTTGAGCAGTCGATGTCCCCGATTACGATGAATTCGCTGGAAGCGTGACAAACCATGCTTTCTCGAACAGTGCCTGAAGCAGCAAACGGGAGCCGTGGCCGGTTTTCAATTTTCCGAAACTCGTCAGCCCCATTTTCCTGGGATGGCGAGGCCCATGAAAGCCACGAATCGCTCCACTCACTCGGCATAACAGCGCTCCGTCCTTATGCTGTCGTGCATGTTCAAGCAGCCTGGGGCTGTAGTGCAAAGAGACTGCTGTAAGGAAGGTTTCGTGGTGTTCATGCAACGCCCCCCTAAAATCTGCCAAGTCGTTGAAACAACATGAATCTGGTTTTTTATGCAGCCTATAAGACGGATTGTTTTCCGTTGGTTAGGTTCCACACTTAACGTTGGGCATAGAAAAGGAGTCGTCGTGAACGTTGAGTATTTCGAGGCGCAATTAACATCCATACTGGCCGAGTTCGCAGCATTTCAAGCGAAATCCAAGCACGACGACTTGAGTGATCTGCCAAAGAATGATCGGCAGGCCTTGGTCACAAAAGCAATTGCCGCAATTCATCGAATCGGTGGCAACAACTCTACCTATGCGCGCGAAGTAGATCGCCTCCTCAAGAAGCTAGATCATCTTCACCTTCACACAAGTTCCATTATGGGAGTTGTCGCGGCACTCCGAGACGACTTGAAGGCCGGCTATATACGCTCGTTGGTTGAAATTGTTCACAGTGAAGTATTTGGCGACTTTCTCGAAATGGCGCAACACCTGTGTGATGCAGCCTACAAAGACGCTGCTGCTGTAATTGCCGGTTCAACACTTGAGAGCCATTTGC
Organism: Azonexus caeni; assembly: GCF_048146105.1. Classification (NCBI taxonomy): domain Bacteria; kingdom Pseudomonadati; phylum Pseudomonadota; class Betaproteobacteria; order Rhodocyclales; family Azonexaceae; genus Azonexus; species Azonexus caeni. Next base: position 56,911 of record NZ_JBKJAD010000025.1, read on the forward strand.
GCAGCCTCTGTCATAAGGCTGGCATTCCAATTGAACTCATCAAGGCCGATGGTGATGTAGTGGCGAAGAAGGCCGAGGCAATGAATTCTGAGCTTGCTACCGCAACGGTTTATTCAAAACTCGATCAAAAGAGCGTCACCGCCTGGTTCGATCTTAGGAACAAGGCGGCACACGGGAAGTACGACGAATATAAGCAAGAACAAGTAGTGCTTTTGATTTCAGGCGTTCGTGACTTCATAGTCCGAAACCCCGCGTAAGCCTATGCCCAACATCACAATCCACCGGACTGTCAAAAAGCTACGCTTTTTGCCGTCCGGTGATTTTCAACGTGTGCGCCGGGCATGGCGCGTTACTTCGTAGGTGAAAGTCCTACGGCCAGGTATGCAGAGCCGAAGGCAAGGAGAAGGGCAAGGGCGTTGCCGTGAGGCGGGGTCTGAAGGAAGCCCAATCCGAAACTGCGGGGCGATGAACAAAAACCGGATATGAGGCGTGGTGCATCTGGGGCGAGCGGGCACGTGACCGCGAAGCCCTCCATCTGCGGCAACAAGATGTACTTTGTAAATCCGGCGTCTATGCAGGGAAGGTAACGTGTCTTACCCCGGGAGATCTCCCCGGTGCTTCAAAGGATCGAAGCTGGGCGTCTGGCAACGGACGCTGAATACCGTGGAGAAGTCAGCAGAGGGCATAGTAGGCGGCGCCCCCGCCGAAGGCCCGAACGATGAAAGACAAAGGAACGTGGCAAAGAGAGACGGGAGAGCATCTGACCATCTGCGCAAGCAGGCTGCGGCGACGCCGCAGGATGAACTCGTCGCTGGATCGCCACGCTACCCCGAGTCGATTCACACCCAAGCGCTGTTTGCCCAAGTCTTGGAACGGGGCAATCTACAGCGCGCATTGAAGCAAGTGCGCCAGAACAAAGGTGCGCCGGGCATCGACGGCATGACGGTCGATGCACTGCCGGAGTACCTGAAACAGCACTGGCTGGAAATTCGCGCGCAACTGGAAAGCGGGCGCTATCGCCCGCAACCGGTCAAGCGAGTGGAAATCCCCAAGCCGGATGGGAAGACCCGACCTCTGGGCATTCCTACGGTGTTGGACCGCTTCATTCAGCAAGCCATCGCGCAAGTCGTCAGTGCGCAATGGGAACCCCACTTTCACAATCACAGCTACGGATTCCGGCCAGGGCGCTCGGCCCATCAAGCCGTGCGCGAAGTGCAGGCGACCATCCGTGCAGGCTACGGCTGGGTAGTGGATATGGACTTGCAAGCCTTCTTCGATCGGGTCAATCACGACCGGCTGATGGCGCGACTGAAGAGTCGCTGCCCGGATGCTGATCTGTTGCGCCTGATCAATCGGTTCCTGAAGGCAGGCGTGAGCGTGGCTGGCAGCATCGAAGCCACGAAGATGGGCGTACCGCAAGGCGGCCCACTCTCGCCGGTGCTGGCCAACGTGGTGCTGGATGAACTGGATTGGGAGCTGGACCGGCGCGGCCACCGCTTCGCCCGCTATGCCGATGACTGCAATATTCTGGTCGGGAGCAAACGGGCGGGAGAGCGGGTGATGGCCAGCGTGACCCGCTATGTCAGCGACACACTGAGACTCACAGTGAATCGGCTGAAGAGCGCGGTGGATCGGCCCATGAACCGCAAGTTCCTGGGCTTCACGGTCAGCCGCAACGGAGCGAAGCTGAAGGTGGCCGACAAGGCACTCGAGAAGCTGAAGGACCGGGTGCGGGAACTGACCCGTCGTACCAGAGGCAACACCATAGCCAAGATCGTTGCCGAGCTGAGAGAAAGCCTGCTTGGTTGGAAAGCGTACTTCGGCATCGCCGAGGTACTGAGTCCTCTGCGCGATATTGACAAGTGGGTACGACGCAAGTTGCGCTGCTATCTCTGGAAGCAATGGGGAGCAGCCGGTTACCGGGAACTGCGCAAGCGCGGGGTTACTGTCCGCGAAGCGTGGAACACCAGCAAATCGGCGCATGGTCCGTGGCGGCTGTCCAAGACACCGGCATTGGCCTTTGCGTTACCATTGCGCTACTTCAACAACTTGGGACTACCCAGCCTTGCGCCACGGTAGGAATTCAATTCATCGAACCGCCGGATACGTGACCCGTTCGTCCGGTGGTGTGGGAGGGAGGGGCCGTGAGGCTTCTTCCTATCCCGATTAGCGGGCAGGGACAGATGGATTTCGACTGGGGGACGTTTTTAACAGCACATGCCAGCGCAATTTTTGCGCTCGCCGGTGCATTGGGCGGTGGAATCCTGTCATTCGTCGGTGCTTTGCTCCTAAAGAAGCGAGAGTTCAGTCTTTCAGTAACCGGCAAACTCTTAGATCGTCGCATCGCCGCGCATGAAAAAGTCATTGCTCTTGCGACTGAGATGCGCGTGATGGTTGCTTTAGGGGGGGGCTCGGCGTCTGGAGAGGTCCGTCGCGCACCACAGGTGATGATTTCTCGGGACACCTTCGAGGATTGGTTTACGCGCTTTACACAGCTAAGCCTTGAGGGCACATCCTGGCTCTCTACTGCGACAAAGCGAGAAGTAAACTTCATCCAAGACTATCTCATCACATTGCATCTCTATCTGGAACAAGTCCCGTCGGATCAGTTTCTAGGCCTCGGTGAGATTATTCGTCAGGACTTTGTTGATTTGTCCTCGTCCCTGGAGAAGACAGCCTTTACGTTCTTCCAAAGTGGTGTTCGCAAGTTGCAGCCAGACAGCTTGGGCAAGTGGCACAAGTACAAGCGCGGAGAGACAGAGCGGCGCTTGGGCTCAACACTGTTAGTCACAAACCAAAGCGCATTTTCCCAAGCGCAGAACGATGGCCAAGCCCGCTAACAAACGCTTCGAGCCGACCGCCCAAAAGCTGCGCTTTTGGGTTCCCTCCGCGCTGCGCGCTCCGGCGTCGGCTCAAGCTGCACGTTAGGCATATCGAAATGGACGCCCGTGCGCTTGTTGTTCACCTTGAGTCGCCGCTCTCGGCTTTCGCAGCAAGCGAGGGAAGTGTCCGCGACGTTGTTCTTGCCGGACTCAATTGGCCTACTGAGTATTGGGCTGCTTTAGCGGTCGTGTGGCTGGGGCAAGGAGCGCCTGTTGACTCTGAAATCGCCTCAGCACTTCAAGTTCTAGCTGAAAAAAAGCACTACTCGCAAAGTGTTCGTCATCGGGCATTTGCAATTGCTCGCCGTTTCGAAAAGGGTGCGTCGTAAATGCCCGCCATAAGCCATTTGCCTAACACTGCGGTCAAGGCCGCTCCGGCCTTCGGCCTCCGCTGGACGCTGCGCGATAAAGCGCCGCGCAGCGCCCCTTACCTACAACTACAAGGGCTTCCCCGTTTTCCGCAAGCGATGTTCTGAAGTTTTATCGTTTCATTCCTGATCCTGTTTTCCTGCGATTCATCGATTCCTGCCGTGTCGGTGCGAGAAGGTGAAGGACTGCGGTACTACAACCGGTCATTTGGGGCCTTTGCCCGGACCCTGATGAAAGACGCGCGCGGGGGCCTCATTCGTTAGCCGGGAGTCACTTGCCTCCCCTGGAGCTAATCAGGCTCTCCCCGCGCGGGTCCAACCCGCTTCACATCAACGCTGGCAGTGCTTCGCTGGTCTTGGGCTGCCAGCGATCAGCCGGTGATTCCTTTCCGGTTTTTCCCTGCAGACGATTTTGTGGTTCAGGCAGTCTCTTCGATGCGTCGGAAATCGTCGCCGTAGTGCAATACCGCCCTGGCGAGCCGCAGGTTCTTGGCGGCAATGGCAACCGCCGCTTTCCAGTAACCCCGTCGCTCGACCAGGTTTCTGGCCCAGCGGCTGAAGCGATCCTGCTTGTCGCCCAGTCCGGCGAGTACAGATCGGGCGCCCATGACGAGCAGACTGCGCAGGTAGGCGTCGCCCGCCTTGGTGATCCTGCCCAAGCGGGCCTTGCCGCCACTGCTGCATTGGCCGGGAACGAGTCCGGCCCAGGCGGCGAGTTGCCGACCGTTCTTGAAGTCGTGGCCACCGCCCAGGCTGGCAACCAGGGCGCTGGCCGTGGTCGGGCCGATGCCGGGGAGTTGCATGAGTTGTCGGCTTCTGGCGTCCTGGCGGGCGGCCTGGGCAATGGCTTTGTCGTATTCCTCGATGCGTTCATTCAGGCGGTCGGCGTGTGCCAACAGGTCGCCGACGCAGCGGTTGGCCCAACCGGGAAGTGCTTCGAGATGGGCGCCGATTTCCCGGCGCAGGCGTTCGACTTTCTGCGGCAGGACGATGCCGAATTCGCTGATCAGGCCGCGCAAGCGGTTGTAGAGCGCGGTGCGTTCTTCGACAAAGCCCTGCCGGGTGCGGTGCAGACAGAGGATGGCTTGTTGATCGACATCCTTGACCGGCACGAAGCGCATGTTGGGCCGGGTGACGGCTTCGCAGATGGCGGCGGCATCGGCCGCGTCGTTCTTGCCGCGTTTGCCGCTCATGCGGTACGGGGCCACGAACTTCGGCGCCATCAACTTCACGGTGTGGCCGAAGCGGCTGAATTCCCTTGCCCAATGGTGGGCGCCGGAACAGGCTTCCATGCCGATCAGGCAGGGCGGCAGGTGGGCAACCATTTCCAGCAATTGGCTGCGCGCCACCCTGGGCTTGATGAAAACCGCTTTGCCGCTCTGGTCAACGCCATGCAAAGCGAATACATTCTTGGCGAGATCGATGCCTACGGTGACAATATCCATGGACTTCCCCTTTCGAGCGAATGATTTGGTGTGGAAACTCAATCATGGCAGCTACCGCTGCCGGCGGCTTCCGCCGCTACCTCGGGACGGGGAAGTCCCTTTCATTCGTTAGGCGTCACAATCCCCGCTCCGAGAAGTCACGACATGAGAGTCCTCATCTATAAGCGAACCCACATTGGCGATCCCGACGCAAAGCGCCAGTTCGGGAATCAAGGATGTATGGGGCGAGTTCGCGGCTTCGCCTTTGATGCAGTCATTGGCGTGGGCGGCATCAGTGGGTGGCCCACGCAGGAGGGCATCGCGAAGAGAATCAACTGGGTTGGCCGGCGCCCGCAGAAAACAGCGAACCCCATCGACCCTCGCGGTCCATTGGTCTCATTCAGACCGAAGGACTTTCGCCTCTTTGAGCATCAAGGCCCTTTGCTGGCGGATATATCGCCGTTACTCGCAAAAAAGGTTTTCGGCAGCCGAGCGCGCTTCTTCTTCGATTCGCTCTCGCCCGCGGAGCGAAAGGAGGCGCAGCGGCTCCTTCATCGCATCCTCGATCTTGGCGCCCTCGATCATCTTCAGTTACCCCATTCCACATTGCGTGGGTGGGCTAAATGCCGGGCGCCTGTGTGTAAAGGTAGGTGCCGGGGTTCTTCATGCCGGTGACGCCCAACCCGGCAGTCGAGCAGACCTGCGCGAAAAGCCGCGCAGGCGCCTCAACTCCACCACTGGGCCCCTGAAACCATGGCGAATTCTGAAGTAATGTGGCTCGTTCTGAAGGCCGTAGCCGGCACCCTCGCGCTGTTCAACCTTTATGTGTCTATCCGCCTCCTTGCCTACGGTGGCTACACCTCATTTCAAAAGATGGCGCAATTATTCGTCATTTGGTTGCTACCGCTTGCCGGTGCGCTGTTGGTTCATTCACTCATCGTTGTCCCGCCTCGTGTCGAGACCAACCACGGTTTCACTGCAGACGGCGGGGACAATCCACCAGGGGTTGGCCTTGGTCACTAGTCTTTGTACAGTCGCGTCAGGGGGGGGGCAGCAAGGTCGCAGTCGTTCGTCTTTCGTGTTCGGCTGCGTACTCACGCTATCCGTTTCGACCGCCAGTGGCCGAACACTAAGGTCGAGCGGACCTCGCGCATACAGCCGCGCGCGGCTGCTCACCGGCGACGTTAGGCCACCATGCGATACACACCTCGTCTGATAGATGAATCAGGGCAACGTCCATTACTCGCGGTCGGGCACATCGTCAGATGTCCCGAGTTCGCTACGGGACTCAAATGGAGGGCTACGCCGGACGATCTTGTAATGGTTGCGTGGAGTGACGAAAGCTATGTCGACCATCACATCAATAGTGGAAAAGCAGACCCGGCCAACGATCCAACTAGGGCTCAAGCCAAGTTCCTGGTCTTTGCAGTTTCACTGATTGAGGCAGAGGGTGCCGATGATGTCTTCCCTGACAGTTACCGGTACTCGCGCAAAGTAACTTGTGTGCGTTTGGCCGACGATTTGAGCTTTACGTCCGAATCTGAACGAATCTGCTTCACCTTGAACGAGCCAATGAGTGTCGCCCAACCCAAAGAGTGTCACATCGAAATTCTTGGATCTGCTCGGCTTCCCATCTTCTGGGAAGGCGGTTCCCAATATGAGTAGTGAATCCGTGTGGCCGAACGATTACCGTGAAAGCCCCGGCGCGATGGGCGATGATGTAGCTCCCTGCCGGGTAGGCGGGATAGCGAGGAGAAGACCGGTCTGGCTAGGCGGCTGCGGTTTCGGGCCAATAGCCGAAACGTTTCAGCGC
>NZ_JBKJAD010000026.1:0-58455 GCF_048146105.1 Azonexus caeni
GCAGTTTATGCTCCACGCTTCCTCCCCACGCTCGGTCGCCCTCACGCAGTTGCGCTTCACTTCGTTCGTCGTGATCAACTTACGGCGGGACTTACACCCGCAGGAGTGCGCCCGTGCCGGGCGCACACGAAAAAGGCGGCCCGCTGGCCGCCTCGCATTTACGCCCGGCGCATTCTCAGGCCGGCACGCCGAGGATGACGTGACTGGCCTTGATCAGCGCCGTTGCCGGTTCGCCAAGCTTGAGCCCGAGTTCGAGCACCGCTTCGTTGGTGACCACCGAATGGACGACCGTACCGCCGGCCAGCGTGATACCGACTTCGGTATTGACGGCGCCCTTGGTCAGCGCGCTGACCGTGCCGGCGAGCTGGTTGCGCGCCGAGAAGCGAACGTCCGGCGCCCCCGACAGCAGCATCACCCACGGCGCCTTGACGTAGGCGACGGCGTCCTTGCCGACCGCCAGGCCGAGCGACTGAACGCTACCCTCTGTGACGATTGCGACAATTTTGTCGCCTCCCGACAAGGTGAGCTCGACTTCGGCGTTGACCGCACCGTCGGTCAAGGCGGTGATTTTTCCTGCAAAAACATTGCGTGCGCTGACATTCATGGCGTTCTCCTTGGTTATCAATCCGACTGGCCCGCTTTTCGCTATATACGACAATAAGCAACGTAACCAACCCGGCTTGTTGGCAATATAACCAACCCATTTATGAACAGACAACCATAGCGCCTCGATAATTTTCCGGTAAACTCGAAATCGTTATATATCGAAAGACATAACATAATGGATCAAGCCCTTCCCCGCCTGCGCAGCAAGCTCGAATTCGACGGCCCGCTCGGCAGCTATCTGGGCGACACCCGCATCCGCCTGCTCGAGGCGATCGACCAGCAAGGCTCGATCTCGCAGGCAGCAAAAGCCGTGCCGCTGTCGTACAAGGCGGCCTGGGATGCCGTCGACGCGATGAACAACCTGGCCGATCAACCGCTGGTGCTGCGCTCGACCGGCGGCAAGCACGGCGGCGGTACGCAACTCACCGATTACGGACGCAAGGTGATCGCCCTCTACCGGGCGCTCGAAGCCGAGTACCAGGCGGCGCTCGACCGCCTGACGGCGAGCATGAACGACGGCCAGGCGAGCGATTTCCAGCAGTTCAGCCAGTTGTTGAAGCGCATGTCGATGAAGACCAGCGCCCGCAATCAGTTCGCCGGCAAGATCGTCGGCCTGCGCGAAGGCAACGTCGACTTCGAGGTCCGCCTCAAGCTCGACGAGGAGAACGAACTGGTTGCCGTTATCACCGGCGAATCGGCGGAATACCTCGGGCTGGCCATCGGCATGGAGATCAACGCCCTGGTCAAGTCGTCGTCGGTGCTGCTGCTCAACGATCCGGCGGTCAGAACCACCGCCCGCAACCACCTGTGGGGCGAAATCACCCGCATCCACGAAGGCCCGGTCAATTCCGAAGTGACGCTGGCGATGAAGAACGGCAAGTCGGTGTGCGCCGTCGTCACCCACGACAGCGTCGACAAGCTCGGCCTGGCCGTCGGCGGACAAGCCTGCGCCGTGTTCAAGGCTTCGTCCGTCATTCTCTGCAAGTACGCCTGACCTCTTTCAACCCATCCAGGAGAACCCCCATGAAGCGCCTGTCCGCCCTTTTTGTCGCCCTGCTCGCCGCTGTCGGCGCGCACGCTGCCGAAGTCCAGGTTGCCGTCGCCGCCAATTTCACCGCGCCGATGCAGCAGATTGCCGCCGATTTCGAGAAGGACACCGGCCACAAGGCCGTCCTCTCCTTCGGCGCCACAGGCAAGTTCTACGCCCAGATCGTCAACGGCGCGCCGTTCGAAGTCTTCCTCGCCGCTGACGACACAACCCCGGCCAAACTGGAGAAAGAAGGGCATGCCGTCGCCGGCAGCCGTTTCACTTACGCCGTCGGCAAGCTGGTGCTGTGGTCGGCCAAAGCCGATTTCGTCGATGCCAAGGGGGCGGTTTTGAAAAACGGCAATTTCAACAAGCTGTCCATCGCCAACCCGAAAACCGCCCCCTACGGCGCGGCCGCCATTGAAACGCTGAACAAGCTCAAGCTGCTGGACGCCGTGCAGGCGAAATTCGTTCAGGGTGAAAACATTTCGCAAACCCTGCAATTCGTTTCCACCGGCAACGCCGACCTCGGTTTCGTCGCCCTGTCGCAGGTATTCAAGGAGGGCAAGCTGACCAGCGGTTCGGCCTGGATCGTTCCCGGCGAATTCCACGAGCCGATCTACCAGGACGCCGCCATTCTCGCCAAGGGCAAGGACAGCGCCGCCGCCGCCGCCCTGCTCGCCTACCTCAAGGGCGACAAGGCGAAAGCGGTGATCAAGTCCTTCGGTTACGACCTGCGCTGACGGCAAACAGGCGGATCGAGCATGACGACGACGCGCAGGACGGCCAGCGGCTTCGCCACCGGTTTTGCCATCGGCAATCTCGGCGGAATGATCGGACTGGGGGGCGCGGAATTCCGCCTTCCCCTGCTGGTCGGCCATTTCCGCCTGGATGCCCTGTCCGCGATCATCCTCAACAAAGCCTGCAGCCTGGTCGTCGTCGCCACCGCCCTGCTGATCCGCAGCACCAGCATCTCCCCCAGCGAGTTGTGGGCGCAACGCGGCATCGTCTTCAATTTGCTGGCTGGCAGCCTGCTCGGCGCCTGGTGGGCGGCCGGCCATGCCATGAGCATACCGAAGCAACGCCTGAACGCCTTCATCCTCGTTCTGCTGCTTGGCCTGGGGCTGTTCATGCTGGCCGAAGCCGTCATCGGCCAGGGCTCCGTCACGCAACTACTGATCACCGACCCGACCGTCCAGTTGCTGGCCGGCATCGGCGCCGGCCTTCTGATCGGCATGGTCGCGGCCTTTCTGGGCGTCGCCGGAGGAGAATTGCTGATCCCGACGATCGTCCTGCTCTACGGCAGCGATATCAAACTGGCCGGCAGCCTGTCGCTCGCCGTCAGTCTGCCCACCATGCTGACCGGCTTCCTGCGTTACCGGTCGGCAGCGGCATTTTCCGTATTGCGCCAGGAGGCCACCCTGTTTCAGGCATTGACGCTGGGTTCGATACTCGGCGCGATTGCCGGCGGATTGATGCTCGGCTGGCTGGATGCCAGACTGCTGACCGGCGGACTTGGCCTGTTGCTGCTCATCTCTGCCTGGAAGACCTTTCGCCACAGCGCCTCAATGAAAAACCATGTACCTGACTGACACCGACCTCCAGGCCATCTGGCTGACCCTCCGTCTGGCCGGCATCACGACGCTGATCCTGCTCCTGATCGGCACCCCGATCGCCTGGGGACTGGCGCGCTGCCGGGCCTGGTGGAAGGGCCCGCTGGGCGCCGTCGTCGCGCTGCCGCTGGTGTTGCCGCCGTCGGTGCTGGGTTTCTACCTGCTGCTGGCGATGGGACCGAACGGCCCGGTCGGCCACCTCACCCAGTCGCTCGGCCTGGGCACGCTGCCCTTCACCTTCTGGGGGCTGGTCGTCGCCTCGGTCTTCTATTCGCTACCCTTCATGGTGCAGCCGCTGCAGGGCGCTTTCGAAGCGATCGGCGAGCGGCCGCTGGAAGTGGCCGCGACCCTGCGCGCCTCGCCGCTCGATACTTTCTTCACCGTCGCCGTGCCGCTGGCGCTGCCCGGTTTCATTACCGCCGGCATCCTGACCTTCGCCCACACCGTCGGCGAGTTCGGCGTCGTGCTGATGATCGGCGGCAACATCCCCGGCGTCACCCGGGTGGCGTCGGTCCAGATCTACGACCATGTCGAGGCCATGGAATACATGGATGCCCACCGCCTGGCGGGCGTCATGCTGGCCTTCTCCTTCCTCGTGCTGCTGGCGATGTACGTCTGGCGGCCGGGCGCCCGGAAGGGAGGCTGAGATGCCGGAAATCGCCGCCCGCTTCAAACTCGACTGGCCCGGCTTCAGTCTCGACGTCGACCTGCACCTGCCCGGCAAGGGCGTGACTGCACTGTTCGGCCACTCCGGTTCCGGCAAGACGACGCTATTGCGCTGCATCGCCGGTCTCGAACGACCGGCGCATGGCCGCCTGGTGTTCAACGACCGCACCTGGCAGGACGCCGGCACCTGGCTACCGACGCACCGCCGGCCGATCGGCTATGTTTTCCAGGAAGCCAGCCTGTTTCCCCACCTGTCGGTGCTCGGCAACCTCGAATACGGACGCCAGCGCAGCGCTGGCACGGCACGGGTGGCGCTCGATCAGGCGGTGGCGCTGCTCGGCATCGACCACCTGCTGCAGCGCAAGCCGGACAGTCTGTCGGGCGGCGAACGGCAGCGCGTCGGCATCGCCCGTGCGCTCGCCGTCAGCCCGGAAATCCTGCTCATGGACGAACCGCTGGCGGCGCTTGACCTCAAACGCAAACAGGAAATCCTGCCCTATCTCGAACGCCTGCACGACCAACTCGACATCCCGGTCATCTACGTCAGCCACGCGCCGGATGAAGTCGCCCGGCTGGCCGACCACCTGGTCGTCCTCGACGCTGGCCGCGTCATCACTGCCGGCCCGCTGGCCGAGACGCTGGCCCGCATCGACCTGCCGATCCGCCTCGGCGAGGACGTCGGCGTCGTCCTCGAAGCGACGGTCGACCACATCGACGAAACCTGGCAACTGATGCGCGTCACCTTCCCCGGCGGCAGCCTGTGGACGCGCGCCCGCGACCTGCCGCCGGGACGCCGCGTGCGGGTGCGCGTGCTGGCCCGTGACGTTTCGCTGGCGATCGACGAACCCGGGCCCAGCAGCATCCAGAACATCCTGCCGGCGACCGTCGATGCCGTCGGCCCGGACGAACACCCCGGCCTGCTGCTGGTTCGCGTCGCGCTCGGCGAAAGCCGGCTGGTCGCCCGTCTGACCCGGCGCTCGGCCGAGCAGCTCGGCATCGTCGCCGGCCGGCCGGTGCATGTGCAGGTCAAATCCGTTGCCTTGATGGAGTGAAGCCGTGAATCCCTACACCTTGCCCGACCATGAACTCGAACGCCTGCTTGGCGAGGACGTTCCCGCTGGCGATGCGACGACGCTGGCGCTGGGCATCGGCGAGCGCCCCGGTCGTCTCGATTTTCGAGCGCGTTACGAGATGGTCGTCTGCGGCAGCGAGGAAGCCCGCCGCCTCGGCGAACTGCGCGGCCTGACGGCGACCGGTGCGATGGTCGCGAGCGGTACACCGCTCGCTGCCGGCGCCACCATCCTCAGCCTCGAAGGCCCGGCCGCCGGCCTGCACACGGTCTGGAAAACCGCCCAGACGCTGATGGAATACCTGTCCGGGATCGCCACCAGCACTGCCGCCATCGTCGCCGCCGCGCAGCGCGGCGACCCCGACTGCGCCGTGGTATGCACGCGCAAGAACTTTCCCGGCACCAAGGCGGCGGCCGTCAAGGCGGTCCTCGCCGGCGGCGCCAGCCCGCACCGCCTGAGCCTCTCGGAAACGCTGCTGATCTTCGCCGAACACCGCGCCTTTCTCGACGCAACGCCGGCCGCCAGCATCGCCCGCCTGCGCCGCCGCTGGCCGGAACGGGCGATCGTCGTCGAAGTCGGCGATCTCGCCGAAGCGCAAACCTGGGCGCAAGCCGGCGCCGATATCGTGCAACTGGAGAAATGGCCGGTCGAGGCAGTCGCCGACATCATCCGGCAATTGCCCGGCACGCGAATTGCTGCGGCGGGTGGTATCAACGCCAGCAACGCCGAGGCCTACGCCCGTGCCGGCTGCCGCATCCTGGTCAGCAGCGCGCCGTATTTCGCCGGTCCGCGCGATGTGGCGGTGACCCTGTCCGCGCTGTAGGCGCCTGTAGGTTTCCCGACAAGTCGACCATGAAAATCGCCATCGCCACCAAGAACCACCTCGAAGTCAGCGGCCATGCCGGCCAGTGCCGGCACTGGCTGATCTATGACCTGAGCCAGCATCAGAGCAACCAGCTATTGCCGGCGCCCGCCTTCGTCGAACTGGACAAGACGGAGATCCTGCACAGTTTCGCCGACGACCGCGCCCATCCGCTCGACGGCATCGATCTCATCGTCTGCGCCAGCGCCGGCGACGGCTTCATCCGCCACATGAAGAAACGCGGCTGCGAGGTGCTACGCACCGGCGAAACCGACCCGGCCCTAACGATCACCCGCATCCTCGCCGGCGAAGCGCTGTCCGACCCGCGCTTCGACATCACCACTTCGCTGTGCAAACTGCGCGACCTGTTCTCGCGCCACTGAACGCAGTTGCTTAGTCACCCAGCTCGATCTGGCCGCTGACCGTCGTCGTCAGCTGGCTTTCGCCGGCTTCCAGCGGCGCCGGCGCGGCTTCCGCCAGCATCGCCTTGGCCGCCCGGAAGACCGGCACCGGCATCGGCCCGCCCTGCTGCGACACCGCTAGCTGCTTGATCTTCCAGGGTTTGCCGAGCGCCGCGGCGATCACTTCGGCACGCGCCTGGAAGGCGCGGATGGCGTCACGCGTCGCTTCGTCCTCGACCTTGCGCCGTGTTTCCGGCGACGGCATCTGGCTGACCTGGCCGACCGCCAGCTTGCGTTGCTGCAATTCGCCGAGCAACTCGGAGACCGCCGCCAGATCGTGCGATTCGAGGACCAGTTCGCTGCGCATCTGCCAGCTTTCGATCTTCTGCTCCCGGCCATAAACCGGATAGGTGGACTGGTTGCCGCTTTTTACCTGAACCCCGGCCTTGCCGCGGATCAGTTGCAGCGCGCCGGCGATTTCCTGGTTGACCTGGCGCGCCAGCACGGCCGGATTGGCGCCGCGCGCTTCAACGAAAACCACCGCCTGAACCTGGTCGTTGGCCGCCGGCCGCGACGCCTCCGCCGCCAGATCGACGGTAGTGCCGGCCTGCGCCACGGAAACGCCAAACCAGGCGAGGGAGACAACAAACCGGGAAAATGCTTTCATGAGTAAACTCCTGCGTTGACCGGAACCGATCATAACGAGCATCCCATCCGGCTGCCCAAATCCAAAAGTAAAAATATGTTTCGTCCTGGTAAAGCGGGCACAGGTTCTTCTTGTTTCCGACTCTGCCTTTTGTAATACTTGCTCCCCCATGATCAACGTCCTCCCCATCGATCGCCATACCGTCGACGACGCCCCCCCCGAAGAAGGCTCACGCCGCATCATCAACGGAGAAGAGCGCGTCTATTACGACGGCTACTGGATCAAGGCCTACCAGGTTCCGGCGGATACGCTGGAGGCGAAGAAACGCCTGATCGACGCGCTGACCCGCCGCCTGTTCAATCATACCGAGCACGGCCTCAACATCCCGGGCACCCGGCTCGCCGAAGCGCGCGCCGCGTTCGAGGCGGAAGAGGATGCCGCCCGCCGCCGGATCAAGGGGGCGATGCTGGCCGGCGCGCTGTTCAACCGCGCCGCCGACATCTTCCGCAAACTGGTCGAACTACAGGCCTGCGGCATCGAGATCCTCAGCGACAATCCGCTGATGCGCGAATGCGGCCGTTGCCTGCTGGAAGCCATGGAACTGGGCAGGAACGTGCTGCACCGTAGCGGCGAGGAAGGCATCGACGAACTGTGGGGTGAACCGTTCCGCGCCTTCTCGATCCCGCTCGAGGATTTCTACGAAAGCCGCTACATCAAGATCGGCCAGACGATGCGCGACATCGACCGGATCGCCAACTGCATGATCGCCAACATCGCCCGCCTGCCGGCGTTCGCCGGCGCCGAACCGGTCATTCTCGACCTCGCCCGGGCAGCCAAGATCAAGACCGAGACCCTGCGTACCGACCCGGACATCTTCGACGTCTGGGCGATCATGGTCACTGCCGGCGAGCGGCTCGACGCCCTCACCCCGAACCCGCTCGACTGCAACTGCAGCGTCGAACACGATATCGCCGTCGGCCTCCAGCTACTGCGCCAGGGCCGCGACCTGATTTTCTACATCACCCGCGCCCGGACGCCGATGCCCAAGAGCACCCGGGAATTCGTCGAGCGCTGCGAAACCTTCCACAGCAGCGGCCACGCACCGATGACCCATTTCCGCCAGGACTGAAGCCCCTTCAGTTCGATTCGCAGCGATTGCGGCCGCTCCCCTTGGCCTTGTACAGCAATTCATCGGCCTGACGGAACACATCCTTGACCATGCTGCTGGCTGGCGACACGCAGACCGCGCCGACCGAAACCGTGACCCGGCCCCAGGACTCGTTGCGTTCGTGCGGCAGGTTCAGCGCCGCCACCGCCTCGACGATCGAAAGACCGACGCCGACATGCACTCCCGGTGGCGCTTCGGGAATGATCACCGAGAATTCCTCGCCACCATAGCGCGCGGCGAAGGCGCCCGGCGCCAGCCGGTCGGCGTCGGCCCGCATGGCCACGCCGTCGATGGCCGCGGCGACGGCCCGCAGACAGTCGTCGCCAGACTGATGCCCGTAATGGTCGTTGTATTTCTTGAAATTATCGACATCGATCATCAGCAGGCTGAAGGCCTTGCCTTTCTGGACCGCGGTTTCCCACAGGGTGTCGATGCGCATGTCCATCGCCCGCCGGTTGAAAAGGCCGGTCAGACCGTCATGATTCGCCTGGTCCTGCAGCTTGCCGTTGGCTTGCGCCAGACGCGAGCGGAGCGCGGCAATCCGCGACATTGCCTTCATCTTCGCCTGCAGGACGCCTTCCGGAGAACTCTTGGAAATGAAATCGTCGCCCCCCGCTTCGATCGCCGTGATCAAGTTGGTGTCGCTGTCTGTTGCCGTCACGAAGATGATCGGCGTCCAGGCCCAGGGTTCATGCCCTTCCAGCCCGCGAATCCGGGTTGTCGTCTCGAAACCGTTCATCCCCGGCATCTCGATGTCCATCAACACGAGGTCGAAGGATTCGTTGCGAAACATGTCGATCGCCGCTTGACCGTTGTTCGCATGGCGCACTTCGTGACCGAAGGATTCCAGACGTGCCGTCGTGATCATGGCGATCGCGCGCGAGTCATCGACCAGAAGGATTTTCATGACACTGTGAATTCATAAAAAGAGCCGACAGCATACCCTTTTATCCCGCACCGGGGTAGCACGAAAGTCTTATACAGCGACACACTGTCGACAGATAGGCAAGCACCGCAGCACTCGATCCGGTTTAATCTAGCCGTAACATTAACGCAACAAAATGAGCATCTTGAAGCCTATACTTGAGAAACCCCTTCCGGATCGCGCGCCATGATCAACAACGACCAGCCTTCACGCTTCCCGTCCGACAACTACCTCAACCGTGAGCTCGGCCTGCTTGCCTTCAATCGCCGCGTGATGGCCCAGGCGCAGGACGAACGGATGCCGCTGCTGGAGCGCCTGCGTTTCCTGTGCATCGTCTCCAGCAACATGGACGAATTCTTCGAAATCCGCGTTTCCGGCCTGAAGGAACAAATCCGCGCCAAATCGTCGGTAACGACGATCGACGGCAAGACGGCGCAGGAGACCTTCCGTCTGGTCGCCGCCGAAGCGCACGCCATCGTGCACGAGCAATACCAGCATCTCAACGACGTGATCCTGCCGGCGCTGGCCGAACAGGGCATCCGCTTCCTGCGCCGCTCGACCTGGAACGAAGCGCAGCGCGAATGGATCCGCGACTATTTCATTCGCGAAATGGTGCCGGTATTGACGCCGATCGGCCTCGACCCGTCGCACCCCTTCCCGCGCGTCCTCAACAAGAGCCTCAATTTCGCCGTCGAACTCGAAGGCAAGGATGCCTTCGGCCGCAGTTCCAACATCGCCATCGTCCAGGCGCCGCGCGTGCTGCCGCGCGTCATCCAGCTCCCCGAGGAACTCGCCGGCTGTGCTTACGGTTTCGTCTTCCTGTCATCGATCCTGCACGAATTCGTCGGCGAGCTGTTCATGGGCATGACCGTGCTCGGCTGCTACCAGTTCCGGGCGACGCGCAATTCCGACCTCTTCGTCGACGAGGAAGAAGTCACCAACCTGCGCACCAAGCTGCAGGGGGAACTGCCGCAACGCCATTTCGGAAACGCCGTGCGCCTCGAAGTCGCCGACAACTGTTCGCCGGCAATCACCGAATTCCTGCTCGCGCAGTTCGGTCTGCAGGCGGTCGACCTCTACCGCGTGCACGGCCCGGTCAATCTGGTCCGCCTGATGCAGGTGCCGGACTGGGTCGATCGTCCGGACATGAAATTCCGCCCTTTCATCCCGGGCACCCCGAAAGGCCTGAGCAAGGGCGTCAGCATCTTCGACAGCATCCGCAAGGGTGACATCCTGCTGCACCATCCCTACCAGTCGTTCGCGCCGGTCATCGAACTGCTCAGCCAGGCGGCGACCGACCCGGCCGTGGTGGCAATCAAGATGACGGTGTATCGCACCGGCACCGATTCGGTGCTGATGGAGTCGCTGGTCCGCGCCGCCCAGAACGGCAAGGAAGTCACCGTCGTCGTCGAACTGATGGCGCGTTTCGACGAGGAAGCCAATATCAGCTGGGCGACCAAGCTCGAACAGGTCGGCGCCCACGTGGTGTACGGCGTCGTCGGCTACAAGGTGCACGCCAAGGCGCTGCTCATCGTCCGCCGCGAGGAAGCCGGCCTCAAGCGCTACGCGCACCTCGGCACCGGCAATTACCACCCGCGCACCGCCCGCCTCTATTCCGACTTCGGCCTGATGACCGCCAACGAGGAAATCACCCACGACGTTTCCGAGGTTTTCAAGCAACTCACCGGCCTGGGCAAGGCGCGTACCCTGAAACACCTGTGGCAGGCGCCGTTCACGCTGCAGCAGAACGTCGTCGCGGCGATCCAGGCCGAGGCCGAAGCGGCGCGCAACGGCCAGAAGGCGCGCATAGTCGCCAAGATGAATTCGCTGGTCGAACGCGAGGTCATCCACGCACTCTACGAAGCTTCGCAGGCCGGCGTCGACATCGAACTGATCGTCCGCGGCGTCTGCATGCTGCGTCCCGGCGTCCCCGGCCTTTCCGAGAAGATCCGCGTCCGCTCGATCATCGGCCGTTTCCTCGAACACCACCGCGTGATGTACTTCTACGCTGGCGGCAAGGAAAACGTCTATCTCTCTTCCGCCGACTGGATGGACCGCAACTTCTTCAAGCGCATCGAACTCGGCTTCCCGCTGCTCGACCCGCGCCTGAAGAAGCGCGTGATCACCGAAGGGCTCAAGTTCTACCTGGCCGACAACCAGCAAGGCTGGGACATGAACAGCCAGGGACACTATCAGCGCCGCCGCTCGCTACGCAGCAAACCGCACAATGCGCAGGGCGAACTGATGGTGACGCTGGGCGGCTGACTCCACCAAGTCAGCGATGACGCAATCCTGCCCCAGCGCGGGCGCCGATCTGATCTTGACTGTGCCGCTGCCGGAAGTCCTGACCTGGGCCGGCAGCGGTCTGGCGCTCCTGGTCGTAGGCATACTGCTGTTCCGCAACCGGCTGCCGTCGCGCGCCCCCGATTTCCTCGGCGGTGGTGTCGGCGGTATCGGCTTCATGCTCATCGTGTACGGCGCCCTGCTGTTGCTGGTTTTCGCCCCCAGCGAGTATTTCGTCGAGCGCATCGTCGTCTCGCCGAGCAGCACCTGCGCGGCGCGTGGTTTCTGGTTCTGGCGACAGCCACCACTGCGCCTCGAGCATGCCGATATCGTCAGCCTGCGCCGGACGAGCGACGCCAAGGGCGATCCGCAACTGGAAGTCCGGCTGCGTGACGGCAGCCTGCAGCGCAAGTGGCTACCGTCCCTGTGGACCGACAACGAAGCGCAGATCGAAGCCGCCTGGCGGCGGCTCGGCATCGGCAGCGAATGGGGGCCGCTTACTGACCGATGACGTCGCTGCCGGCGGGCGGCGTGAAGCGGAACAGGGTCGCCGGCAGCGCCGGGTTGCGCTCGCTGCGCTGCAGCCGGATCAGCGTCGTCTGACCGAAGTTGTCGAACAGCTCCATCACCTTCATTTCCTTGCCGAGCAGGCCGATGCGCACTTTCTCGAAGCCGCTCTCGGCAGTCTTCGGCGTCGCCTCGACCCACGAGAGGCCGTCGCGCTCGCCGCCTTCCCTGAGCACGAAGTTCTTTTCCAGCGCATTGCTGCCGGCGAGCAGCGCCGCCGGCGAGGCGCCGATCGCGTCGCCGGCCGGGCGCACCGTGACCTGCTGCAGTTCCGGATCGTGAATCCAGATCTTTTCGCCGTCGCCGACCACCAGTTGCGGATAGGGCTTGAGGATTTCCCAGCGCAGCTTGCCCGGCCGCAGGATCGCCAGCTTGCCCGAGGATTCCTGGGGCTTGCGGCCGTTGCGGGCGAGCACCGACTGGTCGAAGTCGGCGCGGTAGCTGCGGGTGTCGTCGAGGAAGGCGCGCAACTGGTCGATGGCACCGGCGTGGGCGAAGGCCGGAGCGAGGACGAAGGCGGCAGCGAGAAGTTTCCGGGTGAGGTTCATGGGCGCAGCTTACGCCGGCCTGTGGGCCGGCGCTGTTTCAATGTGTAAGGGTTTGTCACGCCGGCCGCGTCATTCGGCCGGCTTCTTCATCAGCACTTCGCGACCGCCGCGACCGTCCATCGCCGACACCAGGCCGGCGTTTTCCATCGCCTCGATCAGCCGCGCCGAGCGGTTGTAGCCAATGCGCAGGTGGCGTTGCACCAGCGAGATCGAGGCGCGCTGGTTCTTCAGCACGATGTCGACCGCCTGGTCGTAGAGCGGATCGCTCTCGGCGTCGCCGCCACCTTCGCCGGCCTCGCCGCCTTCCTCGTCGCCACCGGCGCCGCTCAGGATGTCCTCGACGTATTCCGGGGCGCCGTTCGCCTTGAGGTGCTCGACGACGCGATGCACTTCATCGTCGGAAACAAAGGCGCCATGGACGCGGGTCGGATAGCCGGTGCCCGGCGCCAGATAAAGCATGTCGCCCTGGCCGAGCAGCGCTTCGGCGCCCATCTGGTCGAGGATGGTGCGCGAATCGATCTTGCTCGACACCTGGAAGGCGATGCGCGTCGGAATGTTGGCCTTGATCAGGCCGGTGATCACGTCGACCGACGGGCGCTGCGTCGCCAGCACCAGGTGGATGCCGGAGGCACGCGCCTTCTGGGCGAGGCGGGCGATCTGCTCCTCGACCTTCTTGCCGACCACCATCATCAGGTCGGCCAGTTCGTCGATGATGACGACGATGTAGGGCATGTGCTTGAGCGGCTCCGGGGTTTCCGGGGTCAGGCTGAGCGGATTCGGGATGTGCTCGCCGCGCTTCTCGGCGTCCTTGATCTTGGTGTTGAGGCCGGCGATGTTGCGCACGCCCATCGCCGACATCAGCTTGTAACGCTTTTCCATCTCGGTGACGCACCAGTGCAGCGCGTTGGCCGCCTGCTTCATGTCGGTGACGACCGGCGCCAGCAAGTGCGGGATGCCCTCGTAGATCGACAGTTCGAGCATCTTCGGGTCGACCATGATGAGACGGACGTTTTCCGGCTCGGACTTGTAGAGCATCGACAGGATCATCGCGTTGACCCCGACCGACTTGCCCGAACCGGTGGTGCCGGCGACCAGCAGGTGCGGCATGCGGGCCAGGTCGGCGACCACCGGCAGACCGCCGATGTCCTTGCCGAGACAGACGGTGAGCGGGCTGCCCATGTCGTTGTAGGGCTTGCTGGAAATGATCTCGGACAACTTGACCATCTGCCGCTTCGAATTCGGCAACTCGAGGGCCATGCACGACTTGCCGGGCACCGTCTCGACGACGCGGATCGACACCATGGCCAGCGCCCGCGCCAGGTCGCGCGCCAGATTGACGATCTGCGCGCCCTTGACGCCGACCGCCGGCTCGATTTCGTAGCGGGTGACGACCGGCCCCGGCAAGGCGGCGATCACCTTGACCTGGACGCCGAAGTCGGCGAGCTTCCTTTCGATCAGGCGCGAGGTGAATTCCAGGGTTTCGGCGCTGACCGTCTCGGTCGCCGGCGGCGCCGGGTCGAGCAGGTGCAGCGGCGGCAACGTGCCGCCGACGATCGCCTCGGGGAACAGCATCGCCTGCTTCTCGCGTTCGACACGGGCTTCCGCCTTCTTCGACACCGGCACTTCCGGCGGCGGCGTGTCGATGAAGATCGGTTCGTGCAGTTCGACGCGCCGCTTCTCCTCCTCGACGACGACTTCGCGGCGCTGCGCGACCTCCTTGCCGATGCGCCGGTCGCGCCAGGCATCGATCTGCCCGTAAACGAACAGGGTCAGCGCCTCGAGCAGCAGGCCGAGCTTTTCAAAGGCCCAGATCCACGACATCCCGGAAAATGCGCTCCAGGCGACGCCGATCAGCGCCAGCAGGAGCAGCGTCGCGCCGGTGAAACCGAACAGGCCAGCCAGCCAGCGGCTCAATTCGACGCCAAGCATACCGCCTGCCGCCAGCGGCAACTGGACGTCGAGGCTGTGGAAACGCAGCGCTTCCAGCGCACAACTGGCAAGCAGCAGGACAATGAAACCGGGCACGGCCAGGTAGGTCGTATGCGCCGCTCCCTGGCCGCTGGCGTGCAGCTTGCGGAAACCCCACCAGACGAGCATGCCGAGCAGGACCACCCACCACCAGGCGGAAAGTCCAAAGACGTAGAGCAGCAGATCGGCGACCCAGGCACCGGCCCGGCCCGCCGGGTTCTGCGGACTGCCGCTGCCGACCGCGTGCGACCAACCGGGGTCGGTACGCTGGAAGCCCCACAGCGCCATGACCAGGAACAGCGCCAGTGCGCCAACCCCGAGCCAGCGGGATTCCTGCAGCAGGCTACCGATCTTGTCGGGCATCGGACTGGGGTCGTTTCGTCTTGCCATTGAATTCCTTAATCCCGTTCCATGACTACTACGAACGGTGTAAATCATTTCAAGTCATACAGTTAGCTGAGAATTATAAACCGGTTTGATAGATTGGTTACGATCACCCACAAAACGCCGCTCCATTAGGCGGCTATAATTTTCGCCATTCCATCCCAAGGCAGAGACCCAAATGACAACCCGTCACACCCCACTGATCATTCTCGGTTCCGGCCCGGCCGGCTACACCGCCGCCGTTTACGCCGCACGCGCCAACCTCAAACCGGTGCTGATCACCGGCATGGCCCAGGGGGGCCAGCTGATGACCACCACCGAAGTCGACAACTGGCCGGCCGACGCCGACGGCGTGCAGGGACCGGAACTGATGCAGCGTTTCGAGAAGCACGCCGCCCGCTTCGACACCGAAATCATCTTCGACCACATCCACACCACCAAGCTGACCGAAAAGCCCTTCACGCTGGTCGGCGACAGCGGCACCTACACCTGCGACGCACTGATCATCGCCACCGGCGCCTCGGCGATGTACCTCGGCCTGCTGTCCGAACAGGAATTCATGGGCAAGGGCGTCTCCGCCTGCGCCACCTGCGACGGCTTCTTCTACCGCAACAAGCCGGTCGCCGTCGTCGGCGGCGGCAACACCGCGGTCGAAGAAGCGCTCTACCTGGCCAACATCGCCAGCCATGTCACGCTGATCCACCGCCGCGACAAGTTCAAGGCCGAGAAGATCATGCAGGACAAGCTGTTCCAGAAGGAAAAGGAAGGCAAGGTCACGATCCTGTGGAACAGCACGCTCGACGAGGTGCTCGGCGATGCGTCCGGTGTCACCGGCCTGGCGATCAAGAACGTGCAGTCCGGCGAAGTGAAGAAGGTCGACGTGCACGGCGTCTTCATCGCCATCGGCCACAAGCCGAACACCGACATCTTCGCCGGCCAGCTCGACATGGACCACGGCTACATCGTCACCCAGGCGGGACGCAACGGCAACGCGACGCAGACCAGCATCCCCGGCGTCTTCGCCGCCGGCGACGTGCAGGACCAGATCTACAAGCAGGCCTGCACCTCGGCCGCCAGCGGTTGCATGGCCGCACTCGACGCCGAGCGCTACCTCGACAATCTTGGCCACCAAGGCTGACCAGGGCTCGCTGAAGGACGGCCTGCGGGCCGTCTGGCGGCAACGCGCGGCGCCCCCGGTCGCCGCGTCGCCCGCAGCGCCGGCGCCCGAGACGGCGCCAAACACCGGCAAGACCGACGAAGGCGCCCTCTTCCGCCAGGCGGTGGCTGGCGTCCGGCCGCTGCCCGACGCCAACCGGGTGATCCTGGACAAGCCACCATCGCGCCGCGTCGCCGCCTCCCAGGCGCCAGCCGAATGCCATCCGGGACGCCCTGTGCCCCGCGACGACGCGCTGCCCGCCGGTTGGCAGGACGACACTCGCCCGCGGCGCCTGCCCGACGATCCCGAGCAGGCGGCCTTCGTCCTCGCGATGACCGGCGTCGAACCACTGCCGGACAAGAACCTGGCGGCGCTCACCAAGCCGCTGCCGCGACCGGCGCCGGAACAATCACAGGCCGACCGCCAGGCGGTGCTGCACGAGAGCCTGCACGCGCCGATCGCGCTGCAGGACCGGCTCGAAGGCGGCGACGAAGCGGCCTACCTGCGCCCCGGCCTGGCGCAGACGCTGTTGCGCGACCTGCGCCGCGGGCGCTGGGTGGTGCAGGACGAGATCGACCTGCACGGCCTGAACCGCGAGCAGGCGCGTCACCTGATCGCCGGTTTCCTGCATACCTGCCTGCACCAGGGCAAGCGTTGCCTGCGCATTGTGCATGGCAAAGGGCACGGTTCGCCGCACAAGCTGTCGGTGCTGCGCCAACTGGTGCGCGGCTGGCTGGCGCAGCGTCACGAAGTCCTCGCCTATTGCCAGGCCAAGCCGCAGGACGGCGGCGAAGGCGCCCTGCTGGTCCTGCTGCGCGCGCCGAAAAGCTGAGGCCAAAAAAAATGCGCCCCGCAGGGCGCATTCCTTGAACTGTAAAAACAGGCGATCAGACGATCAGCGGCACGATCAGCAGCGCAACCAGGTTGATGATCTTGATCAGCGGGTTGACCGCCGGGCCGGCCGTGTCCTTGTAGGGATCGCCGACCGTGTCGCCAGTGACCGCCGCCTTGTGCGCATCGGAACCCTTGCCGCCGAAGTGGCCGTCCTCGATGTACTTCTTGGCGTTGTCCCAGGCGCCGCCGCCGGTGGTCATCGAGATGGCGACAAAGAGGCCGGTGACGATGGTGCCGACGAGCAGACCGCCGAGCGCCTGCGGCCCGAGCAGCAGGCCGACGACGATCGGCACGGCGACCGGCAGGATAGACGGAATCATCATTTCCTTGATCGCCGCAACGGTCAGCATGTCGACCGCGCGGGAGTAGTCGGGCTTGGCCGTGCCTTCCATGATGCCGGCGATTTCCTTGAACTGACGCCGCACTTCGACGACGACGGCGCCAGCCGAACGACCGACCGCCTCCATCGCCATCGCGCCGAACAGGTAGGGAATCAGGCCGCCGATGAAGAGGCCGATGATCACCATGTGGTTGGAGAGGTCGAAGGTGAATACCTGGCCGGTCGCCGCTTCCAGCGCATGCGTGTAGTCGGCGAACAGGACCAGCGCGGCAAGACCGGCGGAACCGATGGCGTAGCCCTTGGTCACCGCCTTGGTGGTGTTGCCGACGGCGTCGAGCGGATCGGTGACGGCGCGCACTTCCGGCGGCAGTTCGGCCATTTCGGCGATACCACCGGCGTTGTCGGTGATCGGACCGTAGGCGTCCAGCGCGACGACAATGCCAGCCATCGACAGCATCGAGGTGGCGGCGATCGCCAGCCCGTACAGACCACCGACCGAGTAGGCCGCCCAGATCGAGGCGCAGACCGAAAGCACCGGCAGCGCCGTCGCCTTCATCGAAACGCCGATGCCGGCGATGATGTTGGTCGCATGACCGGTCTGGCAGGCCGAAGCGACATGCTTGACCGGCGCGTATTCCGTCCCGGTGTAGTACTCGGTGATCCAGACCATCGCCGCGGTCAGCACGAGGCCGATGACGGCACAGGTGAACATGCTGCCCGTCGTCACCTGCACCGCCGCATCGCCAGCACCGATCAGCCAGGAGGTCACCGGGTAGTAGAAGGCCAGCGCCAGCACGCCGGCGACGATCAGGCCCTTGTACAGCGCGCCCATGATCTTGCCGCCGTCCGAAGTCTTGACGAAGTAGCAGCCGACGATCGAGGCGATGATCGACACCGCGCCCAAGGCCAACGGATAGAGAATCAGCGCGTCGCCGAGAACGGCCGAAGTCTTCAGCATCAGCGCACCGAGCACCATGGTGGCGACAACGGTCACGACATAGGTCTCGAACAGGTCGGCCGCCATGCCGGCGCAATCGCCGACGTTGTCACCGACGTTGTCGGCGATCACCGCCGGGTTGCGCGGATCGTCCTCGGGAATCCCGGCTTCCACCTTGCCGACGAGGTCGGCGCCGACGTCGGCACCCTTGGTGAAGATGCCGCCGCCGAGACGGGCAAAGATCGAGATCAGCGACGAACCGAAGGCGAGACCGATCAGCGCATGCAACGCCGCATCCTGGCTCAGGCCGAAGGCCTGCATGCCACCGTAGTAACCGGCGATACCGAGCAGGCCGAGACCGACCACCAGCATGCCGGTGATCGCGCCGCCCTTGAAGGCCACGTCAAGCGCCGGCGCAATGCCCCCGCGTGCCGCTTCGGCGGTACGCACATTGGCGCGGACGGAAACGTTCATGCCGATGAAGCCGGCGGCACCGGAGAGCGTGGCGCCGATGACGAAACCCACCGCCGTCGCCATGCCCAAGAAGATGGCGATCAACACCGCCATCACCACGCCAACCATCGCGATGGTCTTGTACTGCCGGCTCAGATAAGCGGCCGCCCCTTCCTGGATCGCCTTGGCGATTTCCTGCATGCGCTCGTTCCCCGCCGGCAACGCAAGAATCGAACGACTGGACAACCAGCCGTAAATGACCGCCAACCCCGCACATAACAACGCCAACCACAATGCAGAAGACATTACTTCTCCCTCTCTTTTGACTGACAAAAATTGAACAGACTATTTCTCCGCAATATTTTCCGGACGGCAAGACACAGCCCGGACACGGATGCGCCTGGGCTGTTACCGGAAAAGGAGGAAAACGGGTGCTTGTCGGTCTGTGCCGAATCGGGTCTTGTCTGGAAAACCGCGCCGACCGCGACAGCGCTTCCGGGTACCGCGTGGAAGGCTGGCCGCGTCGTCATACTCTGGCCCTTAGTTCAGGGACATGACACGGCCGGACATACCGACCCTGTCATCGCCACATGCCTCACGGCATGCCGGGAAGATTGGGGATAGGTGACGGCGGTTGCCGTCACATCTTCTCTCTACCTGAATGATGTACATGAAATCCCGCTTGCCACTGAATCGTTGGAGAATCCTGACTGACGGATGAGGGGAACCCCCTCAGGCGAAGGAAATTACCCGCTTTTGCCGGGTCGGTCAAACGATTTGCTCAGACTTGGTGCAAATCGCTGGCAATGACATGAAAAACCGCCTGGCATGCACCACTCCGGAAACGAAAACGGGACGGCTGACGCCGTCCCGCTCGCTCCACCGCGCCTGGTGGCAGGTGATCAGATGGCCGCTTCGTTGGTCTCGCCGGTGCGAATACGAACAACCTGTTCGACGCTGGTGACGAAGATCTTGCCGTCACCGATCTTGCCGGTGCGCGCCGCCTTGACGATGGCGTCGATCGCCGGATCGACCTGCGGACCGGCGACGACGATCTCGATCTTGATCTTGGGCAGGAAATCGACGACGTACTCGGCGCCGCGATACAGCTCGGTATGGCCCTTCTGGCGACCGAAGCCCTTGACCTCGGTGACCGTCAGGCCGGTGATGCCGACTTCCGACAGCGCCTCGCGCACTTCGTCGAGCTTGAACGGCTTGATGATGGCTTCGATTTTTTTCATGTCTGTATCCCTCTTCTCTCTCGATTGATGCTCAATATTCGTCAGCATACCGGTTGGTGATCGGGTAGCGCCAGTCCTTGCCGAAACTGCGCGGCGTGATGCGGATGCCGACCGGCGCCTGGCGCCGCTTGTACTCGGCGATGCGCAGCAGGCGGACGACGCGGCGAACGTCGGCTTCGGGCAGACCGGCGGCGATGATCTCGCGCGGGCTGCGGTCCTCTTCCATGTAGGCGCGGACGATGGCGTCGAGCACCTCGTATTCGGGCAGCGAATCCTGGTCCTTCTGGTCCGGCTTCAGCTCGGCCGAGGGCGGGCGGACGATGATGTTCTCGGGAATCACCGGCGCGCCGCTGCACAGCGTGTTGCGGTAGCGTGACAGACGATAGACCAGGGTCTTGTAGACATCCTTGATCACCGCGAAGCCGCCGGCCATGTCGCCGTACAGCGTGCAGTAGCCGACCGCCATCTCCGACTTGTTGCCGGTGGTCAGAACCAGCTTGCCGGTCTTGTTGGAGAGCGCCATCAGCAGGTTGCCGCGGATCCGCGCCTGGATGTTCTCTTCGGTCGCGTCGCTGGGCAGGCCGGCGAACAGCGGCGCCAGCATGGCTTCGTAGGTCGCCATGGCCGGGGCGATGGCGATTTCGTCGTAGCTGCAGCCCAACTGGCGGATCATCTCGCGCGAATCGTCGAGACTCATCTGCGCCGTGTAGGGCGACGGCATCATCACCGCGTGCACCTTGTCGGCGCCGAGCGCGTCGACCGCGACGCACAGCGTCAGCGCCGAATCGATGCCGCCTGAGAGGCCGATGATCGCCCCCTTGAAGCCACTCTTGCCGATGTAGTCACGCACCCCCATGACCAGCGCCGAGTAGGCCTCGGCCTCGAGCGACAGGGGCTCGACGAGTTCGGCGGAATTCAGGCGCGGTCCGTCGACGTCGACGATGCCCAAGACTTCTTCAAACTGCGGCAGGCGCATGGCGACCTGGCGGCGCGCGTCGAGGGCGAAGGAGCCGCCGTCGAAAACGAGTTCATCCTGGCCGCCAACCAGATTGCAATAGATGGCGGGAATGCCGGTGGCGGCAATCCGCTCGCCGAGCACCTCGGCGCGCTCCTGCTGCTTCTCCAGGTGGCAGGGCGAGGCATTGAGCACCAGCACGATTTCTGCGCCAGCCTGGCAGGCCGCCTCGAAGGCGCCGGTTTCCCAGATGTCGGCGCAGATGTTGATGCCACAACGGACGCCGCCGAGTTCGACGACGCAGGCCGCGCGCCCGGCGTCGAAATAGCGCTTCTCGTCGAAGACGTCGTAATTGGGCAGGCGCATCTTGCGGTAGACGGCAAGCGGACGGCCGTTTTCGATGACCGTCGCAGCGTTGTAGCAGGCGCCTTCATGTTCTTCCGGGTGGCCGACGACCAGCGCAATCCCGTCGATGCGGGCGGCCAGATCGTCGAGCGCCCGCTGGCAGGCACGGTAGAAATCCGGGCGCAGCAGCAGGTCTTCCGGCGGATAGCCGCTCAATGCCAGCTCCGGCGTCAGCAGCACCTGCGCACCGCGGGCTTTGGCCGCGGCGGCACAGGCGACGATGCGGTCGACGTTGCCGGTCAGG
Source organism: Azonexus caeni (assembly GCF_048146105.1). Lineage (NCBI taxonomy): Bacteria > Pseudomonadati > Pseudomonadota > Betaproteobacteria > Rhodocyclales > Azonexaceae > Azonexus > Azonexus caeni. The sequence continues at coordinate 21,360 of NZ_JBKJAD010000026.1, forward strand.
TCACCGACGACGGCGTTGAACTGGGCAACGGCGATACGCAGCATCTCAGTAGTTCGGCTTGTCTTTCGCTTCGTTGTAACGCTGGACACCGGTCATGACTTCTTCGCGGGCGGCGTCGATACCTTGCCAGCCATTGACCTTGACCCACTTGCCCGGCTCCAGGTCCTTATAGTGCTCGAAGAAGTGCGCGATCTGCTGGCGCAGCAGTTCCGGCGTGTCTTCGTAGGTCTTGACGTCGTTGTACAGCGGGGTCAGCTTGGACACCGGAACGGCGAGCAGCTTGGCGTCTTCGCCGCCTTCGTCGGTCATCGATAGCTGGCCGAGCGGGCGGCAGCGGACGACGACGCCCGGCGGCAGCGGGAACGGGCTGATCACCAGAACGTCAACCGGATCACCGTCGCCAGCGATGGTGTGCGGAATGTAGCCGTAGTTGCACGGATAGTGCATGGCGGTCGACATGAAGCGATCGACGAAGATGGCGCCGCTTTCCTTGTCGACTTCGTACTTGACCGGGTCGGAATGGGCGGTGATCTCGATGATGACGTTGAAGTCGTCGGGGAGGGACTTGCCGGAGGGAACGTTGTTAAGAGCCATTATTTTCTCTCTGCGTTGGGTTTGAAAAAAAACCTTGCGATTATAGCTTGCTGCGCCGCATGATCATTGCCAGGCGGCGAGAAACTCGCGCCAGTGCGGCGCATCGATCTTCGCCAGTTGGCCCTTGATGAAAGCCTGTTCGGCCATTTCCTCGTCAGCGGTAAATTCGCCGCGCATGCGCCGGAAACGGTTATAGACCAGGTAGGTATTGACCACATCAGTCTCGCAGTAATCGCGGATGTCGGCGGCCTGCCCGGCCTGCCAGGCGTCCCAGACCTTGCTGCCGTCCATGCCGAGCTTGCCGGGAAAGCCGAACAGCTTGGCCAGTTCGTCGAGCGGTGCATTGGCGCGGCCGTTGTACATCGCAAGCAGGTCCATCAAGTCGAGGTGACGGGTGTGGTAGCGGCTGATGTAGTTGTTCCACTTGAAGTCACGCGAGTCGGCGTAGTCGCCGTCGCCCATGTCCCAGTAGCGCGGCGCCGTGACGCCGTGCAGCATGCCGCGGTAGTGCAGCACCGGCAGGTCGAAGCCGCCGCCATTCCAGGAGACGATCTGCGGCGTGAATTTCTCGATGCCGTCAAAGAAGCGCTGGATGATCGCACCTTCGTCGAGATCCGGCTCGGCCAGCGACCACACGCGGAAACCGTCGAGCGTGCGCAGCACGCAGGAGATGGCGACGATGCGCTGCAGGTGCAGCGGCAGGAAATCGCTGCCGTTCTTCGCCCGGCGCTGCTGGAAGGCGAGTTCGGCGACTTCGGCATCGGACAGCTCGCCCGGCAACTCGTTGATCCGGCGCAGGCCGGCAACGTCGGGAATGGTTTCGATGTCGAAGACGAGGACCGGCTTCATGCGGGGAAGACGCCGGTCGACAGGTAGCGGTCGCCGCGGTCGCAGACGATCGAGACGATGGTCGCATTCTCGACCTGGGCGGCGATGCGCAGTGCCACGGCAAGCGCGCCGCCGGACGAAATGCCGGCGAAGATGCCTTCCTCGACAGCAAGCCGCCGGGTCATCGCCTCGGCGTCGGCCTGGCTGACGTATTCGATGCGGTCGACGTTGGTCGGCGCGTAGATCTTCGGCAAATAGGCTTCCGGCCACTTGCGGATGCCGGGAATCTGGCTGCCCTCTTCCGGCTGGCAGCCGACGATGGTGATCGCCGGGTTCTTTTCCTTGAGGTAGCGGCTGGTACCCATGATGGTGCCGGTGGTGCCCATGCTGGAAACGAAATGGGTGATGCGCCCGCCGGTGTCGCGCCAGATTTCCGGGCCGGTGCCTTCGTAGTGGGCGACCGGGTTGTCCGGGTTGGCGAACTGGTCGAGGATGATGCCCTTGCCTTCGTCGCGCATCCGTTCGGCGACGTCGCGGCACAGTTCCATGCCGCCGTCCTTGGGCGTCAGCACCAGTTCGGCGCCGTAGGCGCGCATGCTCTGGCGACGCTCGACGCTCTGGTTCTCGGGCATCACCAGGATCATCTTGTAGCCCTTGATCGCCGCCGCCATCGCCAGCGCGATGCCGGTATTGCCGGAAGTCGCCTCGATCAACGTGTCGCCCGGCTTGATGTCGCCGCGCGCTTCGGCGCGCTGGATCATCGACAGCGCCGGGCGGTCCTTGACCGAGCCGGCCGGGTTGTTGCCTTCGAGCTTGGCCAGGATGACATTGCCGCGGCGTTCGTTGTCGGCGCCGGGAATGCGCTGCAGGCGAACCAGCGGCGTGTTTCCGACAAAATCCTGCAGGGTTTTATACATGGGCGTGCAACCAGTCGATGTATTGGGAAACGCCCTCCTCGACCGTCGCCATCGGCGCGTCGTAGCCGGCTTCGCGCAGTTTCGTCAGATCGGCCTGCGTGAACGCCTGGTACTTGCCCTTGAGCGCTTCGGGGAAGGCGACGTATTCGAGCAAGCCCTGTGCCCGCAGATCGTCCAGACCGAGCGCGGCTTCGCCCCGGGCCTTGCGGCAGCCGTTGGCCGCCGCCACCGCGACGTCGTTGAAGCTCTGCGCCCGCCCCGAACCGAGGTTGAAGATGCCGGACTTTTCCGGATGGTCAAGGAAGAACAGATTGACCTTGGCGACGTCGCCGACGAAGACGAAATCGCGCATCTGGCCGCCGTTCTCGTAGCCATGCGAGCCTTCGAACAGCTTGACCTTGCCGTCAGCGCGGAACTGGTTGAAGTTGTGGAAGGCGACCGAGGCCATGCGCCCCTTGTGGCTTTCACGCGGGCCGTAGACATTGAAGTAGCGGAAGCCGACGATCTGCGACGACGGCTGCTGCGCCAGACGCTGGCGGACGATCTGGTCGAACAGGAACTTGGAGTAGCCGTAGACGTTGAGCGGCCCTTCGAATTCGCGTTCTTCGCGGAAGACGCTGGAAGCACCATAGGTCGCCGCCGACGAGGCGTAGAGGAACTGGACGTCCTGGTCTAGGCACCAGTCGAGCAGGATGCTGGAGTAACGGAAGTTGTTCTCCATCATGTAGCGGCCGTCGGTCTCCATGGTGTCGGAGCAGGCGCCCTCATGGAAGATGGCTTCGACGTCGCCGTCGAAATGGCCGGCCTGGATGCGCTCGATGAAGTCCTGCTTGTCGATGTAATCGACAATCTCGCAGTCGACCAAGTTCTTGAACTTTTCCGCCTTGCTCAGGTTGTCGACGGCGATGATCTTGGTCACGCCGCGCTCGTTCAAAGCCTTGACGATGTTGGAACCGATAAACCCGGCCGCACCGGTGACAATGGTTTTCATCTCTTCTCCTTACAGGGCGCCCGCGATTTCGTCGCGGGTGACGACGGCAGTGCCGAGCTTGCCAACGACGATGCCGGCAGCGATGTTGGCGATGCGAATGGCTTCGGCCCAGTCGGCACCGGCAGCAATCATGACGGCGAGCGTGGCGATGACGGTATCGCCGGCCCCCGAAACGTCGAACACTTCGCGCGCCTGCGCCGCCTGGAGGAAAGTCTGGCCGTCGGCGAAAAGCGTCATGCCTTCCTCGCTGCGGGTGACCAGCAAGGCCTCAAGACCAAGTTCGCCGCGCAGCTTCTCGGCCTTGTCGAAGAGCATTTGCTCCGACGACCAGCGGCCGACGACATCGCGCAATTCGGAGCGGTTCGGGGTAATCACCGTGGCGCCAGCATATTTTTCCCACTCGTCACCTTTCGGATCGACCAGCACCGGCTTGGCGGCAAGGCGAGCGAGACGGATCATCTCGGTGATATGGGTCAGCCCACCCTTGCCGTAATCGGACAGGATGACGATGTCGCAGTCGGCGAGCCGGCGTTCGTACTCGGCGAGCTTGGCGTCGAGCACTTCGTGCGACGGTGCGGTTTCGAAATCGATGCGCAACAACTGCTGCTGGCGACCGATGACGCGCAGCTTGACCGTGGTGTCGATCTGACGATCGATCTTCAGATCGGCAGCGATCTCGCTCTCGGCGAGCAGACGGGAGAGTGCCCGACCAGCATCGTCGTCGCCAACCACCGAGAGCAGGGTCGTCCGCGCCCCAAGCGAAGCGGCGTTGCGGGCAACGTTGGCAGCACCGCCGAGGCGCTCTTCCATGCGCTCGACCTTGACCACCGGCACCGGCGCTTCCGGCGAAATCCGGCTGACCTCGCCGAACCAGTAGCGGTCCAGCATGACGTCGCCGACGACGAGCAGGCGCACCTGCGAGAGTTTTTCCAGCATCGAAGTCCTACAGGGATTGATCGAATTCCTCGCTGCGCCGCGGCGGGCTGGTCTCCCAGCCGCCGCAGGCCGGGCAGCGCCAGTAGAACTGACGCGCCTTGAAGCCGCAATTATTGCACCGATAGCGCGACAGGCGCCGGGTATAGCCCTGGACGATGCTCTTGCCCAGTTCCAGATCGCTGCGCACTTCCGGCGACGCCAAGGGTAGACGTGCCGCCATCAGTCGCTCCAGGCCAACCAGCGTCGGGTTACGCTGCAGTTCGGCGCGCACCAGGCGATAGGCCGCCTCGTTGCCCTCGTTTTCCAGCACCAGCTGGTACACGACTTCGAGCAGGTCGATCGACGGGTAATGTTCGAGATAGCCGCGCAGCAGCGCCACCCCGGCGTCGGAGCGGGACAGCTTGCGGTAGGCGTCAAGCAGGCGCTGAGCGACCAGCGACAGGTAGGCGGGATCCTGCTGTTCGATCGCCTGCCAGGCGTCGATCGCTTCCGCCGCCTTGCCCTCCTGGGCAAACAGGTCGCCGAGCAGGATGCTGGCGCGCACGCACTTGCGGTTTTCCTGGATCGCCACCTCGAGATACTGGCGCGCCGAATCGTGGCGCGAACGCATGATTTCACCGGCAGCCAGCTCGCAGTAGTACTCGGCGATTTCCTTGTGCGTCGCGACGTCGGGCAGTTCGCGGGCGATCTCAATCGCCTTCTGCCATTCCTTGCCGACCTGGTAGATCTCGAGCAGCGAGCGCTTGGCATCGGCCTCGCGGGCGGTACCCAGCAGCTTGTTGAAAATGTCTTCGGCGCGGTCGAGCAGGCCAGCCTTCAGGAAATCCTGACCGAGTTCGACCATCGCCTGCAAGCGATGCTTGTCCTCGACTTCCGGCAGCTCCAGCAGGTTCTGGTGCATGCGGATCGCCCGCTCGGTCTCGCCGCGCCGGCGAAACAGGTTGCCGAGCGCAAAATGCAGCTCGACGGTCTGCGAATCGACCTTGGCGACTTCGAGGAAGGAATCGATGGCCTTGTCCGGCTGCTCGTTGAGCAGGAAATTCAGGCCCTTGAAATAGGAACGCGGCAAGGCCCGCGATTCATGGACAACCTGCCGCATGTCCACACGGGCGGCAGCCCAGCCCATGGCGAAAAACACCGGGACCAGCAGGAGCTGCCAGTATTCGAACAGTTCATTCATTGTTGCAGCGGCAAATCCGGCAGCGGTGGCTGCTCGGCCTTGAGCAGGGCGCGTTTGAGACGGGCGATTTCGCGTCGCTGACGAAATATCGTGCCAACCAGGGAGAGCACACCAAGCAGGGCGCCACCACCGAAAAAGGCGAGCAGGACGATGACCAGCGGTGCCTGCCAGTAGTAATCGAGGGCCAGACTCAAGGTGACCGGTGCCGTGTTCTGGACGGCAAAGAGCACCAGGAAAGCGAAGATGATGAAACGCAGGAACCAGGTCAGGGCTGTCATGACATTCAATGAAAAGGGGCAGTGAAACTCACTGCCCCGAATCTACCACATTGGGCCAAGCCCGGCTTCAGATCGACTGATCGACCCGCTCGCGCAGTTCCTTGCCGGCCTTGAAGTGGGGAACCCACTTCGCCGGCACGCTGACCTTGTCCCCGGATTTCGGGTTACGTCCAACGCGCGGCGGCCGGTAGTTGAGCGCGAAGCTGCCAAATCCGCGGATCTCGATGCGATCTCCGCGCACCAGCGCTTCGGACATCGCATCGAGAATCATCTTGACTGCGAAATCGGCATCCTTCGCCACCAACTGGGGAAAACGCTCCGCCAGCCGGACGATGAGCTCGGATTTGGTCATGTCGCAGCCTATCAGCCTTGCTGGTTCAGCTTGGCCTTGAGCAGCGCACCCAGGTTGGTCGTACCGGTGGCAGCGGAAGTGTCGGCAGAGAACTTCTGCATCGCTTCGTGCTGTTCGGCTTGATCCTTGGCCTTGATCGACAGATTGATGCCGCGGGTCTTGCGATCGACGTTGATGATCATCGCTTCGATCTCGTCACCGACCTTCAGGTGTTGCGACAGGTCTTCGGTGCGCTCGCGGGAGAACTCGGAAGCGCGCAGGTAGGCTTCGTTTTCGCCATCCAGCGTGACCACGGCGCCACGGGCGTCGACCGTCTTGACGATACCGCGCACGATGCTGTTCTTCTCGTGCGTGGCGATGAAGTTGGCATACGGATCACCGTCGAGCTGCTTGATACCCAGGGAGATGCGTTCCTTCTCGACGTCGATGCCGAGAACCACGGCTTCAACTTCGTCACCCTTCTTGAAGTTGCGGATCGCTTCTTCGCCGGTCGCCGACCAGGAGAGGTCGGACAGGTGAACCAGACCGTCGATGCCACCCGGCAGGCCGATGAAGATGCCGAAGTCGGTGATCGACTTGATGGCGCCCTTCACCTTGTCGCCCTTCTTGTGGTTCATCGCGAACTCGTCCCACGGATTCGCCTGGCACTGCTTCATACCCAGGGAGATGCGGCGGCGCTCTTCGTCGATCTCGAGGATCATGACTTCGACTTCGTCGCCCAGCGAGACAACCTTGGACGGATGGACGTTCTTGTTGGTCCAGTCCATTTCGGAGACGTGCACCAGGCCTTCGATGCCTTGTTCGATCTCGACGAAAGCACCGTAGTCGGTCAGATTGGTGACCTTGCCGAAGAGGCGGGTGCCGGCCGGGTAACGGCGGGCGATGCCGACCCACGGATCGTCGCCGAGCTGCTTCATGCCCAGCGAGACGCGGTTCTTCTCGGCGTCGAACTTGAGGATCTTGGCGGTAACTTCGTCACCGACATTGAGCACTTCGCTCGGGTGACGGACACGGCGCCAGGCCAGGTCGGTGATGTGCAGCAGGCCATCGATGCCGCCCAGGTCGACGAATGCGCCGTAGTCGGTGATGTTCTTGACGATACCCTTGACGGTGGCACCTTCCTTGAGGTTTTCCATCAGCTTTTCGCGATCCTTGTCGGCGGTCGCTTCGAGGACGGCACGACGCGACAGGACGACGTTGTTGCGCTTGCGGTCAAGCTTGATGACCTTGAACTCCATGGTCTTGCCTTCGTACGGCGTGGTGTCCTTGACCGGACGCATGTCGACCAGCGAGCCCGGAAGGAAGGCACGGACGCCGTTGGACATGACGGTGAGACCACCCTTGACCTTGCCGGTGATGGTGCCGGAAACCAGGGCACCGTCGTTGAGGGCTTGCTCGAGGAAGTTCCAGGAGGCGATGCGCTTGGCGCGATCGCGGGAAAGACGGGTCGAACCGTAGCCGTCTTCCAGCATTTCGATGGCGACCTGGACGAAATCGCCGACGGCGACTTCAACTTCACCCTGGTCGTTGAGGAATTCTTCTACGGGAACGTAGGATTCGGATTTCAGGCCGGCATTGACCACGACGAAATTGTGGTCGATGAGCACCACTTCTGCAGTGATGACTTCGCCTTGACGCATTTCCTGGCGAGCCAGGGATTCTTCAAAAAGTTGAGCAAAAGATTCCATTACGGAGCGAGTTCCTTGCCGCGAGCCAAGCGGCCCACAGCGGGTTGAGGTGAAAAACAAGTCGCCGACCGGAATGACCGGCAACACCGTACTACTTGGCTGCTTCCGCGTACCAGTCCAGCACCTGTTTCACCGCCTGTTCGATGGTGAGATGCGTGGTTTCCAGCAGCCTGGCATCCACTTCCTGCCTGAGCGGCGCCACGCTGCGCTGCGAATCTCGCGCGTCACGTAGCTGCAGGTCAGCCAGAAGGTCGGGGAGATTAGCAGAGAAACCTTTTTCGATCAACTGCTTATGACGACGTTCGGCGCGCGCTTCGGCAGTCGCGGTAAGGAAGACCTTGAGTGGCGCTCGCGGGAAGACCACCGAGCCCATGTCGCGCCCGTCGCCGACCAGGCCGGGCGCCGTGTTGAAAGCGCGCTGACGGAACAGCAGAGCCGCGCGCACGGCCGGCAGGGCCGCGACTTTCGAGGCACCGGCCGAGATTTCCTCGGTGCGGATGGCATCGCCAACCAGAACGCCGGCAAGGCGGATGTCATCGCCGGTGAACACGACGTCGAGCCCGGCGGCGATAGCGGCAACGCCGGTTTCGTCGTCCCAGGCGACATTCGCCCGCTGCGCGGCGAGCGAGGTCAGCCGGTAGAGCGCGCCGGAATCGAGGTAGGCAAAACCGAGCGCGGCAGCGACGCGCGCCGCCACCGTCCCCTTGCCGGAAGCCGACGGGCCGTCGATGGCGATCACCGGCGCCGCCCGGGTGACTGCGGCAAAGCGCTCGAAGTAATCAGGGAAGGTCTTGGCCACGCACTTCGGATCGTTGATCCGCAGCGGCGTCGCGAAAGCGGCCAGCGAGAAGCACATCGCCATGCGGTGGTCGTCGTAGGTATCGATGGCCGCAGGCTTCAGCGGCGCCGGGGTGACGCGGATGTAATCGGCGCCCTCCTCGACCTCGGCGCCGAGCTTCCTCAACTCGATTGCCATTGCCGCGATGCGGTCGGTTTCCTTGACCCGCCAGCTGGCGATATTGCGCAGCGTCGTTGTTCCCCGGGCAAACAGCGCGGCGGTAGCCAGCGTCATCGCCGCGTCGGGGATGTGGTTGCAGTCGAGATCGACCGCGACCAGCCCCCCCTGCGGCGCGCGCGCTGCCATCCAGTTCGGGCCGGTTTCGATGATGGCGCCCATCTGCGCCAGCGCTTCGGCGAAACGCACATCGCCCTGAATCGAATCAGCGCCGACGCCTTCGACGCGTAGCGGCCCGCCGCCGATGGCGCCGAGCGCCAGGAAATAGGACGCCGACGAGGCATCGCCCTCGACATACACCGTGCCCGGCGACACATAGCAGCTGCCGGCCCTGACCGTGAAGCGCTGCCAGCCGTCGCGCTCGACGACGACGCCGAAGCGGGCCATGGTGGCCAGCGTGATCTCGATGTAGGGTTTGGAGATCAGCTCGCCGACGACCTCGACCGTGACCGTCTCGCCGGTCAGCGGCAGGGCCATCAAGAGGCCGGTCAGGAACTGGCTGGAGACGTCGCCGCGCACCTTCACCGCGCCGTCCGGGCGGATCGTCGCCGGCTTCAGTTGCAGCGGCGGGTAGCCATCGTTGCCGAGGTAAGTGACGTCGGCGCCGAGCTGGCGCAGGCCGTCGACCAGGTCGCCGATCGGCCGCTCATGCATGCGGGCGACGCCCTTCAGCACGTAATCGCCGCCGGCCAGCGCCAGCGCCGCGGTGAGTGGGCGGAAGGCAGTGCCGGCGTTACCAAGAAAGAGTTCCGCCTGCCTGACCGGGAAGCGACCGCCGCAACCGGCGATCTTCCAGGCTTCGCCGCCCAGCGGCGTGACACCGACGCCAAGCGTCTGCAGGGCTTCCAGCATGCGCTCGGTGTCGTCGGATGCCAGGAGGTCGCGCACCTCGGTCTCGCCCTCGGCGAGCGCCGCCAGCAGCAGGACGCGGTTGGAAATGCTCTTCGAACCGGGCAGGCGGACGCTGCCGGCGGCGGAAAGCAGTTGGGGAAGATCGAGGAATTCCATGGCGAACCCGGCGGGGTGAAAAATGCGCCAGTTTACCCGGGGACCGTCAAAGTCCGAAGTCCCCGCCCTCAGAAAGCCTTTTCCGCCTCGGCGAAGCCTGGAGCCGCCGCATCCTTGGCCGACAGTTGCGGTTCCCGGCTGTAGCCCCAGTCGATGGCCAGCGCCGGATCGTTCCAGCGGATGCAGCGCTCGTGCTCGGGCGCATAGTAGTCGGTGGTCTTGTAGAGGAACTCCGCGGTTTCGCTCAGGGTCACGAAACCGTGGGCGAAGCCCGGCGGTATCCACATCTGCCGCTTGTTGGCGGCGGACAGCAGGGCGCCGGCCCAGTGGCCGTAGGTCGCCGAGGCGCGGCGCAGATCGACCGCGACGTCGAACACCTCGCCTTCGACGACGCGTACCAGCTTGCCCTGGGCTTTCGGAGGCAACTGGTAATGCAGGCCGCGCAGCACGCCGCGCCGGCTTTTCGAGTGGTTGTCCTGAACGAAATCGACGTGATCGCCGACCACTTCGTCGAAAGCGCGCTGATTGAAACTTTCGAAAAAGAAACCGCGCTCGTCGCCGAAGACGCGCGGTTCAAGCAGCAGCACGCCGGGCAGCAAGGTGGAGACGAGCTGCATCAGAACCTCCGCTCGCCGAGCAGGCCGATCAGGTACTGGCCGTAGGGATTCTTGAGCATCGGCTGCGCCAGTTTTTCCAACTGCGCCGCATCGACCCAGCCCTTGCGGAAGGCGATTTCCTCGGGACAGGCGATCTTCAGCCCCTGGCGTTTCTCGATCGTGGCGATGAACTGGCTGGCATCGAGCAGGCTTTCGTGGGTGCCGGTATCGAGCCAGGCGTGGCCGCGGCCCATGACCTGGACGTTGAGCTGGTCGCGGTCAAGGTAGAGGCGGTTGATGTCGGTGATTTCCAGTTCGCCGCGCGCCGACGGCTTGAGGTCGCGCGCCATGTCGAGCACCTGGTTGTCGTAGAAGTAGAGGCCGGTGACCGCGTAATTCGACTTGGGCTGTTTCGGCTTTTCCTCGAGGCTGACCGCCCGGCCCGCCGCGTCGAATTCGACGACGCCGTAACGCTCCGGATCGTGCACGTGATAGGCGAAGACGGTCGCCCCCGAAAGCTGCGCGCCGGCCGCGGCGAGGTCGTTGGCGAACTCGTGGCCGTAGAAGATGTTGTCGCCGAGCACCAGCGCTGAATCGCCGCCGCCGATGAAGTCGCGGCCGATGATGAAGGCCTGCGCCAGACCGTCCGGGCTGGGTTGCACAGCGTATTGCAGGTTCAGCCCCCACTGGCTGCCGTCGCCGAGCAGTTGCTGGAAGCGCGGCGTGTCCTGCGGCGTCGAGATGACCAGGATATCGCGGATGCCGGCGAGCATCAGCGTGCTCAGCGGGTAGTAGATCATCGGCTTGTCGTGGATCGGCAGTAGCTGCTTGGAAACCGCCAGCGTCACCGGGTAGAGCCGGGTGCCGGAACCGCCGGCGAGGATGATGCCCTTGCGCTGCTGACTCATGCGTTTTCTCCGTAATGCTTGCCCAGCCACTGCTTGTACGCACCGCTGGTGACGTTCTGCACCCAGGCCGGGTTGTCCAGGTACCACTGCACCGTCTGGCGGATGCCGGTGGCGAAGGTTTCGGCCGGCTTCCAGCCCAGTTCGCGCTCCAGCTTCGTCGCGTCGATTGCGTAGCGGCGGTCGTGGCCGGGACGGTCGCTGACGAAAGTGATCTGCGTCCGGTAGGACTGGCCATCGGCGCGCGGGCGCAGTTCGTCGAGCATGTCGCACAGGGTATGCACGACCTCGAGGTTGGTTTTCTCGTTCCAGCCGCCGACGTTGTAGGTTTCGCCAAGGCGGCCGGCCTCCAGGACGCGACGGATGGCGCTGCAATGATCCTTGACGTAGAGCCAGTCGCGGATCTGCCGGCCGTCGCCGTAGATCGGCAGCGGCTTGCCGGCGAGCGCGTTGTGGATGACCAGCGGGATCAGTTTTTCCGGGAAATGGTAGGGACCATAGTTGTTCGAGCAGTTGGTGGTCAGCACCGGCAGGCCGTAGGTGTGATGATAGGCGCGCACCAGATGGTCGGACGCCGCCTTGCTCGCCGAGTACGGGCTGTTCGGCTCGTAACGGTGGGTCTCGGTGAAGGCCGGATCGTCGCTGGCGAGCGAGCCATAGACTTCGTCGGTCGACACGTGCAGGAAGCGGAAGGCCGCCTTTTCTTCCGCGTTCAATCCGCCGCAATGGGCGCGCACCGCTTCGAGCAGGCGGAAAGTGCCGACGATGTTGGTCTGGATGAAATCCTCCGGACCGTGGATGCTGCGGTCGACGTGCGATTCGGCGGCGAAATTGACCACCGCCCGCGGCCGGTGTTCGGCGAGCAGTTTGGCAACCAGGTCGAAGTCGCCGATATCGCCGTGGACGAAGACATGACGCGGGTCATCCCGTAGTGCCGCAAGGTTCTCGAGATTGCCGGCGTAGGTCAGCGCGTCGAGGTTGAGCACCGGCTCGGCGGATTGAGCGAGCCAGTCGAGGACAAAGTTGCTGCCGATGAAGCCGGCGCCGCCGGTGACGAGGATCATGCCGAAAATCCGCCGCAAAAATGGGGCATTTTACGCCAAGCGCACTTCATTCCTGCCGGCGGCGCAAAAAACTGGCGAAGCGCGGCAAACCCTTGGCGGTCAGCTCCCGGTAGCGATAAGTGACGACGCTGCCGATCGGCGGCGGGCTCTTGCGCTGCGCATCGGTAAAGCCCGTCCCCAGACGGAATTCGCGACCGTCCGCCAGGCGCACGCGCAAGGCGCCGAGTTGCCCGGCGTACTTGCCCTTGCCCGGCAGGTGGGCAATGACGACGGCCTCGGCGTCGAGCCAGGGTTTGAGCTTGAGCAAGGTGTCGGAACGGCCGGTTTCGTAGGGCGCGTCGGCGCGGTGCAGCATCAGGCCTTCGCCACCCGCCTTGACGGTTTGCGCCAGCCGCTGGCGCAGCTCTTCCCGGCTGGCCACCGCTACCTGCGGCACCTCAGCCAGCCAGGGCAAGGCCGCGGCAGCGACGATTGCGCGGATGCGCCCGGCCCGCTCGGCGAAAGTCCCCGGCGCGCCGGGCAGTTCGAAGATCATGTAGCGGACCTCCCGCCACTCGGCATCGACCGGCTGTTCGCGACGGACGATGCCGGAAAGGCGCTCGAAGCGGCCACGGCCCAGCCACAACTCGCCGTCCATCGGCGTTTTCGGCAGGGCATCGGTGAACCAGGCCGGCGCATTGACCCGGTTGCCGCTGCGAAAACGCAGCGTCTCGCCGTCCCAGACGGCGCGCACACCGTCGAGCTTCTCGCTGACCAGGTAGGCGGAAACGTCGATGTCGTCGCGATAGACGTTGGCCAGCAGGAGTTCCGGCGGCGCCGCGGCGAGCGGCAGGGCAAGGAGCAGCGCGAGCCCGCAGAGCAGCGCGCGCAGCCGCCGCATGCTCAGCTTCCCGCCCACTCCCGGCGCGCCTGACGGGCGATGCCGAAGACGTCCTCGAGACGCTCGCCGTCGGCGCGGGCCAGCGCGTCGCGCAGCTCGTCGAGCTGGGCCCGGTAGCTGTCGAGTTCGCCGAGCAGCGCCTCGCGGTTGGCGAGGCAGATGTCGCGCCACATTTCCGGGTGACTGGCGGCGATCCGCGTGAAGTCGCGGAAGCCGGAGGCGGCGAAGGTGAAGAACAGTTCGGCGTCGTCGCGCACCGCCAGGTCATGGACCAGGGCGAAGGACAGCAGGTGCGGCAAGTGGCTGACTGCGGCGAAGACGCGGTCGTGCATTTCCGGCGTCAGCTCGTAGATGTCGGCGCCGCACAGCGCCCAAGCGCGCTTGACGCGGTCGAGGCGCTCGTCGTTGTTCTCGGGCAGCGGCGTGACGACGACCTTCCTGCCCTGATAGAGGTCGTGCCGGGCGGCCGACGGCCCGCTGTTCTCGGCGCCGGCAATCGGATGCGCCGGCACGAACTTGCCGATGTGGCCGCGGAAGGCGGCACGGGCCGCAGCAACGACGTCGCCCTTGGTCGAACCGCCGTCGGTGACGATGGTGTTCGGCCCGAGATAAGGCGCGATGCGGGCGAAGATTTCCGGCATCTGCGCCACCGGCGTCGCCACCAGCACGATGTCGGCGTCGCCGATCTCGTGTGCCGGGTTGATCCCGGCGCGGTCGATGACGCCCAGTTCCTGCGCCACGCGCAAGGTCGATGGCGTGCGGCCGAAACCGACCACCTCCTCGACGGCGCCGGCCGCCTTGAGGGCAAGCGCGAAGGAACCGCCGATCAGGCCGGTACCGAAGACGACGATCTTGCCGAACTCGGGCTGGCCGGCGTCCATTTACAGGGCCTTTTCCAGCGCCGCGATGAAGCGCGCGTTCTCGGCTTCGCTACCGATCGTCACGCGCAGCCACTCGGGCATGCCGTAGCCGCCGATCGGGCGGACGATGACGCCCTGCTGCAGCAGCTTCTGGTTCACCGCGGCGCCGTCGCCGGCCTTGAAGGTGACGAAGTTGCCGTAGGACGGGATGTAGGCCAGGCCGAGCTTTTCCAGCGCGGCGACGATCTGCGCCATGCCGCGCCGGTTGAGTTCGTGGCTGGCCTGCAGGAATTCGTCGTCATCGAGCGCGGCGAGCGCGCCGGCAAGCGCCAGGTTGTTGACGTTGAACGGCTGGCGGACGCGGTTCATCAGGTCGGCGACGGCCGCCGAAGTGACGCCGTAGCCGATGCGCAGCCCGGCCAGGCCGTAGATCTTGGAGAAAGTGCGGCAGACCACCAGGTTGGGGAATTCGGCGACCCAGGCGGCGGTATCGACGCGCGCCTCGGGCGGGATGTACTCGTTGTAGGCCTCGTCGAGGACGACGACGACATCGGCCGGCACCTTTTCCAGAAAGGCACGCACTTCCGGATAGGGCAGGAAGTTGCCGGTCGGGTTGTTCGGGTTGGCGATCCAGACGACGCGGGTGTCCGGACGGATCGCGGCGAGCATCGCCTCGAGGTCGTGGCCGAAATCCTTCGCCGGCACGCAGATCAGCTCGCCGCCGATCGACAGCGTGGCCAGCGGATAGACGGCGAAAGCATGCTGGGCGAACACCGCGGAACGTCCCTGAGCCAGGAAGGCGCGGGCAACCAGGTCAAGCACGTCGTTGGAGCCGTTACCAAGCACCACCTGGTTCTGGTCAACGCCGCAGCGCGCCGCCAGCTTGGCGATCAGCTCGAACTGGTCCGGGTAGCGCTCGACGCCGGCCAGCGCCGCTTCCACCGCCTGCCTGGCCTTCGGGCTCATGCCGAGCGGGTTCTCGTTGGAGGCGAGCTTGACGATGCTCTCAACCGGGATCCCCATCTCGCGGGCCAGTTCGGTGATCGGCTTGCCCGGCTGGTAGGGCGAGATAGCGCGGACGTAGGAAAGGGCTTGTTCGGTGAGGGACATCGACTTCTCTCAGAATACGGCGACCGGGTAGGAGCCGAGGATTTTCAGGTAGGCGGCGTTGCCGGCCAGTTCGGCGAGCGCGGCCTTGACCGCCGGTTCCTCGCGATGGCCTTCGACATCGACGTAATAGACGTATTCCCACAAAGCGTTGCGCGCCGGCCGCGATTCCAGGCGGCACATCGAAACGCCGGCGGCGGACAGCGGCGCCAGCAGTTCGTGCAGCGCGCCGGCACGGTTGGGCGCCGACATGATCAGCGAGGTCTTGTCGCGCCCCGACGGGCCGGCGTCATGCTTGCCGAGGACGAGGAAGCGCGTGGTGTTGTTCGGCTCGTCCTCGATGTTCTCGGCCAGCTTCGCCAACTCGTAACGAGTGGCCGCGGCCTCGCCGGCGATCGCCGCCGAACCGGCCTCCTCGGCGGCCTTCTGCGCCGCCTGCGCGTTGCTGCCGACCGAGATGCGCTGCGCCTGCGGCAGCATGCGGTTGAGCCATTCGTGGCACTGCGCCAGCGATTGGGCGTGCGAATAGACGCGGCTGATCGCCTTGAGATCGGTTTCCTTCGACAGCAGGTTCTGGTGGATGCGCAGCACGACTTCGCCGCAGATCTTCAGCGGCGTGCCAAGCAGCAGGTCCATCGTCCGGCCGACCGCGCCTTCGGTCGAATTCTCGACCGGCACGACGGCGTAATGGGCGTGACCGGACTCGACTTCGCGGAAGACATCGTCGATCGAAGATTGCGGCAGCAGGCGGCCGGCGTGGCCGAAATGCTTGGTCGCCGCCGACTCCGAGAAGGTGCCGAGCGGACCGAGGAAGGCGATGCCGAGCGGCTGTTCGAGCGACAGACAGGCCGACATCACCTCGCGGAAGAAGAAGGTGATGTTCTCGTTCGGCAAAGGTCCGGGATTGACGTCCTGCAGCCGGCGCAGCACCTGCGCCTCGCGCTCCGGCCGATAGATGAAGCCGGCGTCACCGAACTCGGCCTTGATCTCGCCAACGCGCTGCGCGCAGCGGGCACGTTCGTTCAACAGACGCAGGATGTCGCCGTCGATGCGGTCGATGTCGGCGCGCACGCCGGCCAGGGCCTTCGAGAGATCGTCGCTCATCCGCTCACCCGTTCCGCTTGGCGAAATCGTTCATGAAACCGACCAGCGCCTTGACCGCTTCGAGCGAGACGGCGTTGTAGATCGACGCACGCATGCCGCCGACCGACTTGTGGCCCTTCAGGCCGAGCACCCGGGCCTCCTTGGCGGCAGCCAGGAAAGGCGCGTCGAGAGCGGCATCGGCCAGCACGAAGGGCACGTTCATGCGCGAGCGGCAGTCGGGATCGACCGGGTTGGTATAGAAACCGCCGGAGTTATCGATGCACTCGTAGAGAATGCGCGCCTTTTCGGCGTTGATCGCGTCGATGCCGGCCAGACCGCCCTGCTTCTTCAGCCACTGGAAAACCAGGCCGGCGATGTAGATGCCGAAGGTCGGCGGCGTATTTAGCATCGAGCCGTTCTCGGCCATCACCGCGTAGTCCATCACGGTCGGGATGTTGAGCGGCGCCATGCCGAGCAGGTCACGATGGACGATGACCAGCGTCACGCCCGAAGGGCCGATGTTCTTCTGCGCGCCGGCGTAGATCAGCCCGAACTTCTCGACATTGACCGGGCGCGACAGAATGTGCGACGACATGTCGGCAACCAGCGGCACGCCGGTGTCGGCGATGCGCTCGGCGGGAATCTCGACGCCGTGGATGGTCTCGTTGGTGCACACGTGCAGGTAGGCGGCGAACGGGTCGAGCTTGATTTCCTCAGCCGTCGGCAAGCGGGTGAAGCCGCTCTCCTCGGTCGTCGCCGCGACGCGGACATTGCCGATGCGCTGTGCTTCCTTGACCGCCTTCTTCGACCACGAGCCGGTGACGATGTAGTCGGCCGAGCGCCCGGCCAGCAGGTTCATCGGAATCTGCGCGAACTGCTGCGTGGCGCCGCCCTGCAGGAACAGCACCTTGTACTGCTCGGGAATCCCCATCAGCTCGCGCAGGTCGGCTTCGGCCTGCGCCAGGATGGACATGAACTCCTTGCCGCGATGGCTCATTTCCATGACGCTGCAGCCAGCGCCCTGCCAGTCGAGCAATTCTTCCTGCGCCTGGCGCAGAACCTCTTCGGGAAGTGCAGCCGGACCGGCGCTGAAATTCCAGATACGCGTCATTTATGCCTCTCCAGCTGGATCGTCGGCTGCCGGTTCCACGGTCGACTCGCCTTCAGTGTCATTTTCCGCCACCGGGTCGGCCACCGACTCGGCGACCTTCTCCAGGCCCGCCAGCTTCTCGCCTTCGTCGAGCGAGATCAAGGTGACGCCCTGCGTCGCCCGGCCCATGCCACGGATTTCGGAAACCCGGGTACGGATCAGCACGCCGCCGGTGGTGATCAGCATCACCTCGTCGTCGTCGCCGACCAGCTTGGCACCAACGACGATGCCGTTGCGCTCGGAATCGGCAATCGCCTTGACGCCCTGCGTGCCGCGTCCTGAGTGACGGAAGTCGGCGAGTACGGTGCGCTTGCCGAAGCCGTTCTCGGTGGCGACCAGCACCGTCTGCTGGTCATCTTCGGCGACCAGTAGCGAGATGACCGTCTGTCCGTCCTGCAGCTTCATGCCGCGCACGCCGCGGGCACCACGGCCCATCGGCCGGACATCTTCCTCGTCGAACCAGACTGCCTTGCCGGCGTTGGAGACGAGCACGATGTCGCTCTGGCCGGTGGTCAGTTCGACGCCGATCAGGTAGTCGTCGTCGAGCAGGTCGACGGCGATGATGCCGGCCTTGCGCGGGTTGGAGAAGTCGGACAGCGGCGTCTTCTTGACCGTGCCGGCGCGGGTCGCCATGAACACGTACTTGTCGTCAGCAAATTCCTTGACCGGCAGCACGGCGTTGATGCGCTCGCCCTCTTCCAACGGGAACAGGTTGACGATCGGCTTGCCGCGGCTGGTGCGGCTACCCTGCGGTGCCTCGAAGACCTTCAGCCAGTAGCAGCGGCCGCGGTTCGAGAAGCACAGGATGTAGTCGTGGGTATTGGCGACGAACAGGTGATCGACGAAATCCTCGTCCTTGATCGCCGCCGCCTGCTTGCCGCGCCCGCCACGGCGCTGGGCGCGGTAGTCGGCGAGCGGCTGGGCCTTGATGTAGCCGCCGTGCGACAGGGTGACGACCATATCCTGCGGCGTGATGAAGTCCTCGATGCCGAGTTCCTGCGTGTGCAGCACGATTTCCGAGCGGCGCTCGTCGCCGAACTGGTCGCGCACCGCCGTCAGCTCGCCGACGATGATCTCGGTGATCCGTTCCGGGCGGGCCAGGATATCGAGCAGGTCAAGAATCTTGGCCATGACTTCCTTGTACTCGCCGACGATCTTGTCCTGCTCGAGACCGGTCAGGCGCTGCAGGCGCAGTTCGAGGATGGCCTGGGCCTGGGCATCGGACAGGCGGTAGCCCTGTTCGGACAGGCCGAATTCCGGCAGCAGGCCGTCCGGACGCGAGACGTCGGAAGCCGCACGCAGCAGCATTTCCTCGACCACCGGGCTGCGCCAGGTACGCTCCATCAGGCCGCGCTTGGCGTCCGGCGGCGTCGGCGCCGCCTTGATCAAGGCAATGATTTCGTCGACGTTGGACAGCGCGACAGCCAGGCCTTCCAGGATGTGGCCGCGTTCGCGCGCCTTGCGCAGTTCGTAGACGGTACGCCGGGTGACGACTTCGCGGCGGTGCGACAGGAAACACTCGAGCATCTGCTTGAGGTTCAAGAGGCGCGGCTGGCCGTCGACCAGCGCCACCATGTTCATGCCGAAGGTGTCCTGCAGTTGCGTCTGCTTGTACAGGTTGTTGAGGATGACCTCGCCGACCTCGCCACGCTTCAGCTCGATGACGATGCGCATGCCCGACTTGTCGGACTCGTCGCGGATGTCGGAGATGCCCTCGATCTTCTTTTCATTGACCAGTTCGGCGATCTTCTCGATCAGCGACTTCTTGTTCACCTGATACGGAATCTCGTCGACGATCAGCGCCTGGCGGTCGCCCTTGCCGATATCCTCGAAGTGGGTGCGGGCGCGCATGACGACGCGGCCGCGGCCGGTCTTGTAGCCTTCGCGCACGCCCATCACGCCGTAGATCAGCGCGGCGGTCGGGAAATCCGGCGCCGGGATGTGCTCGATCAGTTCATCGATCGAGATCGCCGGATTCTCCAGCAGCGCCAGGCAACCGGCGACGACTTCCTTGAGGTTGTGCGGCGGGATGTTGGTCGCCATACCGACGGCGATACCGGACGAACCGTTGATCAGCAGGTTCGGGATACGGGTCGGCAGGACCAGCGGTTCCTCCTCGGAACCATCGTAGTTCGGCCCGAAGTCCACGGTTTCCTTGTCCAGATCTTCGAGCAGTTGGTGACCGATCTTGGCCATGCGCACTTCGGTGTAACGCATCGCCGCCGCGTTGTCGCCGTCGATCGAACCGAAGTTACCCTGACCGTCGACCAGCATGTAGCGCAGCGAAAAGTCCTGAGCCATGCGGACGATGGTGTCGTACACCGCCGAATCGCCGTGCGGGTGATACTTACCGATGACGTCGCCGACGATACGCGCCGACTTCTTGTACGCCTTGTTCCAGTCGTTGTTCAGCTCGTGCATCGCGAACAGCACGCGACGATGTACCGGCTTCAGGCCATCGCGCGCATCCGGCAGCGCCCGGCCGACGATCACGCTCATCGCGTAATCGAGATAGGAACGCCGCATCTCGTCTTCGAGGCTGATCGGCAGTGTTTCTTTGGCGAATTGGTCCATGTCTCTGGTATCCGCGCCGGGCTGGCCGGCACTATGTTTGGTTGTAACACAGGTAATTTGCTATTTTACCACGCCGCCACCGGCCTACCGCAGCCCATTTCCATGACACCGACACCCGAAAAAATCGACCTGCTGATCGAAGCCCGCTGGATCGCCACCGTGGAAACCGACGCAATCCTGCACAACCACGCGGTCGCGGTACGCGGCGGACGCATCCTGGACATCCTGCCGGCCGCCGAAGCCCGCCAGCGCTATCAGGCCACCGAGCAGCACCGCCTCGAACAGCACATCCTGATCCCCGGCCTGATCAACCTTCACACGCACGCCGCGATGACCCTGCTGCGCGGCATCGCCGACGACAAACCGTTGATGGAATGGCTGCAGCGCCACATCTGGCCGGCGGAAGGGGCACTGGTTTCGGCGCCCTTCGTCCTCGACGGCACCCGACTGGCCTGCGCCGAAATGCTGCGCGGCGGCATCACCTGTTTCAACGACATGTATTTCTTCCCCGAAGCCGCCGCCCAGGCCGCGACGGAATTCGGCATGCGCGCCGCGCTCGGCATCACCACGCTGGAATTCCCCGGCAACTACGCCAGCGACGCCGACGACTACATCGCCAAGGGACTGGCCGCCCGCGAAGCCTGCCGCGACAATCCGCTGCTCAGCTTCTGCTTGGCACCACACGCGCCGTACACCGTGTCCGACCGCACTTTCCAGCGCATCGCCACGCTGGCCGAACAGCTCGACCTGCCGATCCATTGCCACATCCATGAAACCCGGCAGGAAGTTGCCGACAGCCTGCAGCAGCACGGCCAGCGCCCGCTCGCCCGCCTGCAGGCACTGGCCCAGTTGGGGCCCGGCTTCATCGGTGTACACGCCGTCCATCTCGACGACAGTGAAATCCGGCTGCTCGCCGACGCCGGCTGCAGCATCGCCCACTGCCCGACCTCCAACCTCAAGCTCGCCAGCGGCATCGCCCGCATCGCCGAGATGGACGCCGCCGGCATCAACATTGGTCTGGGCACCGACGGCGCCGCCAGCAACAACCGCCTCGACATGTTCGGCGAAATGCGCCTGGCCGCCCTGCTCGCCAAAGGCAGCAGCGGCGATGCCGCCGCCTTGCCGGCAGCGAGGGCGCTGCGCATGGCCACCCTGAATGGCGCGAAGGCGTTGGGACTGGACGCCATCACCGGCTCCATCGCCCGCGGCAAGCAGGCCGACCTCTGCGCGGTTTCGCTGGCCGAACTAGAATGCCAACCCTGCTACGATCCGCTGTCACACCTGATCCATGTCGCCGGGCGCGAACAGGTCAGCCATGTCTGGGCGGCCGGAAACTGTCTGCTAGAGCACAAAACTTTACGGCTTGGCAAGGAATTTCGCTTGGATGCATCCGCCGCGCTATGGCAGAATAAAGCCGAAGTCTGCACTGGGAAGGCGCATGCGCCCTGATGCAAACCGCTGAAATTTCCAATTTCTTCAACGAGGGAAGACCATGATCAAGAACATCGCCAAGAAATCCCTGGCCGTTGCCCTGCTGGCGGGTATCGGCTTTGCTGCCGTCGCTCAGGAACGTGTCTATGTCATCGACCAGCGCGACGTCGTCGCCAAGAGCGGTTTCGGCCTCTGCTGGCGCACCGGCTACTGGACCCCGGCCGCCGCCGCCGCCGACAAGGCCGGTTGCGAATGCGACCGCGACCTGCTGCCGAAGGCCGCCTGTGAAGGCAAGCCGGTTGCCGCTCCGGCCGCCCCCGCCGCTCCTGTGGCCGGCGTCAAGCCGACCGGCGAAAAGGTCACCGTCGCCGCTGACGCGCTGTTCGACTTCAACAAGGCCGTGCTGCGTCCGGAAGGCAAGGCCAAGCTTGACGAGCTGGTCGCCAAGGCTGGCCAGATCAAGCTCGAAGTGATCCTCGCCGTCGGCCACACCGACCGCATCGGCGGTGCCGCCTACAACCAGAAGCTGTCCGAGAAGCGCGCTGCCGCGGTCAAGGAATACCTGGTTGCCAAGGGTATCGAAGCCAACCGCGTCTACACCGAAGGCAAGGGCGAAACCCAGCCGGTCACCGGCGACAAGTGCGGCAAGAGCGACAAGAAGTCGAAGTCGCTGATCGACTGCCTGCAGCCGGACCGCCGCGTCGACATCGAAGTCATCGGCACCAAGTAATCCGCCGCTGCTACAATGCAGGCCCTGCTTCGGCAGGGCCTTTTCTTTTTCAGCCTTGCGAAACCGACCATGCTCAACGCCGACCCCAGCGAACTGCAAAAATTTGGCGACCTGGCCCACCGCTGGTGGGACCCGAACAGCGAATTCAAGCCCCTGCACGACATCAACCCCCTGCGCCTGGGCTGGATCGACCGCTGCGTCGGACTGCGCGGCAAACGGGTGCTCGACGTCGGCTGCGGCGGCGGCCTGCTCTCGGAAGGCATGGCTGCGCTGGGCGCCGAGGTCACCGGCATCGACCTCTCGGAAAAGCCGCTCGGCGTCGCCCGCCTGCACCTGCTGGAGAGCGGGCAGAAGGTCGATTACCGGCAGATTTCCGCCGAAGCACTGGCCGAACAGATGCCCGGCGCCTTCGACACGGTCACCTGCCTGGAAATGCTCGAACACGTGCCCAATCCGTCGAGCACCATCACCGCCTGCGCCCGCTTGGTCAAACCCGGCGGCCAGGTCTTCTTCTCGACGCTCAACCGCAACCCGAAGGCCTACCTGTTCGCGGTGATCGGCGCCGAATACCTGCTCAAGCTGCTGCCCAAGGGCACCCACGACTACGCCAAGTTCATCAAGCCGTCCGAGCTTACCCGCTGGGCCAAGATGGGCAACCTGGAACCGCAGGAAATCCTCGGCATGAGCTACAACCCGCTGACCCGGGACTACAGCCTCGGCCGCGACACCAGCGTCAATTACCTGCTGCGCGCCCAGCGCAATGCCTGAGACCGCTCCCCGGGCCGTCCTTTTCGACCTCGACGGCACACTCGCCGACACCGCCCCCGACCTCGCCGCCTGCGTCAATCGCCTGCTGGTCGAGGAAGGCCGGGCGCCGCAGCCGCTCGTCGAGCTGCGCCCGTTCACCTCACAGGGCGTGCGCGGCATGTTGTTCAAGGGTTTCGGTATGAGCCCCGAGCACCCTGACTACGCCGCCTTCGCGGCGCGCTTCCTGGCCCACTACGAAACCCGCCTGTGCGAGGAAACGCGCCTTTTCGACGGCATTGCCGACCTGCTCGACCGGCTTGAGGAGAACGGGCTGCGCTGGGGCATCGTCACCAACAAGCGGATGCGCTACACCGACCCGCTGGTCCGCCTGCTCGGCCTGGCGCCGCGCACGACCTGCGTCGTCAGCGGCGACACCACGGCCGCCGCCAAGCCATCGCCGCTGCCCCTGCTGCATGCCTGCGAACTGCTCGGGGTGGCGCCGTCCGCCACCCTCTACGTCGGCGACGACCAGCGCGATATCGTCGCCGGCCAGGCCGCCGGCTGCGCGACGATCGCCGTGCGCTGGGGCTACCTCGGCGTCGAGCGCCCGATCGAGGCCTGGGGCGCCGACCGCATCGTCGACCACCCGCGGGAAATCGCCGCCGTCAGTCGGCCGACCTGACCGCCGCCCGCTCGCGCCGCCGGTAACCGATCAAGGCCGGCACCACCGCCAGCAGCAGCACTCCGAGCGCCGCCAGCAGCGGCCAGCGCACCGGCGCATTCCACTCACGCCGCGCCTGCGCCCGGTCGACGGCGTCGACCCGCTGGTACTTCAGCGTGTTGTTGCCGACATCGCTCGGCTTGCGGTTCTTCAGCCAGCGGTGGGTCAGCGTGTAGCTCTTCGGGTGCTGCCCGAAAACCCAGGGCGCGTCGTGGCGCAGGATGTCGTTCATGCGCCGGATGATGGCCAGGCGCTCGGGCGAGTTCTCCATGTTCTTCATCTGCAGGAACAGCCGGTCGTACTCGGGATTCTCGTAGTTGGCCGAGTTGGCGCCGCCTTGCAGACGCCCTTCCGGACCGTGCAGCAGGAACATGAAGTTCTCCGGATCGGGGTAGTCGGCATTCCAGCCGAGGTAGAAGAGCTGGAAGGCGCCCTTGCGCAGCTTGTCCTGGAAGCGGTTGAAGTCGGTGGCGCGCACCACCAGTTGCACGTCGATCTTGGCGAACTGCCGGGTCAGCCAGTCGAGGCGCGATTTTTCACCCATTCCACCGCCGGTGGTGTCGAGGTTGAGAACCAGCGGCTCGCCGTTCCTGGCGTCGCGCCCATTCGGGTAGCCGGCTTCGGCGAGCAGCTGTTTGGCGACGGCGGCCGACTTGCGCCGCGCCTGCCCTTCGACCCAGTCATAGACGACACGGTTGATTCCCGCCTCGCCCGCTTCGTAGCCGAAGATGCCGGGCGGCAGCGGCCCCTGAGCGGCGATGCCGCGACCGTTCTGAAAAATCGAGATGAATTCTTCCTGGTCGATGGCGATCGACACCGCCTGACGCAGCTTGGACGCTTTTTCGCCGAGGCCGCCGACCACCGGATCCTGCATGTTAAAGCCCATGTAGAAGGTCGATGGGCGCACCGAAGTCAGGAGGCGGATGCCCTTGTCGCGCATCTCGTCGGACAGCGCGACGTCGCCGCCGACGTTGACGCGGACCGCCTGATCGAAGCTGTCCGAGGAAATGCCGGAGGCGTCGTAGTAGCCCTGCAGGAACTTGTTCCAGTAGGGAATCGCCTCCTTCTCGCGGGTAAAGACCGCCTGCTCGATGAAGGGCACGCTCTTGCCGCAATCGGCAAGCAGACCGGCGTCGGCGTCTTCGGCTTCGCCGTCGCAGGGATAGGGTTCGCCACGGAAATTCGGGTTGCGGGTGAGCACCATGCGCCGGTTCGGGTCGTTCTCGGTCAGCATGTAGGGGCCGGTGCCGACCGGCCACCAGTCGAGCGTCAGGTTCTTCTCGCGCATGCCGGGTTGGGCGTAGAAGCGATCGACCTCGCGCGGCACCGGCGCGAAGAAGGGCATCGCCAGCCAGTAGGAAAACTGCGGATACTTGCCGCGGATGCGGATGCGCCAGGTCCGCGCATCGACACGTTCGACGCCGCTCAGGGCGAAGGCGTCGAGATCGAGCCAGGTGTCGTCGGGCAGGTCCTTGACCGCCGCCCGCAGACGTTCGCCGAGTTCGCGCAGGCCGACGATCTTGTCGGCCATCATGCCGTAGATCGGCGAGTGCAGGCGCGGATGGGCGAGGCGCTTGATCTGGTAGATGTAGTCGTCGGCGCTCAGTTCGCGGCTGGCGCTGGCCGGAAAATCGGCGATGCTCTGCCGACCGGCCGCCGTCTCGGCACCAAGGAAGCGCGGCTGCCCGGCAGCGTCGAGCGCGAAAGCCGGATGCGGCTGATAGCGGATACCCGGCTGCAGGGTCAGTTCATAGACGCTTTCGGCGATCGCCGCGTCCGGCGCATCGTCCGGCAGCCGGCTGCCGTCGGCCGCCAGGTAGCGCGGCTGCGGCACTGCTTCGACAGTCGCCGGGATCAACTGATAGGGACGGCGCAGGTAATGGTACTGCAGCGGCGGTTCGTAGATCTGGCCGGTGAAGGCGGCCTCGTCCTCGGTGTAGGACTGGGCGGGGTCGAGGTGTTTGGGGCGGTCGGTGAAGGCCGTATAGAGGATTTCGCGGCCGGCATCGGCGGCCGGATAGGGTGTGTTCCACGACTCGCCGCAGGCCGCGAGGCCGAGGCAGAAAAGCAGGCAGGCAGGCAGTTTTCCCATGGCCGCCAGTGTATAACAAAGGCTTGACCGGGCCAGCGGGCTCCGAACACAATGGCCCAAAACAACCACAGGAAGCCACCATGCTCGACACCCCGGTCCCCGACTTCGCCCTGCCCGCCACCAGCGGCACCAGCTTCCGGCTCGCCGACCAGGCCGGCCGCATCGTCGTCATCTATTTCTACCCCAAGGACAGCACCCCTGGCTGCACCACGGAAGGCCAGAATTTCCGCGACCTGCACGCCCAGTTCTCCGCCGCCGGCGCGGTCGTCCTCGGCGTTTCCCGCGACAGCCTGAAGGCGCACGAGAATTTCAAGGCCAAGCAGTCCTTTCCCTTCGAACTCGGTTCCGACGCCGACGAGGCCGTCTGCAACCTGTTCGGCGTGATCAAGCAGAAGATGATGTACGGCAAGCAATGCCGCGGCATCGAGCGCAGCACCTTCGTCATCGACCGCAATGGCGTGCTGCGCCGCGAGTGGCGCGGCGTCAAGGTCGCCGGCCACGCCCAGGAAGTACTCGACTTCGTCAAAACCCTCTGATTTCCAACCGTCCCCGCGAGACCCCCATGCCGCGCCAACCCGCCGCCAAGAAGCCCGCAATGACCAAGATCTTCGTGCTCGACACCAATGTCCTGATGCACGATCCGAGTTGTCTGTTCCGCTTCGAGGAGCACGACATCTTCCTGCCGATCATGACCCTGGAAGAGCTCGACAACCACAAGAAGGGGATGTCGGAAATCGCCCGCAACGCCCGCCAGGCCTCGCGCATGCTGGACGAAATGCTGGCCCACGACGACGTCGACATCGACGAGGGGATCGATCTTTACGGACCATCGGCCAAACTGGCGAGCGGCCGCCTCTACCTGCAGACCGAGGCGATCAGCACCGAACTGCCGCAGGGCCTGCCGACCTCCAAGGTGGATAACCAGATCCTGTCGGTCGTCATCCACCTCCAGAAGAAATTCCCCAAGCGCCCGGTGATCCTGGTGTCGAAAGACATCAACATGCGCATCAAGTCGCGCGCATTGAACCTGCTGGCCGAGGATTACTTCAACGACAAGGTGCTCGAGGACACCGACATCCTCTACTCCGGTACCCGCGCCCTGCCCGACAACTTCTGGGAAAAGCACGGCAAGGGCATGGAATCCTGGAAGAAGGACAGCAAGACCTATTACCGGGTCAATGGTCCGCTTTGCCCGCAGTTTCTGGTCAATGAATTCGTCTGGCTGGAAAAGGACGGCTTCGCCGCGATCGTCAAGGAAACCGCCGGCAAGAGCGCGGTGCTGGAAACCCTGGTCGACTACACGCACCCGAAGAATGCCGTCTGGGGCATCACCGCCCGCAACCGCGAACAGAACTTCGCCCTCAACCTGCTGATGAATCCGGAGATCGATTTCGTCACCCTGCTCGGCCAGGCCGGCACCGGCAAGACGCTGCTGACTCTGGCCGCCGGCCTGACCCAGACGCTGGAAAGCAAGCAGTTCGCCGAGATCATCATGACCCGCGTCACCGTCCCGGTCGGCGAGGACATCGGCTTCCTGCCGGGCAGCGAAGAGGAAAAGATGGCGCCGTGGATGGGCGCCCTGGAAGACAACCTCGAGGTCCTGACCAACACCGACGACAGCAGCCCCTACGGTGGCGACTGGGGCAAGGCCGCGACGCACGACATCATCCGCTCGAAGATCAAGGTCAAGTCGCTCAACTTCATGCGTGGCCGCACTTTCCTGAAGAAGTACCTGATCATCGACGAAGCGCAGAACCTGACACCGAAGCAGATGAAAACCCTGGTCACCCGCGCCGGCCCAGGCACCAAGGTGGTCTGCCTGGGTAACATCGCGCAGATCGACACCCCCTACCTGACCGAAGGCAGCTCCGGCCTGACCTATGTTGTCGACCGCATCAAGGGCTGGCCGCATTCCGGTCACATCACGTTACAAAGAGGCGAACGCTCGCGTCTGGCTGATCACGCAGCCGACGTGCTATAGTCGGCGCCACTTTGGCAAGGCCGTGTCTGACACGGCCTTTTCATTTCAACCTTGATTTTTCCCGAGGTTCGCCTTGAAACGCAGAGACTTTCTGGCCGCATCCGCACTGTTCTCGCTCTTTACCGGCGACGCCCTTGCTGCAAAGAAAAAGACCCAGAAAAAGACCACTGCGAAAAAAACCTCGCGCAAATCCAGCAAGAAGAAAAGCCCCCGTTCCGCACGCTCCAATCTCACCGGGACATCGCGTCCCGCCGTACATAGCGCCGCCACCCCGTTGATCGATGCCTCCCCGGAAGGCACCTCGACCTCACGCCTGCCGCCGGTTCGCGCCCAGGAAGCCCCCACCGATTGGCAGACCTATGAAATCGTCACGACGCTGAACCTGCGCGCACCAGGACAAAATGCCAACCTCTGGCTGCCCCTGCCCTCAACTCAGGACAATCTGCACCAGCGGCTGCTCGGCCATAACTGGCAAACCGACGCCCGCAATGTCAGCCTGCAGCGCAGACCCGAGGGCGAACTCGAAGTGCTGCGTTGCGAATGGAACGACGCAAGCAACGCCTCCTTGCGTCTCGTCACGCAAATCAGCACGGCCGACCGGCACTTTGACATCACCCGGCGCAGCGTCCCGCCCGAACGCGACGACATCCTGCGCCATAACCTGCAGGCCAGCACGCTGATTCCGAATGACGGCCTGGCCCGCCAACTGGGTGAACGCATCGTCGGACGGATCAAGGATCCCCTGGCGCAAGTGAAGGCCATTTACGACTGGATCTGCGAAAACGCCATCTACGACCCATCCTTGCCCGGCTGCGGCAATGGCGAGATCCATCGCCAATTGATTTCCGGGCAGTACGGCGGCCGCTCCGCCGACATCAACGGCCTGTTCGTTGCCGTCTGCCGATCAATCGGCATCCCGGCACGCTGCGTCTACGGCATCCGGATCGGCCGCTCCCGGCTCTTCCCCTCGCTTGGCCTGCGCAGCGACGATGCCACGCGCGCCCAGCATGTCCGGGCCGAGTTCTATCTGCCCGGCTACGGCTGGATTCCGGCCGACCCCAGCGACGTCCGCCGGGCGGTCGCCTATGAAGCGCTCCAGGAGGGCAGCGGCCAGCTCGCATCGCTGCGCCGGGTCCTGTTTGGCGTCTGGGAAATGAACTGGGCGGGATTCCATTCCGGCAACGATCTGCAACTGACTGGCCTGTCGCATACCTTGCCGCACTTCATCCTTCCACAACTTCGAGTCGGCGCACAGAATATCGACGTGCTCAACCCGAACAACACCTCCATCCGCATCAGCGCCCGCCAGATCGTGCTGTAGGCAAAGCCGGGCAGCGATTCCTCCGCCCCACCCGACGCGAGGTTTTGGCTGGCGCCGAAACCTCGAACTTAGTCTCGCGCGTCCTGGAAACCGCCCGACGCGAGGTTTTGGCTGGCGCCGAAACCTCGAACCTAGTCCCGCGCGTCCTGGAAACCGCCCGACGCGAGGTTTTGGCTGGCGCCGAAACCTCGAACCTAGTCCCGCGCGTCCTGGAAACCGCCCGACGCGAGGTTTTGGCTGGCGCCGAAACCTCGAACCTAGTCCCGCGCGTCCTGGAAACCGCCCGACGCGAGGTTTTCAAAGCGGGTGAATTCGCCGAGGAAGGCGAGGCGCACGGTGCCGGTGGGGCCGTTACGCTGCTTGCCGATGATCACTTCGGCCAGGCCCTTGTCCGGCGAATCGGGCTTGTAGTATTCGTCACGGTACATCATCAGGATCACGTCGGCATCCTGTTCGATGGCGCCGGATTCGCGCAAGTCGGACATCATCGGCCGCTTGTCGGTGCGCTCTTCAACCTTCCGTGACAGCTGCGACAGGGCGACGATCGGCACCTGCAGTTCCTTGGCCAGCGATTTGATCGAGCGAGAGATTTCCGAGACCTCGGTGGCGCGGTTCTCGCCTGCCTTGTTGCCGCTCATCAGCTGGATGTAGTCGATCACCAGCAGGCCGAGCTTGCCGCCGTACTGGCGCGCCAGACGACGCGCCCGGGCACGCAGGTTGGCCGGACTGAGACCACCGGTCTCGTCGATGTAGATCGGTGCTTCGTGCAGCTTGCCGAGGGCAAACGACAGACGCGACCACTCGTCGTCGCTCATCCGCCCGGTACGCAGGCTCTGCGAATTGAGCCGACCGATCGACGCCAGCATCCGCATCGCCAGTTGAGCGCCGCCCATTTCCATGGAAAACACGCCGACCGGAAGGCCGCTATCGACGGCGACGTTCTCAGCGATATTGAGTGCGAAAGCCGTCTTCCCCATCGACGGACGACCAGCGACGATGATCAGGTCGCCCGGCTGGAAACCGGAGGTCTTCTGGTCAAGATCGAGGAAACCCGTCGGCACGCCGGTGATGTCGGAAGGATTGTCGCGATCGTGCAGTTCCTGGATGCGCTCGACAACCTGGGTCAGCAGCGGATTGATATGCACGAAACCTTCGGCGTGACCGGCGCCGGCTTCGGCGATCTTGAAGATTTTCGATTCGGCCTCGTCGAGCAGGGAGGCCGCATCCCGGCCCAGCGGATTCAACGCATCGGACGCGATTTCGTCGGCCGTCGCCACCAGTTGCCGGAGCACCGCACGCTCACGGACGATTTCCGCGTAACGCCGGATATTCGCCGCTGACGGCGTATTCGCCGCCAGCTCGCCAAGGTAGGCCAGTCCACCAGTCTGGTCGTTTTCGCCAGCGGCATCCAGCGCCTCGGCGACCGTCACCACATCGGCCGGTTTCGCCTTCTCGAGCAGGTTGCGGATTTGCCGAAAAATCCGCCGATGCTCGTCGCGATAGAAATCACTCTCGGCGACCTGATCGCCGATGCGGTCCCAGGCATTGTTGTCGAGCAGCAGGCCACCGAGGATCGACTGTTCGGCCTCGATCGAATGCGGCGGGACGCGCAAGGTATCGAGTACGGGATCGGCGGCCCGGGACTTGTTCTGTCGCTGGTTCATGGTGTTCTGCAATCGGCATCGGGGGCCGCCATTATAAGCTGCCCCCCTGCCACATCACCCGACATGCGGGTCCGCACCGGGTGGTTCAAGAAGTTGGGGTCATGAGTGACGAGGCCCCCCAAGTCGATCAAAGTAGGCGATCGTCAGTATCGAGTTGATCAGCCGGCAGCCATTTCCCCCTTCACAGGTGCCGCTCTCGCGGCGTCTACAAAAATGGCGCTTCCTCTTTGTGAGCCACGAAACGAGCTGTTCCGTTGCGCTCCATCCTTGAACACCTGTCCAGAAAATGAGCGGGCAGCGCTACCGTCCGGAGCGCCCTCCGGCCCCTCCTACGCTGCTTGAAACGCCGGTCCAGCAAGGCTTCCCGCCAAAACCCCCGATACCTCGCAGCGGCTGGCACGGGCTTCGCACTAAAGGCCGCGCCACACCATCGCCTGGCGATGGCGACGGGGGAATGCCGGCGGGTCGGGAGCCCGCGCGGCACACATCAATGCAAATCACCTGGAGACAATCCATGACCAAAAAAATCATCGCGCTGGCCATCGCGGCCGCCGCTTCGGCGGGCGCCCTGGCCCAGAGCAATGTCACCATCTACGGCAACGTCGATATGGGCTGGATGCACCGCAGCGGCGACAACGGCGCGGTCGCCCCGAGCAAGTCGCAAAACGCCGTGCAGAGCGCCGGTTCGCAAAGCCACATCGGCTTCAAGGGCACGGAAGACCTCGGCAACGGCATCAAGGCCCTGTTCGACCTGCAGTACCGGATCAATCCCGACATCGGCACCGGCCCGACCCAGGCCGGGCACCAGTTCATCGGCGTCACCGGCGGCTTCGGCACCGTCGTCGCCGGCTACCTCGACGGCCTGCGCTACGGCATCTACGGCAAGTACAACCCGTTCGGCAACTACTCGGTCGGTAACTTCGCCTCGATGACCACCCAGTACGACCGCGCGTCCAACGCTGTGGCCTACGTCTCGCCGGCCTTCAATGGCTTCACCCTGATCCTGGCGACGGCCACCAACACCCAGGGCGACGAAGGCAGCCTGAACGGCGTCCATACCGTCGGCGGCGTCGCCAACGGCGGCAACAACGGCGACGACCGCCTGTTCTCCGCCAACCTGATCTACGCCAACGGCCCGCTCAGCGTCGATCTCGACTACGAGACCACGAAGGCCGTTGGCTACTCCAACAGCCGCCTCTACGTGCTGACCGGCGGCGCCTCCTACGATTTCGGCCCGATCAAGGTCTCCGGCGTCTACGACGTCATCAAGGGCGACCCCAACTCGCTGATCGGCGGCAACATCGACCTCGACGCCGCCACGCCCGGCAACCAGAACCTGGGCGGCCTCGCCGCCGGCCAGGAATACGACCGCCGCAACTGGTTCATCGGCGCCGAGATGCCCTTCGGCAAGCTGAAGGCGCTGGCCAGCTACGGCCAGGTCAAGGACCGCACGCTGAACGACGCCAACGCCCGCAAATGGGCCATCGGCGCCCGCTATTCGCTGTCCAAACGGACCGAACTGTACGCCGACTACGCGCAGATCCGGAACGACGACAACGCCGGCTTCACCATCAACCCGATGGGCAACTCGCTCGGCCTCAGCGGCGTCGGCGTCAAGGGTTTCGCCATGGGGATGAAGCACAGCTTCTGACCCCGCCCCGACGCGCCGCAACAACGGCGCGTCGGGCCTTCTTTTCTTGCGTCAGATGCTTCAGCATCTTTTCGGGGCGTCCTGCGGGACGCCCTGTTTTTTTGGTTGGCGCTGGATTCACCGAGGGCAAACCGCAGCAATCAGGGATACGACACGCCATATTCGGCGATAGGCACGAGCACGGCACCGCTGAGGCGGAAGTGGGCAGCAATGGAGACGTGAACAACCACGAAGCCCATCGTAGTTCCGCCCATTTTGAAGAGCCGCCTGGCAGCGATTGGCGTTCTCTCCAGCAGTTCATCATTCAGGGAATAACGACGAACCTTGTATGCGGGCTCTTCGTCCGGTTCAAAATCCCGATCCCGGTAGCTGGAGGAGTTCCGGTCCCAGCAGTCGAAGCGTTCCAGAAATGTCAGGTACCAGCGGTCCTCATGCCACTTATTGTTGTGGTCGATATAGATGGCGGGTTGTATGGCGAGATTGGGTATCTCAAGCGACAGAAGCTTGTCGCGGAGTGAATCTTTGACCAGGATGTCTGATCCGTGAAAAAGCAGCTCTGGTGGAGGATCGGAAGGAAGAATGCGGTTTTGTTGCTGATATTCCAGCGACCCGTTATGGAAAACCAGTGGCTTGGCATGCAGGGGCAACAACTCCGACGTATAGGGTTTCCGTGACGTGTCATCGTCCGGAGTCATGAACGGAAGGCGCTCATCCCTCTCCTTCAAGACGAAGAAATAGTCTTGGTCGAATTTGCTCATTTCGGCACTCCGGGGTTGCATTGACCCGGCCGGGGCGCTCGGAGCAGATTTCCTCGACGCCGACTGGACGGCTCTTGCCGCCGGGGTCGGCATCGATGGCGGTCATCGTGCCCGTGGGCGGTCGTACACAGCCGATTACGGACGATCGACAACGGGGCCAGCCAGAAAATACCAGATGGCAAATCAAAAATCCTTCTTCCCGTCCAGCCGCTGTCCCCACCAGGGGCGGTACCACTGACCGCGGCTGTTGGCCTCGCGGTCGATGCGGGCGGGGTCCTGAATTTCAGCCGGCTGCGGGTTGGGCAGGATCAGCATGGCGCGACCGGCGTCGGAGTCGCGGCTGGAAACGTAGAGCACCGGGTGGCGGCGCTGGTTGGCGGCATAGGCGGCGAGCAGCAGGGTGTAGCTGACGGTGTTGGCGCCCAGTTCGTCGAAGACCGCCGGCAGGTCGATGGCGTCGCGGTGCAGGTCGTAATCCGGCAGCAGGTCGTGCAGCGCGGCGCCGGTATCGGCCAGGCGCTGCGCCGCAGCCGGCGTGTAACGACCGCAATCGCGGGCGACGGTGCCGATCGCCGTCGGCGCGATGCCGGCGCTGGCGCAGGCCTGCTCGACCGCCAGACGCAAGGCGGTGACGCGCGCCGACTCGCCCTTGACCTTGTCCACCGACTTCACCGGCACGACGGCCGGCGCGGTGAAGTAAGCCAGCGCCGAACGCCCGCTGACAAAGCCCGGGTGCGCCAGCATCAGCAGCACCGCGGCCTCGTTCGGCAATTCATCCTTCGGCCAGCTTGGCGAATCGACGGTGCCCAGCCAGATGACCTTGGCCTCCGGCGTCGCGATCTTGCCCAGACCGGCTTCCAGCGTGGTCCACCCGGCGTTGCCGGAGGCCAGGGTGAAGCTGCCGGGGCGGGTGTCCACTCCGAAGGACTGGTAAGCTCTTCGCCACAAATTCCAGGCTTCTTCCTGCGTGCGCTCCGCAGTGAACCCGGCGACAATGTGCAACTGCTTCATCCGCACGTCGTTCCACAGGAACTGGTGGTAGCCGCCATAGGCCGTCTCGTTGTAATAGCTGACGGTAAAGGAGAAGCTGGCAGTTAATTTATCAAGCAGGTTTTCGTCGAAACGATAACGCGGCAAACCTTCACCCGTCACCCCTTTGTAGGTTTTTGGGGGTGCGTCATCAGGTTTGAGGGCAAGCACGGTTGGAAGATAGTGGTCCAGCGGGTATCTGGGGGCCAGCAGAGGCGATATCAAACTGGCACCAACCAGTTGAGCAACCGCTCCTGTCGGCCAGTCCGGCTTGACGGCGGCAGGCGCCGATTTTGCAGCGGCAAGCGCCAAGCGGTTGAATCCGAGGAAATCGAGTAATCCCATGCTCAGGGCTCCGGTCAGGAATTGGCGGCGGCTCTTCATCGCAGCAGTCCAAAGAAATTCTGTTTACGTTCGTTCAAGATATCGGTGTTGGCCACCATATGCGCGTGGTTGTAGATGGATTGCACCTGACTCTCCTTGAACAGTCCGCGTGCCCAGTAGTCCTTGAAACCCTCGGTGTCGAGTTTGGCTTCTTCCAAATACATCCAATGAGCAAAGCGACGGAATTGGCTCATGTCCTCCGCAGTAATCTTGCACGGATCAACGAAGCCAACCGCAACATCGTAGGCCACGACCTCCGCCGAATGCTCAGGGTTGGTCAGGATCGTGCCGTGGTCGGTGGCGTTGGGGTTTTCCGAGAGGTAGCGTTTCATCATCGCCCGCTCGTCTTCCGGGGTATCGCCGATTTCGCCACGCCGCTTGGCGGCTTCGAGGCGGGCCCGGGTTTCGAATTCCCACTGTTTTTCGGTCTCACTGTTCCCCTTCGGCAGGGCTTCCTGCTCCAGGTTTTCCGGCAGAATGTCCTGCCATTTTTCCCGGTTTGCCGGATCCAGTGCATTGGGGACAGGATCCTTGCCTTCATCGAACTTGGCTGATTTATCGCCGTAGCGCAGGGAATGGGGCGTTACCGGCTTGGGCAGGACCGGGGCAGTGATCGGAACCTCCCGGTTCTTTTCGGGAGGCGTGTTGATCGGGATATCAATCAGGCGCGACGCCGGCCAGATGAAGATCGAGCTCAACACGGTGAGGATGCGGGAAACAAAGCCCTGATTGTGGTTCAGGCTGAGCACGTAACGCATGTTCGGCGGTTTGGGGTTCCAGAACTGGTTGGGGTCGTGGTTGTGCTTGATGTAGTGGTAGCGCTGCCAGGCTTCGCAGCCGACGGCAAAGGGCGGCGATTGATTGCCTCCGGCCTGCGCCCAGACCCGCTGGTAAATCTTGCCGTCCCCCTTCACGGCATCGATGTCCTCATCGCGCAAGCCTTTCCAGCCGATGCCCTGGATCGGGGTGACGCCGATCAACTGGTCGTGCGGATTGCAGTACAGGAAAACCTTGCCGCGGTTGTCGCGATCCTTGCCCACTTCGGGTTTGCGACGAGCAGCGTCCTTGTCAGGAAATTCTTCCATCTGAAACAAGGGGGTCTGGCTTTCGACATCCTTGCAGCCCATGATCCGGTTGATCTCTTCCAGTGACTGGCCCTTGCCAGCCCTTTTGGCCACCCCATCGAGAAAGCGCTTGAAGGTATCCTTGCGGGCCGTAGCCGTGACATGGCCGAATTCGCCGAAACCACCGGGTTGCTTGGCGACGACGAATTCTTCCGTAGCGGGCGACTCCAGGTTGTAAGGCGGATTGCTCATGATGTAGGTATCGGCAATGAAGGATTCATCCTCCTTAAGGCCGAGCATGGCAGCCCCCAGCGTAATCATGTTGCCCTGGCTGTGGCAGATCACGGTGATCGGGCAATCGGCCTGCTTCTTGCGGATCGCCTTGATCAGTTCCTTGAGGCGGTGCGAGGCATGCGCGTAATAGGCGCGCGGCGGGCAGGCATAGACCTCCCGGCCATCAACCGGAAACATGTTGAGGTAAAGCCACCAGAACACCCGGTCGTCCATACCGACGCCCCACATGTAGGGCAAGGCGCTCGTGCCGTTCTGGAAGGGACCACCGCCCCAGGCGTCCATTTCGTTGAGCCAGATGAAGCCGGTCTGCTTGTATAACTTCTCCTCGTCGATGGCATTGGTATCGCTCTTGGGCTTGCCCGCAAGTTTGTAGCCCCAGCGGAAACGGATGATGGGCGAGCGCTCGGCATCCTTGACGAAGTTCTTGCCATCAAGAGTATCGTTCAGTTTTCCGCCAGCCAGGATTTCCGGTTCGTAGGTGGCCTTTTCCAATGGCCACGCGAAATCCTGCGAGCCATTCAGACCGAGTCGCTTGTTGAGCCCCTCAATCAATCCCTCCTCGGTTTGCTCATACCATTCGCCATCGGAATTGACGCCGTGCACGAAGATGATGATGCCCGGCAGGCAAGCCTTATAGACGTGAGCCTTGTGCATGCCTTCGCATACAGTCAGGTCGCGGGAAAGGATATCAGCCGAATTTTCCATAGGTTCAATCCGAAAGTAAGGCGATGGTCGTGATCAGCAGCGCGTCGGACTCGACCAGTTCGGTTTCGCCCTGCTCATTGCTGATCCCCTCGACGACGCGACCGTCGCTCAGGCTGATGCGGTATTTCTGGCGGGCAATCGGTTCGCCGTCGGTAGCACGGTGAATGATGTACTGGCGCTTGAAATCGCCGGTTTGTATGAATTCGGGCAAGGCATAGCCGATCCCCTCCGGCCCACTGAATTTCTTCTGGCTCGCATGCACCGTGATCGTCCCCGGGCACTGCACGATGATCCCGCCGTCGATGGTGATGCTGGCGCCGCCCTTGACCGCCAGGTGAATCTTCTTCGCCGCCGCGAAGTCGACGTGGGCATTCGCCGAGACGATCTTCAGCTCCTGCTTGGCCTGGAACTTCATTTCATCGCTCTGCGCCTGCAGGTCGATGTCGTCTTTGGCGGCGATCAGTTTGATGCCGGTGTTGCCGTCGCCGGGGCGGATGGCGCCGGCCACCAGGCCGATG